>CP071184.1:337500-675000 GCA_017298655.1 Alicyclobacillus curvatus
TTTAGGTCGTGAAATAGATCATCTTTGATGAGGAGTGGGTGCCCTTTTGACGCAAGACATCATCGTTCGAAAGTGGTCATTTGCAAACAATGATGAGGCAGTAGCGGTGCTTGGACCGAACGATGCGCTGTTATGTCTGCTGGACGACGCGTTCGCGTCAAAGGTCACCACGCGTGGAACTGAAGTCAGTTTGTCTGGAAGTGAAGAATCCGTCAATCAGATGTACGCCATTTTGCGGGCTGTTACACAGTTGGCGCAGTTAGGCGTACATTTGTCTGAAGGCGACTATCGCTACGCTATTGAACTGGCAAAAGATGGTGATATTGACGCCTTGGTGCCACTCTATACAGAAGAAGTTGCTGTCACCGTTCGCGGTAAGCCGATTCGGGTCAAAACCCTCGGTCAGCGTCGCTATGTGGACGCCATTCGGAAGCACGACATCGTCTTTGGAATTGGGCCCGCTGGAACGGGCAAGACCTACTTGGCTGTAGCAATGGCCGTGATGGCGCTGAAACGCGGCGACGTAAAGCGGATTGTGTTGACAAGGCCAGCTGTAGAAGCTGGCGAGAATCTCGGTTTTTTGCCGGGAGACCTGCAGGAGAAAGTCGACCCTTATCTTCGACCCGTTTACGATGCGCTCTATGACTTGTATGGCCCAGAGCAGGTCGGACGTGCGTTGGAGCGGGGAAACATCGAAATTGCGCCGCTCGCATACATGCGCGGACGCACACTGGATGACTCGTTCGTCATCCTGGACGAAGCACAAAACACGACTATCGAACAGATGAAGATGTTTTTGACGAGACTCGGGTTTGGCTCAAAGATGGTGATTACGGGTGATGTCACGCAGATTGACTTGCCCCGTGGACGTCCGTCGGGGTTAATCCAGGCAGCCCAGATACTGACCGCGATTCCTGACATAAATTTTCACTACTTCACCGGAGCGGATGTCGTTCGGCACCACTTGGTTCAGAAGATCATTGAGGCGTACGACAGGCTGAGTGCGAGTCCGAATGGGCCGCTGCAGACCTGAACCAGCGACATCGGCAGGTCTCTGGACCGAATCTCAAACGGTCGGTTTGAAGACCGGATTTAGAGCTGATAGACGAAGGGATCTTTAAGTATGTGGTCAAGATGGATGCTGGCCATCCGACAATTGTTAGACGATGAAAGCTTTCGAGAAGGCAAGAGGGTGCGCCACGGTCTGTACGTGACGCTCGGTGTCGTTTTGTACATTGTCCTTATCGGGACCGTTCTGCCGCCGCGGTACAACTTTCAACTGCATCAGACAAGTCCTGTGACAATTCGCTCGCCTATCACGGCAGTGGATACTTTAAAGACGCAGCAAAGCCGCGACCAAGCGATGCAACGGGTGCAACCGATATACACGCAGTCTGCAGAGGTGGAAACGCAGGCGGTACAAAACGCAGACAAGCTTTATCAGACCGCGACGCAGGTCGTCAGCAATACATCGTTGTCGACCGCAGCAAGGTTACAGCAGCTTCAGGCGGTAGCGCCGAAAAAGGTGTCTCCGTCGACGCTGCAGGTTCTCATCGGACTCGACCCGCAACAGATTGGCACGCTGCAGAGCGTGTCGGACGGCATCATTAAGGCCCTCCTAGATCAACAATTTACGCAGAACTCAATGAGCCAGGCGTCGCTCTTGGTCGATAGGCAGATGTTGAACTATAATCTCGATCACGTTTCCCGCCTCGTGGTCCAAGATGTCGTCACGAGCGTCCTGTCGCCGAACATGGTGTATCAGAAACAGGCCACTGACCGACAGCGTCAACTGGCCGCAGAGCAGGTCCCTGCCACGTATATTCATCAAGGTGACGTGATTGTCTCCAAAGGTGAAATCATTTCCGATACCATCATCTCTGAGTTAAAAGATGTTGGGTTATACGGTAACCAGCCACATTACGGGGTTCTTGTCGGATTTGCACTGTTCATGTTGATTGCAGTCGGCTTGCTTCGTATTTACATCGAGCATCGCCCAGTCCGGCGGCGGGTGGACAACCTGCGGCTGTTGATTTTGACGCTGATTCTCACCTTGATGGCGGTCCTTATTTTACTGACAAAGGATGTCATCAATGGCGGCGGCCCGGCTTCCGCCGCTTACGTGATGCCCATTTCGATGGGGGCCATGTTGATTACTGTCATTGTGGATGCGTCACTGGCGGTTGTGACGTGCTTTTACTTGTCACTGCTGTTTGGCGTTGCCATGGGGTACGACTTCTGGTTCACGTTTATCGCCGTCGTGGGCTCTCTCATTGGGGCCTACAGCGTGGAGCGCGTGACGCATCGCGGCACGTTCATGAGAGCGGGATTCCTCGTGTCGCTGATGAACATGATTGCGATTTTGGCCATGCAGCTGCTCGCACCGGGAGACGGCGTGGATTTTCACCAGACGTGGGTTCGCCTTGGACTTGGCGGGCTCAATGGTCTTCTGAGTGCCATTCTCACCATGGGCATCCTGCCGTTTTTTGAAACGGCGTTCGGACTGCTCACGCCGATTCGGCTGCTCGAGCTCTCGAATCCGAGTAATCCACTGCTGAAAAAGTTGCTGATGGAAGCGCCTGGAACCTATCATCACAGCCTGATTGTCGGTAATCTGGCTGAAGCTGCTGCGGAAATTGTCGGTGCCGATCCGCTCATCTGCCGCGTCGGCGCATATTACCACGACGTTGGCAAAATGCGACGGCCGATGTTTTTTGTGGAGAATCAAATGACGAAGGAAAATCCGCATGACAAGATTGCGCCGAGCCTCAGTCATCTGATTATCACGTCACATGTGACCGATGGACTCGCTATGCTCGAAAAAGCCGGCCTGCCAAAGCCGATTCGCGACATCTGCGCAACGCACCACGGAACTACCATCCTGTGGTACTTCTACAACAAGGCGAGGGAGCAGGACAAGAACGGATCGGTCCAGGTCGACGACTACAGATATCCCGGCCCGAAGCCAAAGACGCGCGAGAATGCCATCCTGATGGTTTGCGACGCTGTCGAAGCGGCAGTTCGGGCCATGCAAAAGCCCACACCCGGGCGTGTGGAAGGTGTAATCCGAAAGATTATTCGCGACCGCTTGCAGGATGGGCAGTTGGATGAGTGTGACCTCACCTTGCAAGACCTGGATGCAATGGTCGGGGCCTTTATGAAAACCTTAAAGGGCATCTACCACTCCCGGATTGAATATCCCGACCCGGACAAAATTCGAAAGGAAGTCGCGAAATGACGGCTGGTATAGAAGTCGATCTCGATATCCGCTGCCCGCTGCCACAGGGCCTTGACGTGGATACTGCATTTGTTCTGCGCATACTTGGAGAAGCTGCACGTCAGCTTGATGTGACTGGTGAAGTCTCCGTGTCGCTTGTGACCGATGAAGAGATTCATGAACTCAATAACACATATCGCAACGTGGACAGACCTACGGATGTCCTGTCGTTTGCGCTGCGCGAGGGCGACGACGACGGTTTCACGGATTTCGCGGAGCTCGACTTCGAGCCGCTCGGGGACCTCGTCATCAGTGTGCCGACGGCTCTGCGCCAGGCACAAGAGTATGGGCACTCGCCGGAACGAGAAATGGGCTTTCTGCTCGTCCACGGGTTCTTGCACCTGCTTGGTTATGACCATCAGGACGAGCCTGCAGAGGCTGAAATGACGAGGATTCAAGAGCAGGTGTTGGAGGAAGTAGGGTTACGGCGAGACGCCACACTTCCGGGGAGTGACTAAAGCGTGCCGGCACAGAGCACCGACGACAATGACAGGCTGGAGCGCGAAGCGGTAAAATGGCGAAAGAGTCTGCTGTTTGCGTTCAAGTTTGCCAGGCAAGGAGCCGTTCGCAGCCTGCGGTTACAACGCAATCTCCGCATTCACTGGACAGCCGGTACGGCTGTCCTTGTTTGGAATTTGTGCGTCCGGCCGTCCACTGTACTGGTCACGGTGTCCATCTTGACGATTGCTCTGGTGATGTCGATTGAGCTGCTCAACACAGCCGTTGAGCATTTGACGGATTTGGCGACAGCGGGAAATTACCATGAACTCGCTAAATGGGCAAAAGATGCATCTGCAGCTGCCGTCCTCGTCTCGAGTGTTGGTGCCATTGCCGTTGCAGTTCTGCTGCTTGCGGATACGTGGCCGTGGCATTTTTTGCTGCTGACACGCGCAAACCTGATTGGGGCGGCACAAAGCGCAGTGGGAATTGTCTTACTGATTGTGTGGGGAGTCACGAGTGGGCTCCGACAGGTTGAAAGGAGAAAGCATCATGATAACTAACCAGAAGGAGACATTCCGGTCTGGATTTGTAGCGCTCATTGGTCGGCCGAACGTCGGCAAGTCGACGATGCTAAACGCCCTGGTGGGTCAAAAGATTGCCATTATGTCGCATCGACCGCAGACAACGCGAAACCAGATTCGAGGTGTTCTGACAACCGAAGATGCGCAGGTTGTGTTCATTGACACCCCCGGTATCCATAAACCCAAGCACCGCCTTGGCGAATTTATGGTTGAAACCGCCGAAAGCACCTTGAAAGAAGTGGACGTGGTCTGCTGGGTGTGTGACGTAACCGAGCCCAATCACGCCGGTGACGCGTTTATTCTCGAGAAGCTCAAGGGCATTGACACGCCGGTACTTTGTATTCTCAACAAAGTGGACGCCGTCGACAAACCAAATGTCCTCGTCATGATGGACGCACTCTCGAAGGAAATGGAGTTTGCCGAGATGATTCCGGTGTCGGCACGAGATGGCACCCAACTTGACGTGCTGCGGCACGCGCTTGTGAAGTATCTTCCGGAAGGGCCACAGTACTATCCAGACGAAATGGTCACCGATCATCCGGAGCGCTTCATCATTGCTGAGATTATTCGCGAAAAGGTCCTGCGTCTGACACAGGAAGAAGTGCCGCATTCGGTTATGGTGGACATCGAGCAGCTTGAACGACGGGAGACGTCAGGTGTCGTCTATGCACACGCCATCATCTATACCGAGCGGGACAGCCAAAAAGGCATTCTTATCGGAAAACGCGGCGCCATGCTAAAGAAGGTTGGACAGATGGCGAGACAAGAGCTCGAGGGACTTCTTGGGAACAAGGTGTACCTGGAGCTGTGGGTCAAGGTCAAGAAAGACTGGCGAAATGACCCAAGCCTGTTGCACCGTTTCGGTTTCCGCGAAGACAGATAGCGGGCAGTGGATGCCTGATACTGCTCCTTGGTGCAATCGGTTGCAAAAACGTGACTGGTACCTGATTCATAGTATATCGATATCTGGCAGCGGGACTCTATAAGGTGAGGCACCCCTGAACACCACGCAGCTGAAAGTCGTCTGAAAGAACGTCTTCTTCGGAGGGGATGATTTCGGTGCGGGAGTTTTCATGGCGCTACTTCACCTTGACAGGTGACATCGACGCATACCTGCTGTACAAGCGTCACCAAACGCTTGTGCAAGAAAGCGAACAGCAGGAACCGGAACTTAGGGAAATTGACGTAGACGAGACCTGACCGGGTGCCGCGACCAGTCCGAGGGGCGGTCGAGGTAGTGCTGTACAACACGGAGGCGTATGTCATCCGTACTCTACCTTACGGGGAGACACACGCCATTGTTACGCTGCTGACACCAAGCGGAACGATAGCCGCTATGGCGCGGGGTGCCAAAAAACCGCAAAGTCGTCTGGCTGGTGGTGTTCAGCTCTGCGTAAAGGCGATGTATACCCTTTATCAAGGGCGTGGTATGGGGAACATTCAACAACTTGAAGTTGTAGATTCATACCGGAAGGTACGCGAGCAATTACAGCTCGCTGCCTACGGGGCTTACTTTTGTGAGCTTGTAGCAGCCTGCAGCGAAGAACGTCCGAACGGCAGCGAGGCCGTCTATCGGTGGTTTGGCGCAGCACTGGACAGACTTCGTGACATGCGTGACAAGCCGCAAATCATTGCCCGAATTTGGGAAGCGAAGGTGCTTCGCTTGCTCGGTGCAAGTCCCCGCTGGGACCGATGCGTCCGCTGCGGTGAACCGCTCGGGGGTGACCCTGCCGGCGGTGAAACGGCGTATTATTTGCCTGGTGACGGTGGCTTCGTTTGTTCATCGTGTCTGGCGGTAAGTCGGCAAGATTCTGCAGCGGGAGGTTCTCAGCAAGGGACGAGTTCCGGACGAACAGCGACGTCCTTAGGCGACCTGCCCTCAGGTCGAGATGTGACCTCTGGGGCCGGCCGCAACCCCGCGATTCCTGTCCCTCTTAGCGTACCGCGCGTACTCGCACAGTTCAGCACGGTTCCTTGGGAGCGCATTGGAACCGTAAAGCTTGGCTCTGTCACGGAGGATGCGATTCGGAAGGTGCTGCGGCTGCAGCTACATGACTACGGCGGACTCTCCCTAAAATCCCGTGATTTCGTTGACAGTATCGACGAACTTTGGAGTTCATAAATGGAACCCTGGCTGCACGCAGCTACGGGTTCCATTTTTTGTACCTGTGCATGTGTGTATTGAGATTGTGGTAATTATGATATATTATTTGTGTCGTATTCCGAATTAGTATGGCACATTGAAACGGGGGTGATTCCAATCGAATTGACGAAGAGACAGGAAACCATTATCGAGATCGTCAAGAATCACGGTCCCATTACCGGCGAACACATTGCAGAGATGCTTTCACTGACAAGGGCCACCTTGAGACCTGACCTATCCATTCTGACGATGGCTGGATTCGTCGAAGCCAGGCCTCGCGTCGGATATTTTTATAGTGGCAAGAAAAATGCCGATTTGTTTGGTGATGCACTGGCTCGAATGCGGGTTTCCGACTACCAATCGGTACCGATTGTGGTGCAGGAGACGGTGTCCGTGTACGACGCCGTGGTGACGATGTTTATGGAAGATGTGGGGTCACTCATTGTGCTCAAAGAGCGATTTCTCCAAGGGGTTGTGTCGCGAAAAGACTTGTTGAAGGTGGCGATTGGCGGCGGGAACATCCATGAGCTGCCGGTCAACCTCGCGATGACGCGACTGCCAAACGTCATTACCGTGGGTTCCGATGCGTCCCTTTACGATGCGGCGCTGCTGATGATGCGCCACCAGGTGGATTCCTTGCCTGTGACACCGAAGCGGCCCGACTCGCGTGAGAATGTCGAAGTGATTGGCCGCATCAGCAAAACCACCATTACGCGAGCGTTTGTAGAACTCGGACAGTATCACGAAATCTAACACAGCGAATCTGGCGCCAACTACATAGAGGAGGGTTTTATGAGGATGTCCGGTACACCAATCGTCTATATCGTTTCTGACTCCGTTGGAGAAACTGCAGAGTTTGTCATTCGTGCCGCTGCAAGTCAGTTTGACGGGGGGCAAGTAGACTTGCGCCGCGTGTCTCATGTCCATGAAAAGACCGTCCTTGATGAAGTCGTCCAAAGTGCGAAGGAGGAACATGGTATCGTCGCGTTCACCGTCGTTGTGCCGGAGCTTCGCGAGCACCTGCTCGACAAAGCGCACGAAGCCGGTGTGCAAATTATTGACATCATGGGGCCCGTGCTTGACGTGTTTGAGCAGGAGCTCGGCCTGCCGCCTGCACGAAAAGCCGGGCTGGTGCACCAACTGGACGAAGACTACTTTAAGCGAGTCGAGGCGATTGAGTTTGCTGTCAAGTATGACGATGGTCGCGACGCGCGGGGACTTGAACGAGCTGACGTCGTTCTAATTGGGGTGTCACGAACCTCCAAGACACCACTTTCGATGTATCTTGCCCACCGCGGCTTAAGGGTGGCGAATGTTCCTCTTGTTCCCGAAGTGACACCGCCAGAACAGTTGTTTCGCTTGCAGGATAAAAAGAAGGTGATTGGCCTGACGATTCGTCCTGACAAGTTAAACATGATTCGCAAGGAACGCCTCAAGTCGCTCGGTTTGACGGGCGAAGCCACATATGCGAGTGAGGAGCGCATCCTCACGGAGCTTGAGTACGCAGAGTCGGTGATGAAGCGTCTGGGTTGTCCGTGCATTGATGTCAGTGACAAAGCCGTTGAGGAGACTGCAGGGGTTGTACTTGAATTTGTAGCGAAAAGGGGGACTGTCAGGTGAGCACGAAATGGGTGTATGGGTTTGACGAAGTAGAGGCTCCGGACAAGTACGTCTTAGGTGGTAAAGGCGCAAACCTCGCCGAGATGACTCGCGTTGGTCTTCCGGTCCCGCCCGGATTTACGATGCCCACAGCAGCTTGCCACGCGTATGGCAAGCAGGGAGAATTGACGGACGACATGAAGGATGCGGTCGCAGGGGCCATGAGACGTGTAGAAGCGCTGACCGGTCGCCAGTTTGGCAGCAACCCGCCGCTTTTGGTTTCCGTACGTTCAGGAGCACCCATCTCGATGCCAGGGATGATGGATACGGTTCTGAACCTTGGATTGAATGACTCAACAGTCAAGGCATTGGCAGAAGAAACCGGGGATGAACGGTTCGCATACGATTGTCACCGCCGCTTTATTCAAATGTTCGGTGACGTCGTGCTCGGCATCCACAGCATGCGTTTCGAGCAGATTCTCGAAGACGTCAAGGCAGACGCCGGTGTGAAGACGGACCAGGAACTTCGCGGAGCGGACGTCGAACAAGTCATTCGCCAGTATAAGGTGCTTGTACAGCGGGAAACAGGTGAAGCCTTCCCGGAAGATCCGTTTACGCAGCTGTACATGGCTATCGGCGCCGTGTTCTCGTCGTGGGATAACCCCAGGGCGAAGGTCTACCGGAAGGTGCACGAAATTCCTCATGAGCTCGGCACGGCGGTGAATGTTCAGGCAATGGTGTTCGGCAATCTAGGCAACGATTCTGGCACGGGCGTGGCGTTCACACGCAATCCCTCCACCGGATGGCGCGGGGTGTTTGGTGAATACCTGATGAACGCACAAGGGGAAGATGTCGTTGCTGGTATCCGCACACCACAACCCATTGCTCACCTTGAGCAAGACATGCCGGTTGTCTATAAACAGTTCCTCGAACTTTGTAACACCCTTGAACAACACTACAAGGATGTCCAGGACATTGAGTTTACCATTCAGCAGGGGCGCTTGTTCATGCTCCAAACGCGCAACGCGAAGCGTACTGCCGAAGCAGCCGTGAAAATCGCCGTCCAACTCGTCGAAGAAGGCGTGATTGACCGGGAGACGGCAGTGCTGCGGGTCGATCCCGATCAGCTCGATCAACTCCTTCACCCGCGCATTGATCCGGGTGCAGAGGTCCAAGTCGTAGGCACCGGTCTGCCTGCCTCGCCCGGCGCAGCGTCTGGACGGGTGGCTTTTACAGCGGATGAGGCGCAGGTCCGCAGGCAAAACGGCGAGCGGGTCCTGCTCGTCCGCACGGAGACAACGCCTGAAGATATCCATGGCATTCTGGCTGCAGAAGGCATTCTGACAAGCCGCGGCGGCATGACCAGTCATGCGGCTGTTGTTGCACGCGGCATGGGGAAACCGTGCGTCTGCGGCTGTGACGCCTTGTACATTGACGGTACAGCGAGGGTCGCCCACATCGGAGGCATTGAACTGCGCGAAGGAGACATGGTCTCCATCGACGGTGCCACGGGACGTGTGATTGTCGGCACGGTGCCGCTGGTGGAACCTGAGTTATCGGATGAACTCAACCAACTACTCGAATGGGCCGATGAGTTCCGCGAACTAGGGGTTCGTGCCAATGCGGATAACCCCGAGGATTCTGCGAAGTCGCGGGACTTTGGCGCGGAAGGAGTTGGGCTGTGCCGAACCGAACACATGTTTATGGCTTCAGACAGGGTGCCGGTGGTGCAGGCCATGATTCTCGCAGATTCCTCCGAAGACCGACAAAAGCCCCTCGATGAGCTGCTGCCGATGCAACAGGGCGATTTCTACGGCATCCTCAAGGCGATGGATGGACTCCCTGTTACCATCCGTTTGCTGGACCCGCCGCTTCACGAGTTTCTGCCAAACCTTGAAAAGCTGATTGCCAAACAAGTGACGCTCGAAGAGCATCACCATATACACCCAGATGACCAGGGGATAGCACGCGAACTCGCAGAAACCACGTATATGCTGCGCCGAGTCCGTGAGCTGCACGAGCAAAACCCCATGCTCGGCCACCGGGGTTGTCGGCTTGGACTTACCCATCCGGAGGTTTACGAGATGCAAGTCCGTGCCATCTTCCAGGCTACAGCGCAATTGCTGCAGGAGGGGCGTCATCCGGTACCTGAGATTATGATCCCGCTCGTTGGTCATGTGGAGGAGCTTCGGCGGTTGCGCGTGATGGTCGACGAGGTCCGCCAGGCGGTCGAGGCAGAGACAGGCACAAACCTGGCTTGCCCCGTCGGAACGATGATTGAAGTTCCAAGAGCCGCGCTGACAGCCCATGAGATTGCGGGGGAGGCGGAGTTCTTCTCGTTTGGGACCAACGACTTGACACAAACCACATTCGGTTACAGTCGAGACGACGCGGAAGGAAAGTTCTTGCACCAGTACGTCGAGAGCGGCGTGCTCGAACACAATCCCTTCCAGGTCCTTGACGTGGATGGGGTCGGACAGTTGGTGGCGCTCGGAACGGAACGTGGGCGGAGAACCCGGCCCAATCTGAAGGTTGGCATCTGCGGTGAGCACGGCGGTGAGAAACGGTCCATTAAGTTTTGTCACGACACGGGTCTGAACTACGTGAGTTGCTCGCCGTTTCGTGTTCCGTTGGCACGTCTTGCAGCTGCGCATGCAGCCCTTGCGAAATCAGCACCGAAACCAGCTGGAGTTGTTGGCACTCTCAAATAACTGCCTACGAACATATGATGGGAGATCGGAACGCGGTCTCCCTTTTTTTTCGGGAACCAACATCATAAGGGTTGACAGAGTCCCATACACTTGAATGCAGGGAACATCGTGAGGATAAATTTGGTTGTGGCAGTCGATACTAGAGGTTGTTTCAAAAAGTGGTGTGGGGCAGGAAATCGCCTAAATGTCGAACGATGGCGAGTTAGCTTGGATGATTTTCGAAACGAAGGAGGAAAGTGAAGTTCTTTGTAGAATACTTTTCAATAGTAGCGGAACACTCGATTTGTTACCTCTACTTCATCCCATGTCCGAAGCAACAGTTTGAGCCAAATCAAGAAGGTGATGGGATGGGGCAAATCCCAGATGAGTTTGTCGAGACGTTAAGACAGCGAATCGACATCATTGACGTTGTTGGGGAGTATGTCCAACTTCGGCGTTCTGGGCGTTCATACGTCGGCCTATGTCCATTTCACAATGAACGAAGTCCGTCCTTTTCCGTTTCCCCTGACAGACAGATGTATTACTGTTTCGGGTGCGGTGCAGGTGGAACTGTCATTCGTTTTGTCATGGATATTGAAGGAATGACGTTTGCTGAAACCGTCGTGCGCCTTGCTGAACGGGCGAATATCCAAGTTCCTGAGTCGCTCGAAGAACAAATGCCTTCGGCCACTCAAACGGATCGCCATACACGAATGAAGGAAGCGCATGAGCTTGCAGCGAAATACTATAGCTATATTCTAATGAATTCAAGTGCTGGTGTGCAAGCCCTAACGTATTTGGAAAACCGAGGAATTTCAAAAACCACGATGGCCGAGTTTCGTCTCGGGTTCGCACCGAACTCAGAACGCCGCTTGGTTGAGTTTTTGATGAAGCGTGGGTTTGAACCAGAACTGTTGGTGGATTGTGGATTGGTTGTCGCTCTTGGTGCACGGATTGTCGACCGATTTCGGGGTCGCGTGATGATTCCCATTTGTGACGGTCGGGGTCAGGTCGTTGCGTTTGGTGGGCGGGCACTGCAGAAAGAAGCGAAACCAAAGTACTTGAATTCGCCGGAGACGCCACTTTTTCACAAGAGCAGCGTCTTGTTCAACCTGCACATGGCGAAACGGTCTATAAGGCAGACACAGACGGCGGTCATTTTCGAAGGCTACATGGATGTCATCTCGGCCTGGCAAGCCGGGTTGAAATCGGGCGTCGCCAGTATGGGGACTGCACTTACGGAAGACCACGTGCGAGCCTTGAAGCGCTATTCAGACAGACTGACCATCGCCTACGACGGCGATGAAGCTGGACAGCGAGCCACTGTAAAGGTGCTGAATTTGGCCCGCGAGGAACGTCTCGAGTGCCGGGTGGTTCAGTTTCCCGATGGGATGGATCCAGACGATTTCGCACGTCAGTATGGTGCTGCAACGTTTGTCAGACAATTCCAGGTCAAGACGCTTACGGAAGTACAATTTCTCATTGACGCGGCGCGCAAGAAGGCAAACCTGGAAAGCCCGGCCGGACGTACTGAGTATATGCGTCAAGTGTTATCACTGCTTGGGGAACGTGCTTCCCCAATCGAACGAAGCGAAGAGGTGCAGCGACTGGCACAGGAGTTCCACGTGTCTCCGGAAGCTCTGGAGCAGGAACTGCGGGCGATTGCCAAGACCTCTCGTCGTCGTGATGTCAATAAATCCGAGCGCGAGAGCACTGCATTAAGTACACCGGTGCTCACCGCTGAAGTTCGAGCGGGAAACCATATCCTGCAGAGCTTACTGCTTTATCCACAAACGCTGGATTGGCTTTTGCAACATGAAGTCATGGCATTACCTTTACCGGAGCAAACCGCACTCTTAGCGAGATTGTATGCCTTTCGAACGGAACACCGAGAAGGAACACCTGTGAGTTTTGTGGAAAGCCTTGAAGACCCCAACTTACGCCGATTGGCAGCTTCACTCGCGGTGGGCGAGGAGTCGGAGTTTGACGAGGCATTGTTGATGGATTGTCTACGCTCGCTGCGATTGCAGGAACTGGAGAGCAGATACAGAAATAAACTGCAGGAACTCGTTGAGGTAACACTCGCGGGAGACGCAGAGCGAGTGATGATGTATAGACAAGAAGTAGAGAATTTGCAGCACGAAATTACCCGGTACAGGACACCGCAGGCTTAGGGCGACGCGGATTCCCGGGTAAAGGAGGCGGGGACGAATGAAAGACGTAACGGAAGAGGCCCGCGAGGACCGTGGACTTACCCTTCAGGATGACAAAGCCGCATTAACAACGCTGGGTAAAAAGCGTGGCTCATTGACATACACAGAGATAGTCAAGCGCCTCGCTAAACATGACCTCGATCCGGACCAACTTGACGAGTTTTTCGATCAACTGTCGGAACTTGGCATTGATATTTTGAATGAACGCGATGAGGATTCAGACAGTGAGAACGATGAAGAAGGGCCAGCGGACGATGAGCGCATCGACTTGAATGACCTGAGCATGCCGCCCGGTGTCAAAATTAGTGATCCCGTTCGCATGTATCTTAAGGAAATCGGCCGTGTGCCGCTGTTGTCAGCCGCTGAGGAGATTGAATTGGCGAAGCGCATCGAAGACGGGGACGAAGAAGCCAAACGTCGCCTTGCCGAAGCCAATTTGCGACTAGTCGTGAGTATCGCGAAGCGCTATGTCGGGCGCGGAATGCTGTTTCTCGACCTGATTCAGGAGGGAAATCTCGGTCTGATTAAGGCCGTTGAAAAGTTCGACTACCGCAAGGGATACAAGTTCAGTACGTATGCAACCTGGTGGATTCGACAAGCCATCACGAGGGCGATTGCTGACCAAGCAAGAACCATTCGGATTCCGGTTCATATGGTGGAAACCATCAATAAACTCATCCGGATTTCCCGGCAACTACTGCAGGAACTCGGGCGTGAACCAACCGCAGAAGAAATTGCAGCGGAGATGGACCTTAGTGCAGAAAAGGTGCGGGAGATTCAAAAAATCGCACAAGAGCCTGTATCGCTCGAAACGCCAATTGGCGAAGAAGATGATTCTCATCTCGGAGACTTTATCCCGGATGACGAGGCACTCGCACCTGCGGACGCCGCGGCGTATGAGTTGCTCAAAGAGCAACTCGAAGACGTCCTTGATACCTTGACAGAGCGTGAAGAGAACGTGTTGCGACTGCGGTTTGGGCTTGATGACGGACGGACGCGCACACTTGAAGAAGTGGGGAAGGTGTTCGGTGTTACACGTGAACGCATTCGCCAAATTGAAGCAAAGGCACTACGCAAACTGCGTCACCCAAGCCGCAGTAAGCGTTTGAAAGATTTCCTCGAGTAACCATATCGCTGCAGCGCAGCCTCTTGCATTCTCTCCCGAGTACATCGCTTGAGGTCTGCGCTGACAGGATATCAGACAGCCTCAGCGGATTTTTGGTCGACCCGGCAAAGTGCGTCTCTGTCCGGCTCGACCAGTAACTGAGTGTCGTGAGGGTTACCCACTCGGGCCTCTTTGGCCCTTTTTGTATGCATGCATTTACCATTCACGGTCTCTGGATGGAAGCGTTTTCTTTCGGAGGTCATCCGCGTATAATAGTGGTTGCGAAAATGAGGAGGGGTATTGGTTGGACCTTGATTTGACGAATGAACAGCGATTGATTCGTGACACAGTGCGCGACTTCGCACAAGCTGAAATCGCACCGATAGCAGCGCAATTGGACAAGGACTCTCGCTTTCCTATTGAGGTTTTTCAAAAAATGGGCAAGCTTGGCTTCCTCGGTTTGCCGATTCCCGAAGAGTACGGCGGGGCGGGAGCAGACAACATCAGTTACTGCTTGGCCGTAGAAGAGATTGGTCGCGCCTGTGGCGGCACAGGACTCAGCTACGAGGCCCACGTATCCCTAGCGTGTGTCCCGCTGCTCTTATACGGCACAGAAGCTCAAAAGCAGAAATACCTTACCCCGCTCGCGTCCGGTGATGGAATCGGCTCCTTTGGTTTGACAGAACCCGGTGCCGGCTCAGATGCTGGTGGAACGCGCACTACCGCCGTTCTTGACGGAGATGAGTGGGTCATCAACGGGAACAAGATTTTCATTACAAATGGTGGCTACGCGAGCACGGTTGTACTCACGGCCGTTACCGATAAGGACAATCAGGGAATCAGTGCGTTCATTGTACCGACGGACACGCCTGGATTTTCAACAAGCAGTCCGTATGCAAAAATGGGCATGCGCGCATCGAACACCGTCGAACTGATTCTCGAGAACGTCCGTGTTCCAGCAGACAATCTGCTCGGACCGGTTAATGCGGGATTCAAGCAGTTTTTATCCACACTCGATGGCGGACGTGTTGCCATTGCGGCACTGGCCGTGGGAATCGCACAATCGGCTTTTGAGACGGCGCTGGATTACGCCAAGCAGAGGAAACAATTTGGCCAATCCATCTCCCGTTTTCAGGCGATTCAGCACAAGCTGGCGGATATGGCGATGCACATCGACCTTGCGAGAAACGCGGTCTTGAAAGCTGCCTGGTTGAAAGACCAGGGGCGGCCCTACAGCATGGAAGCGTCGTACGCCAAACTGTTTGCTTCGGAAATGTGCACCGCAGCTTGTAACCAGGCCATCCAGGTTCTTGGCGGCAACGGGTACATGCAGGAATATCCGGTGGAGCGTCACCTTCGCGATGCCAAATTGATTGAAATTGGTGAAGGTACTTCCGAGATTCAACGTCTGGTGATTGCTCGTCAGCTGGGTTGCTAGTGCCCAAGTCTAATTGGGCGTCATCCCCCGTACAATATAGTGGAGCGGACTGCAAGGCGTCTGCTTACTGTCTGCTCCGCCCATGTCGGGGGTGACGGAGTGTTCGCGACAATTCTTACTGCTGTTTTTGGCCTCATCCTCGTGACGTTCGTGGCTCTCATGAGCCTGGCAGACGCAGCCCGCTCGCTTAAGCGACGTGGGCTAAGTGTGCGTCCGGAAACGGCGGATGTCGCCATCGTGCTCGGCGCTTACACACGAGGCTACCATCCAGGAAAGGTGCTGTCAGGGAGGCTGCGGGCGGCGCTGCACTTGTACAGAGTTGGTTACGTGCAATACTTCATCGTCAGTGGCGGCAAGGGCGAAGATGAAACGGTATCTGAGTCGAGTTCCATGCACCGTTACCTAGTCATGAACGGGGTTCCACCGGAAGTCATCCTCCAGGAGGTGACTTCAACGGACACATGGGAGAATCTGCGCAACAGCCAGATGGTGATGGAGCGACACGGATTCAAGTCCGCCATCGTCGTGACGAGCGATTATCACTTGCCTCGTGCGCTCGCGGTGGCCAAGCTATTGGACATGAACGCGACGGGTTTCGCATCCCCGTCCACACGTCGTGAGTGGCGGTCTGCAGTGCGTGAAGTTTTTGCCCGCGCCAAGTACAATGTAAGTGGCCAGTCTGTGTGGCGCGATGACTGAAGAAGATGACTGAAGAAGATGACTGAAGAAGACGACTGAAGAAGACGACTGAAGAAGACGACTGAAGAAGACGACTGAAGAAGACGAACGTGCGCCAGCGTACCAAAGGGTAAATGTAGAAGGAGTCAATGCAGTTTGAAAAATCATCAAGACCTGATTGGGTTATCTCCACGGTTAATGCAACTTGCAGCCTGGGTTCGTCCAGGGTCCCGCGTTCTTGACGTCGGCACTGACCACGCTTTGCTTCCCATCTATCTGGTTCAATCTGGTGGTGTGAAGTCAGTGATTGCCGGGGACGTTGTCGAAGCGCCGTATCAGACGGCACGGCGTAAAGTGCAGACGGTGCATCTGGAATCCAGTATTGACGTGCGATTGGGCAGTGGGCTTTCTGTCGTCAAGCCCGGAGAAGTGGACACCGTCATAATTGCAGGTATGGGCGGCGCAACGATTGCAGAAATTCTAGAGAGTGGACAAGATGTGCTGACCCGTGTTGAGGCGCTGCTGCTCCAACCGATGAATGCTTCAGGGCGACTTCGTGAGACACTCAAAAGACTGGGCTTCCTCCTTTTCGACGAGCGGATGGTAGAGGAGTCCGGGCGTGTTTATCAACTCATATTTGCACAGACTGCAAGCACGTCATCGACTGAACGGCAATACCAGTCCTTCATTGACGGTGGCTTGCGGTGGCTGGCGTTTGAATTTGGTCCCATCAATTTGACCCGTGGCCGGGAAGACCAGTTTCCACCGCAATATCGCCTTGTGCGCCAGGCTGTGGAAGAGGCCAGAGAACACTTTCACGGAATCCTTACCAGGTTTCCGGCGGAAGCTGGAGATGCAACAGCGGATCGGCGGGCGGAGATATCAGGCTACTTACGCGAAATGGAGTCTTGGCTGAAGGAGGACAAAGCATGAGTGAGTCCGGTATCCCGGTAAATCGAAACGAGACACCACGTGTGACTGCTGCGGACATTGTGCGCTTCATGGACGAACTCGCCCCGCCTGGTTTGGCCTTCGACGGCGACAGAATTGGTCTACAGGTTGGACGCATGGACAGGCCTGTTGCACGAGTGCTGGTTGCGCTCGACGCCTATCCGGCAGTTATCGAGGAAGCCGTGCGAATTCATGCGGACATGTTGGTGACGCACCACGCAATGCTGTTTCGGCCGCTTACATCCATTGATACAGGAAGCGCCCGCGGACGTGCACTGGCTCGAGCGATTTCTGCCGACCTCGCGGTGTTTAACGCCCATACAAACCTCGACATTGCTGAGGGGGGCGTCAATGATGTCCTCGCTGAGATGTTTGATTTGCAAGATGTTGAAATTCTCGAGCGTACGCGAAATGAACAACTGCGCAAACTCGTCGTCTTCGTCCCGCACGGCAGTCATGCGAAGGTCCTTGATGCCGTGTGCGCTGCAGGCGCAGGGCACATTGGCGCTTACAGCCACTGCACATTTAATACGCAGGGCACTGGCACATTCCTGCCAGGGGAAGGCACCCATCCATACATAGGGCGCTCCGGCAAACTGGAACAGGCTGATGAAGTACGGTTAGAGACGATTGTCCCTGAACGCCTCGTGGAAACTGTCGTTCGTGCGATGTTAGAAGCGCATCCGTATGAAGAAGTAGCTTATGACCTGTATCCACTTCAATTGATGGGCAAAGCGAGTGGCATCGGGCGGATTGGCAATTTGCCTGAGCCGACATCTTTGAAGACCTTTGCGGCGAGCGTGAAAGACAAGTTGGGTCTGACACACATCCGATTTTCGGGAGATGCGGACAGAATCGTAAAGCGTGTCGCAGTTCTTGGTGGATCCGGTGGCAGGTATGCGGGCCAAGCCATTCGCAAAGGCGCAGATGTTCTGGTGACCGCCGACTGCGACCATCATACGGTTGCCGAAGCGCAGCATGACGGACTGAGTATTGTTGACGCGACGCACGCGGCACTTGAAGTGCCGGTCCTGGACAAGGTTGCAGATTACCTTCGCGAGAGGACTGGCATCGAGGTTCGGGTAACAACTGTTGCGGAGGATCCATTTCAGTGGATCTGACGCATTTCAGGGCACTTCAAGGGACTCCAAGGGACTCCAAGGGACTCCAAGGGACTCGTCTGATGATTGATGGCGAGTAGAGACGCAAATTTGGCGCTGTTTGCCTAAGATTCGTTCCAGAACATGAAATGTTTGTAGGTTGAATCCAACGCCCAATCTGAGATATACTCATTGATGCTGAATTCGTGTCGGGAAGTAAGCTGGGCAATTGCCGGTGCAGTGCCGAAAGGCCGCACGGGAGGAAAGTCCGAGCTCCATAGGGCAGGGTGCCGGATAACGTCCGGCGGGAGCAATCCTAGGGATAGTGCCACAGAAATGTAGACCGCCGATGGCCGTGCAAACGGATCAGGCAAGGATGCAACGGTGCGGTAAGAGCGCACCAGCAGCCTGGAGACAGGTTGGCTAGGTAAACCCCACCTGGAGCAAGACCGGATAGGAGCGCGCACGTGGCTGCCCGTCACGCGCTCGGGTAGGTCGCTTGAGCACACTGGCAACAGTGCGCCTAGATAGATAATTGCCACTCCAACGTGCGAGGCATGGGGGCGCCGCGTGTGGTGTATGCCACATACGGGCGCGTAGATGCCGACTGCAGCACAGGAGCACAGAACTCGGCTTACAGGCTTGCTTTCCGACTCAGTTACATATCTCATTCCTACCGTACCGTCACGCTGACATTAAGTCCGTGGCGGTACGGTCTTTTTAGTGGTCTACAGCAGGAAAAATATGGATATGAATGGAATGGAATGTGTGTCGGGACAGTGCACTATCCATTGTTTCGGTATTGCTCGAGTAGCGATTTGGTGTAAGGAAGTTCATCGAGAACGCTTACAAGGGAAGGTACAAAGCCATGACGTCGCACGTACTCGTTTAATTCGTACTCCAGTTTACGAAGGACTGTCAGCTGGCTCTCGTCAAGTTCTGCAAAGTAGAGACTGGACATGGCTTGGAATTGCCAGATTAAATCGATGAAGGTATCAAAACGTTGCTCCTCGGTCAACCCAAAGGCCGCGCGTTTGCCGTCGACGGCAGCTGTTGAAACACCAAACAATTTTGCCACGTCATCGTGGGATACAGATTCTACTTCTGTCAGCTCTGCCAGTTCAACGTTACTGATTGCCTCAAAGTGCAGCGTCTGACCTTGATTCTTGCAGGCAAGCAGGCTGTCATATAGAGCTACTGTCATCGTTGAATCGCTCCTTACCTTGCTTGTTGACTCTGCCTTCACGCTGGGTCCGCAATTACTGATGAGTACAGTTCGATTGTGCACAGGAGAATGACAGGAAAGAAGAGCAAAAACGATCATTTTGATGCATCCATCAGATGGCTCATTTTAATGACAACAGGGCTCATTTGAATCAGTCCGTGCAGTCCGTCTGTAATGAGTCGAGGCCACTTAGCCAATCCGGCACCACCTTACGCATCCGCGATGCGTCAGCGCGCCCGAAACAGGTGAAAAGGGGACTCCCTTACGCGTCCACATATTCACGCGCGTTTTACCACGTGACTTCCAAATTCCATCGCACTCTCAGGCTTTGGCCCCCCTGGGGAGTTGGGTCGCCCATAGCGAGCTCAGAACGCGCTATTCAACCTACCCCAAACACGTTCAAGTGGAAATAACGCGCTCGTGGCGCGTTATTCGCTGAAACGGATGAAAATAACGCGTTCAGACGTCACTATTGCCCCAAGGTGCAAACATAGCGCTTCCACAGCACGCTATTTCTTGCCGGCACTACAGACCCTATCGGAAATAACGCGCTCAGGGCGCGTTATTACAAATGACTGAGCAAACCCAGGGACCATGCCTAAGCAGTACCCAGCCAGCCACTCCGGCGCTCCCTTGCGCACCCATGGTGCGCAAGCAGTGCTCAGCCGGCAACTCCGACGAACCCTTACGCACCCACAGTGCGTAAGCAACGCCTGTTTTGCCGATTTTGATGCTTCCTTGCGCACCCACAGTGCGTAAGCAGTACCCAACTAGCCACTCCGACGGTCCCTTGCGTACCCACAGTGCGTAAGCAGTGCTCAGCCAACCGATCTCGCGCTCCCTTACACACCCACGGTGCGTAAGCAGTGCTCGGCCAACCGATCCGGCGCTCCCTTACGCACCCACGGTGCGTAAGCAGTACACTGCCGGCCACTCCGACGAACCCTTACGCACCCACAGTGCGTAAGCAACGCCTGTTTTGCCGATTTTGATGCTTCCTTACGCACCCACGGTGCGTAAGCAGTGATCAGCCAGCCACTCCGACAAACCCATACGCACCCACAGTGCGTAAGCACCTACAAGTTAATCGACAGTCTCCCACAGCACGCTATGTGGAGTCGGCACTATAGATTCAATCGGCAATAACGCGTTCAGGGCGCGTTATTGCAAATTACTGACCAAGACCAGACCAACTAGACCATGGAGGCGCTCTTCTGACTCACGTACCGTAGCAGATGAACGGTGCTTCCGTTATCCTGGTAGAGTTTGGCTCACTAGAACGGGTCTAGACATCGGGGGGAGTTGGAATCGAGAACTTCATCAAAACGTAAAGCGACTTATCGAGATGCACCGCAACGGACTGTTTCGCGGCGCCTATCCGAGGCGTGGGAGAAAGCGCTGAATGGGACAGGGATTGCACCCATCGATGTGCACACACCACTTTGGTTGTGGAGCCGGCCGGGTTTCATCCCGTTGAATTGAACATGCATGTCGTGTACATACGGTGACTTACAGGACGGGGGCCACAGGGGTGTGGAAACGGGCAACGTTTATGTCTCGATGACAACAGATGGCGAAGTTTAAAAGGTCTCACCCTAGACAACATGACTGTGACCATGACTCTAAGGTGAGACCTTGTCGACAACTACCCATTAGAAGTCAAGTTTGCCGACATATAAGAAGTCTTCGACTGGGCGATCGTCAACAACACCATCTAAAATGCGACGCGTGCCGGTTAGCGCGTCATCGAGGGAGACAGAAACTCCTTTACGTTTGGTGAATGGTTCGGCGACATAAAATGGTTGTGACAGAAAGGCCTCTAGACGCTCGCCTCGATGATAGGTCACTCTATCGACATCTGACAAACGGTCAATGCCCCAAGCAGCAACAAGGGAGCGCAGTTCTTTATATCTGCGTAGAAGCTTCTTCGCGCGTTGTTGGATGGTGATGTGCGTGAGTTCTACTTGGGATCCTTCGAGAAGAGCGGAGGTGGATGTAACCGGATCGATAGCGGGATAGAGTGTGCGCGTCACAAGACTCACGTCGAAGTGCAGTAGAGTGTCAAGTGGACCATAAGGAAGGTCCTCGTCTGCCGAGTCACCAGTTACGTCCAGCAAAATCGTGGTAATCGGTCGCCATCCGCTTTCTGCGAGTTTGTCATTGAGCGTCAACAGCCCACCGGACAGGACATTTCGTCGGTCTGCCACAAGCAGGATGTCTTTCTCATCGCGGTGTGCATGAATCTGAGAGTACACTTCGTCCAATGTAGATCCGGTGAATTGGGCACACTCCATCACTTCCTTGATGGCCTTGTGAAGAGTATCCGCGTCCGTCAGCTCCTGCACAGGCAACGGTGACCAGAATACCGTAACGTATTCCCGTTGTTGAAACCGGCGGAACAGTTCTCGAACCAATACCAGTTGCCCGACGTTGGTGCGTGCCACCAACCCAATGGTCCCACCTCTGACGAGCGGTGCAAACACATCCAACACTTTAATACCCGACTCCATCATCCCCGTTCCTCCTCCTCGAATAACCAACTCATCCAATGAGCAACCAGCCAATGTGGCCAAAGTCACCAGTGTCCGCACTTCGGTACGTGCCAGCGGGATTTTACCCGTGCATAAGTTGGACACCGTTGCAGGACGAAGCCCAACTGCCTTCGCTGCAGTGGTGAGGTTGGGCACCCTCCGGCGTAAAAGCGGTACATTTAAGCGGATGTCTTCATCCATAACTCCACCTCCTGAGTCAAAGTGTAATTATATTTACGCTAAAAATCAACAATAATTACTTTGTATAGTAAAAATAATTACGTTTCAATTCTTGAGGAAACATTGAACTCCGTCAGCAGGAGACCATCTGTTCAAGCGGATCGGACGGTTACTTGGCAGCGCAGACACATTGAAGAAGAATACGTATTCAGATGAAAGCCGTAAGGAATCAATTCTTTTGATCACAAATGAAATAATCGATAGTCCTGGACGTCTGTTACTGTGGAAGAACCGAATATGGTTGAGGTGATAACTTGGATGATTCCGCGGAGGTATTGAATGAGTTGTTTAAACACCATGCGGATGCATTGTATCGTTATGCCATGTACTCCTTGCCAAAAGATGTTGATGCAACGGACGTGGTTCAGGAAGTGTTTCTTCGCGCGTTTTGGAATTGGGGAGAATTCAAAGGCAATTCCGATCCGAAAACGTGGCTCTTTCGAATTGCACGAAATTACATCTACGACTTGCTGCGCCGAAAACAACGAGAGCGGATCGCGGAAGTGAAAATGTCCAGTCAACAGGCGTTAACGCAACTGGATACGGTTATTGAGTTGGAAGAGGTGCTACAGGCGTTAAGTTTTTCACACCGCCAGGTTCTGAACCTCCGATGGATTCAAGATATGTCAGTTGCCGAATCAGCGGAGGTGCTCGGTTGGTCTGAATCGAAAGTTCGGGTTACTTTTCACCGTGCGAAGAAAAGGCTGAGGGACCTGCTTCGGGATTCGCCAGACTCAGTTCGGGCCGCGCAGTCAAACGGAGGTGACACCGCTCATGGAAATTAACGAGGAGAATCCTCTGCTAGCACTTCAATCTGGTGGTCTGACTTCGGAAGAGAAGGAACAGATGTGGGATAGTATTTTGAAACGTGCCGAGTTGGAGAAGGGTGCAGAAGTGCGGAAAGGTCGAAAACGAGGGCGACGAGCCGTAGCGTCCGGTGTTTTGGCGGTTACTGCCGTGCTAGCCTTGGTTGGCTACACAAATCCACAGCTTCTCGAAATCGGAAAAACGTTCAACCTATTGAAATCAAGGATGTTTAGCACACCCCAAGTCACAAAAGCGGTATCTCTTGGATATGGGCAAAAGGTTGACCAGAGCGTGACAAGTAACGGAATTACACTGACCATTGGCAACGTGTACGCAGATTCCACTAAGCTTGTGTTTGACATGGTGGAATCGTTTACCTCCCCGCGTCTGAAAAAGCCTGTGATTCAGGACCAGGACATTTCTCTAAATATCAATGGCACCAGGCAGTTGACAGGATTTTCAGGGGGGCAGTTTCAGGCGGCATCTGATGGAAAGTATGCGGGCATCGTGTACCTTCCGCTTATGAATGACCAACCTTATCGACCTCTACCTGTTACGTTCACATTGAACGTGCTAGTCAAGCAAATAGGAGACGTTAAGGGCGACTGGTCATTTTCTATTCATGTTTCCCAGGAGAAATTACAGAAAAACACGAGGGTGTTCCATCCAAACGTCTTGGTGACGAATAATGGATATAAAATGAAAATTACAAGTGTCGCGATTAGCCCAGTACAGACTGTTGTCCAAGGTACCATGACCATACCACCCCACGGGACGATGCCTAACCAAATGGCAATGATCGATAACTTGGGACATAGGATAGGCGGTCAAATTGTTGAGCGAGGCGGTGTGAAGCAAACGCCGTCGGGACGAATCGTTCAAATGACGGTCACCGGCGAGGCTCCGTCGCAAGGGGCAACTCGGATGAGTATGACGCCCCTTCGGTTCTACCAAACGCCTACCGTCACGCTTCAAGGGACATATCCAAAGGCCTTCACAGTTTTCCCAGGATTGCGCGCCCATGTCACAGGGATTGCCTTCAACGCTACTGATACCGTCGTTTCTGTGTCCATGGACCAAGCAACATACAAGAAATTAGCAGCCTATGCTGGTGCTGGCCAGTTCTTTTTGGTGGCACAGACCGCCACGGCCTCCGACAGCGTTGGAGCGCAAAGTGTGAAATTTGACAGCCCAATCTCCAATACTGCCCGGATCATATTCGGGAAGGTGGATTCTAGTAAACCTTGGGGGTTGGAAAAGTCCTATACGCTGCCACAATCTCAACTTGTCGCTGAAATACCACTGAATTAGGCGCTTTTAGTTCCACAAAATTCGGAATCAGTTAACATTGTGAATATGGAATTCAAGGGGGATGACTGATGGGCTCGAATGAGGTTCGGAAGGCTCTCATTACAGGGGCAGCTAGCGGCATTGGAATGGTGACAAGTGTTGAATTGGCCCGTAAGGGGTACCATGTTGTGGCCTTCATGCGAGATACCAGAAAAGCAGAGAAACTGCTTAAATCCGCTGAGGATGCGGGGGTGTCCCATCGGATTGAAATTATCGCGAACGGTTGCGCCTTGACTCGTCAGGCTGTGTTCGAACATATCGAGTGTAGGTGAACGGGGGATCTGAAATGGGCTTGACGGCAGTTCAGAGCAAAGCGATAGGGCATGTTGAGCAGAGGGCGTTGCAGCTTCAGAGTGTTGCCCGTAGGTCGCTCGGTGAGCTCTTCTCAGAGGCGGGGTGCACGACTGATGACATATCGACTCTGATTTCTAGCATCCAAACAAACGGCCGTGTTACCCTGAATTTTCATCCTGACCGCATGTTGCCTGTTGGTCATTCCGTGGTTTGGGGGATGCTCCGTGACGGCCTGTATAAGAACCAATTTGAGACGCAAGTCACGAATGGAAGCCGTACCGCATTTCCGGGTGGAGAGCGTGACCTTTGGGAGCATGTTCTCTTTGGCGGCGCCTATCATGAACAGAGCGCGAGGGCCAGTCACCGTCCTAAATACGGTGGGTTCAACATCATGAACTACGCAGATGGCGCGTCGCCGCGGTTCGGATCATGCTTTCTACAACTCTATCCGCATGTGTCAAGTCGCTGCACGTTCACGTTTGGCGATAGTCATACACAACCCGAGTGCGTCGGTACGCTGCAAGTCTTCGAACCCATACTTGCTGAGCTCGTGCGAAACGTGAAAACATCAGGAGTTGCACTCGGCTCAGTGGGTCATAGTGTGGGGACCATCTTGGAACGCTTAAGTAACGTTGAATCAGGGTTTTCCCATGCGGTGAAGGGTGCGCTTGGACGGGCACTCGACGACTACATAGAAGCACAGGTGCACGGAGATATCGACTTGTCTGCGGATGTCGAGATGTTGGTCGCGGATCCATCATTTCAAGGAACACCCGTCGGTGAGGCGTTGGAACACATCTGTTTTCAGTATGGAATCAAGTTAGCATGGCATCCCGGATTCAACCTCTGTGTAGATGATGTTCCTGAAGACTTCCGCGGTGCAGCCATGCCGCCATTTGCCCACCTTGTGGAACGTTTCGCAACGGTGCACGGACGATTAGACGCTGCTACCCTGGGCCGTGCCGCTGCATCGTTTTACGCTCAACCTGAGTGCTGGAGAGACTGGGCCGAGCCTGATGTAACTTTTCAGCATTTTAAGCAGTTATGGCACGTTCTCGTGAGATTCGGGGAACCATCTCCAATCTAGACCCTCCAATCAGGTGTGATTGAGAAACGGACGTGTCCGCAATACATACGTATGACACTCATACTGGTGCCGACGGCGTCCTGAACAGGATGCGCGCAGCATGTCGCGGGGGCCCGCTGTGCGAGGCGTTCACCCGACGGAGAGTGTTTATGAGATTGGTATTAAATTCCTCTGAAACCCCGCCTCATGTTGTCTCGTCTAGTTAAACGAGGCAAACACGAGGAGGACTATCATGAACAAGCACTTCGCCATTATCCCTATCACAGGATTCGCGTTGTTGACGTTAGCGGGTTGCGGCACCACCACCAACGGGGCCGGCGCAGGCAACGCTCCGGTTACAAATTCAACAGCGAGCACAGCGAGCACAGCAGGCACAGCAGGCACGAACGGTGTGTCTCCATCCGTTGCCAATACAAATAATGCCACGTCTCATGCAGGGACTGCCACGAACAACAACGTCGAGGTTTCTGTAAGTAGCACACCAACTGTACAGGCGACCGATGCACGTGAAATCGCGTTGGTGAAACAGCACGGTTACTCCGTCAGCGGAACAACTCCAAGCGCCATTGTACGTACAGCATCCGGCGATACCTTAGTGGCCTGGATTGCTACAGCTACACAATCCCAGGACGGGCACAATCAGCTCGTGTTCTTCTTTCTCAACGGCAAATATCTTGGAACCGACACTGCGAAACCCAGCCTGATGATTTCAAACGCCAAGGCCGTTGACAGCGGTATTTCTGTCACATATCCGGTGTACAGAAAAGGTGATTCCTTTGCCGATCCGACGGGGACGCCTGTGACAATTGTGTACACTTGGAATGGTTCGAAATTGGTTCCCAACCAACCATACCCTCACCAATTTCAGACAGGTCGCACGTCGTCTCAATTCGGAACGACCAATCAGCCGCTAAATTCCGTCAGTATGACGGACTCCAACTCCGGATGGGCAACAGGACAGGGCAGCGTGTGGCTGACTACAGACGGCGGCGTTCAATGGAACAACGTTACTCCCAACGCGTTATCGAAGTCGAAGCAGTTGGAGATAAAAGTCTTCGGTCTGACAGCTACGCAGGCCTGGGTTGCTGTTACGAATGATAGCAGTGTTGACAATCCTGTCTCTATTTTTCACACGTCAAATGGCGGAGAGTCATGGAATAAGCAGCAGTTTTCTGATGTCGGCAATCCGATAACGCTTCACTTTAGCGATTCTAGCAACGGGTGGCTGGCCTTGATGCAGGGTGCAGCAGCCGGTAGTGAAGGTGAGACACTGTACAACACACATAACGGCGGAACCACGTGGAGCAAAGTTGGCGTTGCAAATTACAATCGGGGTTCTCTCCCGTTCGGCGGAGACAAGACAGGAGCGAGCTTCCTAAACCATAACCATGGCTGGGCAACAGGCTTTACACCTGTCAATGGGCGTATTTATTTGTACCAAACAACCGATGCGGGGGGGACGTGGAACTTACAATCTGTCCCGGTTCCATCATCATGGAAAAATGCGGAACTTACATCCTATCCGCCTGTATTCTTCAGCCAACAGGACGGAATTCTGCCTGTTAGCAGCGGATCTACCCTACTCATGTACCGAACAACCAATGGTGGTCAATCATGGCTCTTCGGTAAGCCAGTACAGAGTGCGGCCGAAAATGAAGCCATTCAGGCTTGGAGTTTCCCATCTTTCAACGACGGGTTTGCTGCGGATGGAAATCTACTGCTTAAGACGAAAAACGGTGGCCAAACTTGGTCTGCGTTCACTCCTAATATCTCTTTGCAAAACGTCTCTCAATTACAATTCACTTCATCTGAGGACGGCTGGGCATTGATGAATTCGCAGGTCTTGTACCATACAAGCGACGGCGGACACACGTGGATGAGAGAGTAGCTATGACTAGGCCCCTCGTTCATTGACTGGACACGCGATAATTGGCAACAGCACGTCGGCGTTTGGAATCGAGTATCCATCACCTAGAATCATTGCACCTGACAGTACGGTGCACACGCCACGTTTTCCAGAATCAAGTTCCCAAGAGCCAAACTTAAGAGGAATCCAGTTATACTAGCAGTGGCGGGGTGGGAAAATGAATGCGTTTTTGACCCATGTAATTAAGGTTTTGTCAGCTCGCGTTGAGGGGATTCAGGCTATGATTCTACGTGGGTCGCAGCAGAACCATCAGGTCGTTGATATGTGGTCGGATTACGACATTTTGATGGTCCTGAATCCGTCGACGAGTCTCGATGAGAGAGAGTTCCTACATGCAGTCAACGACATCGGCTTTGTTGTCGGCAGCGAATCATACGGGGGGGAGAACGCGATTCTGTGCAGGGTAGCTGTTGAGTTTGAGGGTTCCCTTCAGCTTCTGGATATGAGCGGGTGTTCGTACCAGGAATGGGCTACGACCGCACCTCCTGAGAGTCAAGAAATCGTGCTTGGAAACATCGAACTAAGTCCCATACCTCGAGTGCCGCGAGTCACGGATGAAGTCTTTAAACCCGATGTTAGAAACATCAACCCCACTTGGTTCAAATACTTGATGACGATAAAAAAGTTTTGTCGAGACGACAATTTGATTGGGATGCACTTACTTCTTGACCTGGTCAGAGAGTATCTGGTGTTGCGGATGGTGACGAGGGACAACCTTCACAAGACAAGTATTCACCGATTTGGAGACAACGAGCATTTACCAGACTCCATCAAGCTTTCTCAGATAGACGACTCAGACAAGGAGAAAATCCTCGACTACATCGCCAGACTCGCCTACGAATACGACGAACACCTCGGTTCCATGGTCGAAGGCTATACAAGTCGGTATTCATTGATTCAGGACTACATTAATCACTCCAAGGCCTATCTCCGGGACCGTTGACAGTGGGCTGTCAGGTGAAACGTAGCGAACGATGAATAGGGTCATAACCATAATAAGGGAGTGTAGCGAAAGTGAGTTTAACAGGAAAAGTAGCCATCGTAACCGGGGCGTCACGAGGCATTGGGCGTCAGGTCGCCATCCAGTTGGCACAATCCGGAGTGAACGTGACGGTCAATTATTCCTCAAGTCGAGCGCAAGCAGACGAGGTTGTAAAGACGATTGAGCAATCCGGAGGCCAGGCCGTAGCGGTGCAAGCGAACGTCGGCAGCGTCAGCGAAGTCGAAGCATTGTTCTCGGAGACCATCAAACGCTTCGGGCGCGTGGACATTTTGGTCAATAACGCTGCAGTTATGGAAAACAATGCAATGGAGGATGTGACGGAGCAGATATTTGATCGGCATTTCGCGGTCAATGTCAAAGGGACGTATTTTGCTTGCCAACAAGCCATGAAATACATGTCGCCAGGTGGGACAATCGTCAACTTCTCGACCTCAGTTGCGGGGGCCACACTTCCGACGTACAGCGTTTATGCGGCTACAAAAGGTGCCGTCGAGCAATTGACACGTCAATTGGCGAAAGAGTTTGGCCCGAAGGATATCACCATCAATTGCATCGCCCCTGGGCAAGTGGCAACCGATCTGTTCCTTACCGGCAAATCTTCGGAGTTGGTGGATTCGTTCCGTCGAGCGAACGCGTTTGGAAGGCTTGGAGAACCGGAGGACATCGCGAATGCCCTTGAGTTACTTGTCAGTGACAAAGCTCGTTGGATAACGGGACAAACAATTCGTGTCAACGGCGGGTTCAATTAAATCGGTCGTGAAAATGGATAACGCTGACAAATGAGCCTCCGCACTATGTGGGGGCTCATTTGTCACAGGCCTGCACTCGCAGCGACGGCTAGTTGTCTCTGTTCCAATCGACTATATCTAAGTGCAAGCAGCAACGCTGGAACTGTACAAACAACCATTCCTACAAAGGCATATTTTGGTTCGATTTGATATAGGAACCCACTGAAAATTGTAAGAACAGCGGTACCCCAACTAAGGGCAAACGCGGAATACAGGCCTTGCACTTTAGAAACAAGAGAATGTGGAACGTTTTTGATGAGGTATTTCATGAATGCATAGTGCACCATGGCAAACGAGGCAGCGTGAAATATCTGGCTGAGGGCAAAAACCATAACGTTGGGGAAGGAGAACACGACTATCCAGCGAGCGGTTGACCCTAGCGCAGCGACAGTGAGCAGAGAGCCAATTGAGAACTGATGAAAGTATCGGTCAGCGATTGTGAAAAACAAGATTTCTGCAATGACGGCAATATTAATAATCACACCAATTAGGTATTTTGGTGCATGAATATCCTGTAAATAAATGTATCCGAAACTGTAATAGGAGGCATGCGCTGCTTGAAGCAAAATCACAATCGCGAGCACCAGTCCAAAGTGCTTGATACGAAATATGTGTTGCATTCCACTCTTTTTGGATTTTTTAAAATCCGGCTTCTCGGATAAGACGGCGGGTGATTTCATCAACGAAAGCCCTGAAAATATCAACGTACCTATCAACATGGCCCACAAAATCACCTTATCACCTAGCATCGATGTGAAGAACGTGAGTACAGTGCCGCCAACGACAAACCCGATTGAGCCCCACGAACGAGCCTTTCCGTAATGCCGTAGATGCTTACTTTGAATCAGGGTTCCGGCCGTGCTATCTAAAGCCGGCATTAGCGTCGGGTAAAATAGGTTCAAAAGTAACGTGGCCAGCAGCAGGCCGTCAAAGGAACGAGCGACGGAGAAACCCAAAACGACAAGGAGTGTGCCGAATGTCATGCCGTTTAATACGGTTTTGATACTGTACTTGTTCGAGAAGTAAGGGAATGCCCACAATGTCGAAAGTCCTCTGACAACAAGGCCTAAACCCATGATTAAACTCGCTTGCGAGACAGTAATTCCTCGCGTGCTAATCATCCACCCTGTCCAATAGGGTAGGAAAATACCCCATGTGAGAAAAAAACTAAAAAAACGTCCGCTCATCCAGTTGTGTATGTTCATTATCTATCCTCCGTCGTTTGCACGCTATCATACAAATACATACAATAATATGAGATATCTCATATTCGAGGTGGATGAAGAGGTGGATGAAGAGGTGGATGAAGAGGTGGACAATGGAGATTTTTAGGGGTGAAAAACGACAACACTACTTGGATGAGCATTCGATTGCTCACTTATTTTCTTTTCCGATTGACGAGTCCATTCAGGTACGTGAATATGGCCGTGATGAATGGATTATTGAAGAAGGCACGAGACCAGATTGTCTATTTTATGTCATCGAGGGAAAGGCGAAAATCTATATAACGCATCAAAATGGAAAGGTTTCTTTACTCAATTTTGTCAACGCTGATGATTTTATCGGGGAAATGGAACTGATAAATGACGTGTACTATACAAAAGGCATTCAAACTTCCACCAACGTTGTGTGTTTTGCCCTGCCGTTTCATATTTATCGCGCGAAAATCGTTAACGATGTCAAGTTTCTTCGTGAGTTAACCAAGTTTCTCAGTCTAAAATCAACACACATGGCTGCGAAATATTCGCAACGTCTCGCTTTTCCACTAGAGAACCGATTGGCGGATTTTATGATGCAGACCGCTCACGAAGGTATCTATAAGGAGAAACACGTGACGGTCTGTGATTTTCTGGGCATCTCTTATCGACACTTGTTGTATGTGCTTGCGCAGTTTTGCAATCAGGGTTATTTGCAAAAGGAAGGACGGCATTACCGAATTACAAATTATGCTCGGCTCTATGAACTTTCCGAGGCGCTGAAACATACGTAACTTCTGACTATTGTGGACTGTCAAACTGCTCTCCAATGTCGAGTAGTTCGCGTGCGCGTTTTCGGACAGCTACTCGTAATTCCTTGGGGCTGACGACAAATACTTTGCAATTACATTGGAGAACATGCGCCCTCGCAATCTCCAAAGTTTCATACGTAACTTGTACACTCGCATAGCCATCAGGTGCATTAAGCTGAATCAGCTTCGTCGGAAAAGAACTGTGCTTTATGAATGTATGAACCGCATCGGTTTCGACCCACAATACGGATTCGTAACGCGGCAAGCTGTCCACAAACGCTTTCGTCCAGCTCATCCAAAATGCCCGAATATCAAAGGACCCTGGTCGCTCAAAGTGTTCATTCAACACCTCTACGTTCGTAATGCGACTCACTCTGTACACTCGGATTTCGGTGTCTCGCTCTGCAACCAAATACCATACGCCAACTTTGGCGACCAACGCTAAGGGTGACACAACACGAGAAGATATGTGACCACTACTTTTCTCATGGGTTAACTGAATCCGTGACGCGGTCCAGAGTGCATCTTGAATCGGCTGGAGGAATGGAGATGCCATAGATTCTCCGTACCATTTTGTCTCATCGATATAGATCCGCTGCGACACCTCGTCAACCGATGCCCTGTGTTCCGTCGACACCGCGCTCACGAGCTTATCACGAGCGGCCCTTGCGTGATGGTCCCAGCCAAGGTCGGAGAGGATACCATCCAATCCGCGTAGAAATAGCGTCCGAATCTCAGGAGATTTCATACCTGTCAGGTCCACACGATATCCCTCGGCCAGACGAAACCCTCCGCTTGCCCCTCGCTCTGCGTAGACTGGAATTCCGGAAGCGCTAAGAGCGTCCATATCACGCAGAATTGTTCGTTCAGACACCTCAAGACGTTCGGCCAATTGAGGGGCCGTTAGAAGACCGTGACGTTGTAGCATCAGAACAATGGTCATTAGCCGATCCGCTCGCATTCCGCGCGTTCCCCTCTCCGTGCTGATTATCCGTATCGTAACAGATAAACATGACACTTGGTGTCGTGTTTCCCACGGTAGTGTGTGGATACAGGTGATAACAATGACATTGTTGATTGGAGTGGGCATGATGACGGAAAATCGAAAGCTTGTCTTTTACGGTGCCATTAGTGTTGACGGGTATCTCGCAAAGGAAGACGATGCGCTGGACTGGCTATATGAAACCGAAGGCGGAGACGAGACTGGGTATGCTGATTTCTACGCAACAGTTGACACAATTCTGATGGGTCGAAGAACGTACGAACAAATCGTATCCGTTTTGTCTCCGGAACACTTTCCGTATGCAGGTAAGGAGTGTTATGTGTTTTCGAGGACGCTTGAAGGTGACAATCAATTTGTGAAATTCGTCGGCCACGACAGGGACATCGTTCAATTCACCAAATCGCTGAAGACACAGCCGGGACAACACATTTGGATGGTAGGTGGTGGCGACGTATTGCGCCCGTTGATTGACGCACAAATGGTGGATGAGTTCATCATTCAAATTGCTCCCTCCATCCTTGGCCGAGGTCTACCATTGTTTTTGCCAAGCCATGCGGACCTGAGACTGAAGCTACTGGCTGTCAGGCAGTTTCAGCAGTTTGCTGAATTGCACTATGAACAGAGGAGATTCTGAAACGAGAACAAGGAAATCATGAATAGATGTTGAAAACACTATCAAAACTCATCGGCCTTTGGTCATTCATGTATCTTCGCATTGATGTGTTCATTCCGTCTGGGCGCGCAATAAACCCAATCACAAATGGGAACTGGGAAGGGACAGGAGTAGAGCCCGACATATATGCGCCAGCTCACGAGGCACTAAGAGTCGCGCATCTCCGTGCGGTCCGAGAAATACAGGCGTCAAAGAAGGACATCGTGCCACTCCAAATGTCTGAGATATACAGAGTTATCGACGAGTTGGAGCCAGAGGGCGAATAATTGACTTTTGCGAGCGCACTGCCCTATATCAACGGCGTCAAGCATCTGGGGAATCTCGCGGGTTCTTTGTTGCCAGCAGATGTGTATGCACGGTTTTTGCGACTGGAAGGGGAGGATGTGTTGTTCATCTGTGCCACGGATGAACACGGAACCCCGGCGGAACTGTCGGCGGCCGACGCAGGACTCAGTGTGAAGGACTATTGTGACCGGATGCACCACAAACAGGCTGAAATTTACAACCAGTTTGGACTATCATTCGATTACTTTGGCCGCAGCTCGTCGCCACAAAACCGAGCAATGACGCAACACTTCTACCAAAAGTTGAACGAGAACGGATTTCTCATTGAGCGGACCGTGCAACAGTTCTATTCGATTGACGATAAGAGGTTTTTACCGGATCGATATGTCATCGGAACCTGTCCGAAGTGTGGCTACACAGCGGCCCGCGGTGACCAGTGTGAACAGTGTACTTCGCTGTTGGACCCAACGGAGTTGATTAACCCCCGATCCGCCGTTTCTGGCACCACAAACTTGCAAGTGCGGGGGACCAAGCACTTGTTTCTAAGGTTGGATGCTCTTGCTGAGGAAATCAGAGTTTGGGTTGACAATCATCAGGCTGTGTGGCCGCGCTTGACCTCATCCATCAGCTACAAATGGCTCGATGAGGGGTTGCAGGAACGGGGAATAACACGCGATCTCGATTGGGGTATACCCGTACCGAGGCCGGGTTTCGATGGGAAAGTTTTCTACGTATGGTTTGATGCGCCTATTGAGTACATCAGCGCCACCGTCGAGTGGGCAGACGAGGATGCGGCAACCCGTGACTGGAAATCGTGGTGGCTCGATACGTCAGACGTCACGTACAGTCAGTTCCTCGCCAAAGATAATGTGCCTTTCCACACCGTATTCTGGCCCGGAGTGGTGCTTGGAACACGTGAATCCTGGCTAATGGCTGACCAAATCAAGAGTTTCAGTTGGCTGACGTACTATGGGGGAAAGTTCTCAACCAGTTCGAAACGGGGCGTGTTCTTAGACCAGGCTCTGGGGTTGCGGCCAGCAGATGAGTGGAGGTATTTCCTGCTTGCACAGTCACCGGAATCGGACGACTCAAGCTTCACGTGGGAAGCTTTTGCATCGGCCGTCAACAAGGACCTTGTCGGGGCCTTTGGAAACTTCGTGAGTCGTATCCTGAAACTCTCGGAAAAAGAATTTGGCGATGAAATTCCTACCGGCGGCGTGACCACCGACTCAGAAGATGACTTGATGGAGGAGTGCAGCCGCGTCGTCGGTTCTTACAGGAGTCACCTGCAACGCACTGAGTACCGCAAGGCGATACAGTCCCTCCGCGAACTCTGGTCTGCAGGCAACGCGTACATCGACAAGACGGCTCCGTGGTCGTTGATGAAACAGGACCGGGATAGAGCAGCCGTCATTTTGAGAATCTCCATCAACCTCGTTCGGCTCTTTGCCGCCGCCGCGTGGCCCGTCATACCATTTGCGTCAGAAAGAGTTTTCGATGCTTTAGGACTTTCTGAGGACGAGAGGAGGGTCGAGTTATCCCAGTTGGTGGGACTGATGGATTTGCAGGCCGGCAGGAAGTTTGCCGCACCAGGGCACTTGTTTACTAGAATTTCGGATGACAATATCGCCGCATGGAAGCAGCAGTTTGTAGGAGGTGGCAGCATCTAGTTACCGCGCCGACCCTGAAAGTAAAAGTAAAAGTAAAAGCTAAAATGAAATCAAAACTCTAAGATGGAGTGATGATATGGGCTCACCATCTGTTAAGTTACCTCTGACTGAGGCCGAACGAGGAGAATTGCGCCGGAACCGCATCAAGATATCTCAACTAAGCAGGATGTCCTGTGGCGAATTGAAAGCCATCACAAGCATACCTGCTGAGCGCGCCAAAGAACTGGTTGCACTCGCTACATTCCAAACGATTCCAGACATCGGTCCCGCTATGGCGGAGTGTCTTGTATTGCTTGGCTACTCTCACCCGCGTGAACTGCAAGGTGCAAATCCCGCGAAGTTACTGGACAATCTTGAAGAGCGTCTCGGATACTGGGTCGACCCGTGTGTAGAGGATGAGTTGTGGTTGGCTGTTCATTTCGCAGACCACCCTGAAATACCAAGGCGGTGGTGGGATTTTACGCACGAGAGAAAGTTGTACCGGGCGAAGCATGGATACCCGCCGACCAGGCCGACTTTAGCATGGGACGACCCTTCTCGAAAGGGTAAGTAGGTAGGTTAACGATTCTAGAGGCATGAGGAGGTACACAAGTTGAGCGATGTTGAAAACGTCAAATGGGGCCGTATCTGTGCCTTGCTCGACATTGGTGTGCCCGTCACGACACCGCATGCAGTAACGGGTGGCCTTCTGCACCACATGTGGCAAATAGTCACCGATAAGGGAGTATTCGCAGTCAAGGTCTTGAACCAGGAAATCATGTCTCGCCCTGGGGCAAAGATGAATTATCGAATGTCGGAACGGGTAGCGCGGCGTGCCCATCAAAATGGCATAACGGCGGTCCTTGCAAAAACGTTTGGTGACGACCCGTGGATTGAGTTCGATGGAGATTACTTCATGGCCTTTGACTGGGTGGAAGGTGATACGCTGCGACCGGATGAATGTACTGAGACACACGCCTTCAAGATAGGTTCCATTCTGTATCAGCTACATCAACTGAAGATTGCGGTTGACGATATCGACGTGCCGGCCTTCTCGATTCCTGACGAAACCTGGAACTTACACGTTGACGAGGCGCGGGAGCAGGGAATTGATTGGGGCGCTCCATATGAACAGTTTGCTCATCAACTCGTTACCTGGGGCCGGAGGTATGCAGAGGCCGCTCAGAATATCGGAACCGACTACGAGATTAGCCACCGAGACTTGGATCCGAAAAACGTTATTTGGACTCCCGAACTCACTCCCTACTTGATTGACTGGGAATCGGCAGGCTATGTGCATGCAACCGTTGAACTCATGGAAGCAGCAATCAACTGGAGTCGCTCCAAGAATGGGATGTTGGATAAGGGACGGTTTCAGGCCATGTTGAGCGCTTATTTGAAAGCCGGAGGGAGGGTGGAGGTTAAGGCAACAAATGCTCTATGGGTCACGATGGGTGGCATGCTTGGCTGGCTAGAGTACAATATGCGGCGTTCCCTGGATGAAAGGACCTTTGGAAGGGAGGAGAGAGAACTCGGACGTCAGGAGGTCAAGCACACCTTTCAGGCGTTGACGCAGTTGGCGGAGAGTCTGCCGGAGTACACTTCCTGGGTGGAAGAAGTGAAGGGCTCGGTTTTGTAGCCACTGAAGTTCCCTGCTATTCGTCATATATGTCTGACCTAAGAACTGCGAATCAGCAGGTAATTGCCGACTCGCAGCTGCTTTTCGTAAACATGCGTAAGACAAGTAGATGAAGTAAAGTTAGATTTCGTAGATTCCAAACCTGTGCTTCGAAGTGGCTTCGTCCTGGTGCATCTGAATCTTTAAGGCGTCTATTCCAGAAAATTTGATTTCATCTCTTGCGCGGTGGATGAACGAAACAGAAATTACTTTACCGTACAGGTCGCCGTGATAATTCAGCAGGTACGCCTCGATTTCGTACGACGTCCCATTCACAGTCGGTCGGTATCCCGCACTGATGAGTGCATACCAAAACTCATTCCCATCAGGCAGGCCGTTGTGAACCTCGACGATGCCTTCGTAAACGCCAGACGCAGGGACGACATACTCCTCAATATCACCAAGATTTGCCGTTGGAAATCCGAGCTCATGTCCAACGCCTGCGCCATGGACAACCTTGCCTGTAACGGTGTATGCACGTCCGAGCAGGCCTTGAGCAGCCTCAACACGTCCCGTCTGAATATGGCGACGAATATCGGTGCTGCTCACTTTTCGCCCATTTACATTGATGGTCGGGACGACTGTTACGGGTACGTCAATTTCCTTGCACAGGTCAATCAACTCTTGTGTCGTTGAATGAGCGCCTTTTCCAAAGTTAAATCCTTCACCGACCACGACGCGTTTCAGGTTAAGGCTGGCCAGGTGTTCAAGGACGAAGGTTTGCGGCGACGTTTGTGCGTATTCCTTGGTAAAGTTTACTTCGTACACGCGGGCGACACCGTGTTGTTCGAGTAATCGCCGCCGCTCGCTCGCTGGCGTTAATGAGTGCCGAAAATCAGCATCACTCTTCAGTGCCCACAGTGGATGCGGCGCAAAGCTCATGACTGCTAGTTGGTCCATGTCTGCATATTGCCGAGCGACCCGAAGCAGTGCCTGATGTCCGACATGAAGGCCATCAAATTTACCTATGCACAATACCATTCCATGTGAGCCTGATGGTGGTGCCGATAGGACCTGAATAATCTCCATGACTGTTTTCTCCGTTCGTATCCTACATCTTACCGCTATTTTACCGTCGTCTTACGGGCGTCTTATCGCCATCTTACCGTCGTTCGGTCGATCCGTCGGCGTAATGGGCAAATCGTCCTGAGTTGCGGTGGTTGACCGGATCGGGTCGATCCCATTGCCATCCTCCGAACTGCGTACGTTGGTACTCATCGAATGCTTCGCGCAGTTCTTGTCGCGTGTTCATGACAAAAGGACCGTACTGTGCGACTTCCTCCTGAAGTGGCTCGCCCTCAAGAATGAGTAAATGTCCTTCGACAGAGCCGTTCCTAATCACGATTTCTTCATCACCAGCAAGTTTAACTCGGTGGGCTGATGGCACGGTTGTTCCATCAATATCAATGGTGTCACCGTCGTAAAAATACAGATTGCGATTCAAGGTCTTTGAAATGGGAGGAAGCGACAACGATGCCTCAGGTTCCATGTGCACCAGGAAAATTCCCACATGATGACTCGCGTCTCTCGCCCAAGACGCATTGGTGGATTCTAAACTCGATTTTTGTTGGAAATTTCCGCTTATCAATCGAACGATGGCCTTCTTTCCGTTTGCATCAATCAACTCGACTTCCGGGATGTCTTCGGCCCAAAGCATCTTGTACTCTGGTGGAGCAGATTTACTTTCGGCAGCCAAGTTCATCCAAATCTGAAAAAGTTCCAAAGGATTCTCTCTGTCTTGATGGACGAGCGGAAACATTTCCGTATGTTGAGTCCCACTTCCTGTGGTAAGCCACTGTACATCCCCATTTCCATAGCGCCCGTACGATCCGGTAGAGTCAAAGTGATCTACGAACCCTTCCAGAACCACAGTGACGGTTTCAAATCCCTTATGTGGATGCACTGGAAAGCCGGGCACTGTCGTTCCGTGGTACATCCGAAATCCATCGCGGAGCGTGAAGTCCTGACCTAGGCTTCTATCTTCTAGTGATACAATCGGTCCTTGTTCCTCATTTCCTTGCGGATAAGCGTCTTTGTGATGCACGGACATTAGAAACGGGTCTTCTGTTTCCCACGGAAAGCCTAGTCTTTGTATGTTCAAAACTTTATTGTCTGCCATGACTCATTTCCACCTTTCAAAATTAGGATGTTGAACCCTGTATCAGTTTGGCCTGAAAGACCATTGACATGAGGATGTCTCTGCTTTGATTTCAGTCGGCCTACAGTTTACCACTTGTGCACATCGAGCATTATAAGGCTTCATGGTCGATGAAGTAAGTACGTACTTGAATGTGATATAGTATCAAAAAAGATACTAATGGAAGAAGCGATAGCGTGGAGTTCATACCTGAGTACTGCCAAGTCCAAGACGCTCTGTCTATCTTAGGAGGAAAGTGGAACCCCATCATTTTGTTGCACTTAATGTCAGCGAGGACCATGCGGTACAGCGAATTCAAGAAAGTACTGGTGGGAATTACGCCGAAGATGCTGACCAGTCAATTGCGCAGCTTGGAGCGGTAGGGTCTTATCCGGCGTCAGGTTTATGCCGAGGTCCCGCCGAAAGTGGAGTATTCCATCACCGATTATGGAATGACGTTGAAACCAATTTTGGAGGCTATGCACGAATGGAGTGTAGCGCACGCCCGGAGAAGATATGAACAGCACGCCAGATGATGGGGTTGCGCTGGGTCCATACGTTCGCGTATAGTGGAAGAAATTGCACAATCGCTAGAAAATTTCATCATTCTGTATATATCACCATTCTGTATGTAAAGGTGGCATTTTGTCAGACATGAAGATCCGCTTTGTATTCTAATCGCCTAACCAACCAGGTGTTCAGAATGCAAACGCTGCGCTCGCGCAGTGGCTGTGAAGGTGTGCCTTCATAAGCCGTGCGGTCTCGTGTGGATGAAGTGCCTTTTGTGATCCCAATTGCTTGATTAAGTTTGAAATGGGGTTCACAGGATATTTCGCCGTGGGAGCGTTTGCCCGACGGCTATTTGTATTTGCAAAGGGGGTTGCATGATGGCTCATACGGTCATCAAATTGGAAAAGGTCTCAAAGTCCGTGGGTGAAACCATGCTTCTCGAGAATGTTCATCTTCATATCGAATCTGCAGAGAGAATGGGTGTGGTAGGAGCGAACGGCACCGGCAAAACCACACTCTTGAACATTATCACTGGCAAAGACCAGCCAGATAATGGCACGGTACGCCGCGGTAAACACACGTCCTACTTGTTGAGCCAAACGCGGTGCGAAGTTGACGAGGTTTCATCGAATCAGATGACGGACGACTTTCTCCTGATATCAAAGCGTCTCGGCCTGTCAGAAGCCCTGTTCCATCGCAAGGCAACTGCTTTTGCGAAAGACCTGAGTGGGGGAGAGCGAACCAAAATTGCTCTCGCCTTGGCGTTTAGTTCCCATGCAGAGCTGTTAGTGCTCGATGAACCGACCAATCATCTCGACGGAGAGGGGATTGAGTGGCTTATTTCGGCGGTCAGGAAGTATCCGGGTACATTGCTTGCGGTATCGCATGACCGCTTTTTCCTTGATGAGGTGGTCACTCAGATCGTGGAAGTGAGGAACCAGCAAGTCCAGGTCTACCGCGGAAACTACAGTTTCTATGCAGCGGATCGGGATATGCAGAGGAGAGCACAAGTTCAGGCATATGAGTCGAAACGAAGAGAACAAGCGAGGATTGAGGAGAAGATTCAACAGTTGCAGGAATGGGCGGTTAAGAGCCATCGGGAGGCAGGCAAGCAGGGTACACTTTCCGAACGAAGACAGCTCGGCTACAAACAGTACCACCGTGCGAAGGCAAAGAAGCTGGCACAGCGCGTAAAATCGCACATCAATCGTTTGGAAAAACTGCGCGACGACGTGGAGAAGCCAGAGCGGGAGCAACAGGTCCACTTTCGGATAGGGGCGGGCACTCCACACGGGAACACGCTGCTAGAGGCAAGACGTTTGTCGCAGCAATACGGTGAGCGGATGTTGTTTCAGGACAGCAACTTCTACGTGAAGCAAGGTGAACGAATTGGGGTCTACGGGCCAAATGGGTGTGGGAAGACGACGCTCCTAAAGATGATTTGTCAGGAGTTGTCGCCAAGCGCGGGCGAATTGTGGCTGAGTCCCTCGATGCGAGTTGCCTATTTATCTCAAACGGACGAAGCACCCGGGGCGGATACCATAGAGCAAAGGGCTCGGGAACTTCCACATGCGGCCCGCTCCGCATTGATGACTACCCTTGCAAACATGAACTTGACGGATGGACACATGCAAACTCCGATAGCTCGACTGAGTATGGGAGAACGGATGCGCCTGCGACTGGCAGAGCTGATTTCGCAGGGGCATAACATACTGCTGATGGATGAACCGACCAATCACCTGGATATCGTCAGTCGAGAAGAGTTAGAAAGTGCGCTTCGGACCTATGAAGGGACCATTATACTTGTGACGCACGACCGGCGTTTGATGGAACACGTATGCGACACCTTGCTGGTGTTTCAGGATGCTCACATTCAGAGAGTAGACACGGCCTTAGGGCCCTATCTGATGACGCAGTCAACGTCCGTGGTCACATCAAAAGAGGAGCTAATGGTCGTGGAAACGCGCATCGCCAAAGTCATGGGGGACATCTGCAATAGCCTGCCGGGAACAGAGCGGTATGCGTCATTAGATTTGGAACTTGGCGCACTGATTGCTGAGAGAAACAAGTTGCGGTCCTCTCGACGACCGTAATCGTGTTCTTGTGGTTCTGACCAACCACGGGTAGACAATGGGCCGGGGATTAGCTATACGGCAATGGGAAGAGTTGACGAACTCAGCGAGACAAGGGGGCCCGTCATGGATTGGGTGAAAGACTTTTATGCAAAGCAACAGCAGTGGTCAGGAGTGTATACGTCAGCGGTGTCTGACTACAATCGAAAAAGAGCGCTGCAACTCCAGTCTATGGCTGGGGTCGGCCGAAAGTCGGTGCTGGAGTTAGGGGCTGGCGGTGGGCAGAATGCCTTCGCAACGGCAGAACTGGGGTACGACGTCACAGCCATCGAACTACTCGAGGAATCCGCAGTACATGCCACGGGACTGGTGCGCCATCTTAGGAACGGATCCCTGCATGTGCTCCAAGCCGATTTCTACGAGATACGACTTGGGGCCACCTATGATGTCATTTCATATTGGGACGGATTTGGAATTGGGCAGGACAGTGACCAGGTGAGGCTCTTACGTCGCATCGCGCAGTGGCTAAACCGCGATGGTGTCGTCATCATGGATATCTACTCACCGTGGTATTGGGCTAGGTTCGCCGGGCAAGAGATGTCGTTTCATGGTGTGACTAGACGATATGAGTTTGACGCATTCGGGTCGCGAATGATAGACCGTTGGTGGCCGGATGCGGCCCCTGAGAAAGGTGCCGCACAGTCTCTTCGGTGCTACTCCCCAGCCGATTTGAAGTTACTTCTAGACGACACGGGTCTGGTACTGGTTGATTTAGAAATTGTGCCTGGAGGAATGGTTGACTACGAAAAGGGCGCCTATATAGAGGAAACATCTCTTGACCAGTGTATGCAGTACACGGTGAAGTTGGTTAGAGCCTATTGAGGGAGTGGGTCACAATGGACGAGATGAGTGCAAACCGAATTTTCGACTGTCGGATATCGGACAGAGCGCTGGACGAAATAGCGAGTGTATTTGTTCCTGCCAGAGATGCACTCTATTTCAACGGGGAGGAGATTGCCAATGCTTGCCTTGAGCAAGGGATTCCCGTCTACACACGTCAAGAATTTGCGTCCATGTACCCTCTGTTTGCGCTAGAGTATGGGGCCGTCTATCGACTTTGGACGATGCAACAGTCGAACGAGATGCGCGTGTTGCTGGTTCATCCATCCGAGCTAAACAGCTTGTCAACCCAGATACGGAGGAATCTACTCGTCCAGCAGGTACGTTTCGGCAGAGGACATATCTACAACGCGGAATGGATGACAGGGTTTGACGCTCATCTTTCGACGACAATAGATGTGGACGGAGCGCTCCATAGCTTTCTCACCTGGGAGAATTGGTGGGGACTCTCATCGCTCACGAGGAAACAATGGGTGCTTCGGTGGTTGCAAGACTGGGTCGCGGAAGATGCCAGGGGTGTGGAAGTGGGGACGATTCCCCGAGAGAACACTAGGGTTCCATACGAAATCATCGATGAACATGCCGGTACGTTCGGCTCGAAGAGTACAGGGAACTGTTTTGCTGCGGCAATCGCCATGGTTGTTGGTGCACAGAATCCTCATCGAGCTCGTGTTCTCGTCAACGAGTGGCTGCATCAGGGCCCGTTTTTCCGGCTCCTCGATGGACAAGCCTATGTGAAACACGCAACCTATTTGATTGTTAGAGACGTGGTGTTACAGCCAGCTGATGTGCTCGTTTGGTACACGGGCGAAGGGGTCGCTGGTCATGCTGGGTTCGCGGTGACGGATAAGTTAATTTTTGAAAAGCACGGGCAAGGATGGGATAATCCTTGGCTTGTCCTAAACCTTGCGGATGTTTGGTACAACGAGTACCTAAAGACGGGGGGTTACATAGAGGTTTACCGGCGTGAAACGGTCTGAATCCAATGACATCTCTCATCTCTTTACTTGAAGTGCATAGGAATAATATAAGTGTGGCATAACAGTTGGGACGCCGGTAAGGAACTGTCGGAACACTTGAGGGGGGATATGTCATCGATACCGATACGCTTACTTTTCGTCGAGCAACAGTGGAAGACCTAGACGCAATTGTCCATATGCTGTCTGACGACAAACTGGGTCAGACGCGAGAATGTTACACCCAGCCTCTGTCCGAGAGTTACATTCGGGCATTTTATGCGATTGACGCTGATGCGAACATTGAGCTGATTGTGGCCTGTAACGGCGACATTGTGGTAGGCGTTCAGCAGGTCACGTTCACGCCACACATCACCTATCACGGGGGGTTGGAGAGCAACGATAGAAGGCGTTCGCACGACGGCAGAACAGCGTGGCCAAGGGTTAGGGAGTCGACTGATACAATATGCGATTGATAGGGCGAAGGCTCGCGGCTGTCACGTTGTGCAGTTGACGACAGATAAACAACGGCCAGACGCGTTGCGGTTTTATCAACGATTCGGCTTTCAGGCTTCACATGACGGTCTAAAGTTGCATCTGTGAGGTGGGCAACTCGGGAGCAGTCTGGTCTGTCATCAGGCTGTTGTTTCCCTTTTTTGAGTTGGTCAGTGAGGTGAAAACATGAGAGACGAAACAGCGATGTATGATTTGATATTAGGCATCGCGAGTCATGACGAGCGAATCCGAGCCGTTTACATGAACGGATCGCGAACCAATGCGAATGTTCCAGAGGATATCTTTCAAGACTTCGACATCGTGTATGTCGTCACCGACACCGCCACGTTTGTTAAGGATGGCAGATGGATAGACGTGTTTGGTGAATTGGTGATGATGCAGGAACCGGACAAGAATTTGGAGCGGTCGGGAGACGGAATGGATGCTTACCAGTCGTACGGGTATTTAATGCTTTTCAAGGACGGCAATCGAATTGACCTACATGTTCAAACGAAGGAGGCGATGGTGGCGGAGTATGGGGACGACAAATTGACGGTTCCCTTGTTGGATAAAGACAACTGTTTGCCGCATATCCCAGCGCCAACAGACGTGGACTATCATGTTCAACCGCCAACCGAGCAGGCCTTCCTGGGGTGTACCAACAATTTTTGGTGGTGCCTGCAGAACGTAGCCAAAGGAATTTGGCGCGATGAACTGCCCTATGCGAAGCGCATGTTTGAGGGAATTGTTCGTCAAGACCTGGATGAAATGGTGAGCTGGTGGATTGGTGTACAGTACAACTTCGATGTGTCCACAGGCAAGATGGGGAAATATTTCAAGCGATACCTCCCTGGTCCCTACTGGGAGATGTACGCCGCAACGTATTCGAACAGCGATTACGAGGCGTTTTGGAACTCCATCTTTGTTGCGTGCCATCTGTTTCGGGTGTTAGCCAACGACGTTGGGCATCAGTTTACGTACTCGTATCCTGCGACTCACGATGAGAACATGACGCAATATCTTAGCCATGTCAGGACGTTGCCCAAAGATGCGAGCAGCATCACTTGAGCCGGCAGTAGCAGTGAACTGGTTAGCAATCACATTCGTGCAAACCTATGATCTGTGCGCTCACGGAAGTGGCATGACCTACATCCCATTCAAATCAAGATGAAGCTGACGAGTATCAGTTAGGACTACCTAATTGTTGACGTTAGGCCTATTGAATAATATAATCGCAACATAAAGTTGACTAAGATAGTCATGATTGTATGGGGGATGAATTTGTGCTAGCTTCGCTGCTCATTTTCTTTAGGGAGTCATTAGAGGCTTCGATGATTTGTTCAATTATGTTGGCTTACCTAAAACAAATTGGTCGACGTGACCGATTTAAGGATGTTTGGATTGGGATTTCGGCCGCAGTGGTAGTCGCAGTGGTTGGCGGCGTCGTTGTCTTTGCAACCATTCGCAACTATGACGGCTCCAATTTACAAACAAAAATTGAGGGGCTGACCTACTTCATCGCTTGCGCCGTCCTGACGTATATGACCTTCTGGATGAAAAAACAAGGGCGAAACATGAAAAAAGAGCTGCACGCCAAAATGGATGCAGCGATGAGTACAGGTTCCATCTTTGCCATCGCCTTAATTGCCTTCATCACGGTTGGACGTGAAGGACTTGAAACTGTGGTATTCATGATTGCTATTGCCTTCAACACAAGCCCAATTCTACTTGCAATCGGGGCGACCATCGGGGTGCTCGCAGGATTGATGCTAAGCTACGTGATTTATATCCTTGGTAAGCGAATTAACCTGAAACATTTCTTTGATGTTATGGGGACTGTTCTCATGCTGTTTGCTGCCGGTCTATTGGCGAACGGGATACAGAATTTTCAAGAGCTTGGCTGGTTACCGGGACAGCACGCACTCTGGACCACAGCTTCGATTCTCCGTGAGAACAGTACGTTTGGAGATATATTGCACTCCTTTTTCGGATATGCCGACAGTCCTACAGCTTTACAAGTGATATTCTACATTGGGTTTTTGACGATTGTGGTATGGATGTTTTGGCGAGTTGGTAAAACAAACCGGCATCAGCGGGCAACAACCCATTGATACAGACGCCCCAGCATTGAGCGGTGAGCAGCGATGTGTCTCGCGTGCACAAGCAGACCGGCGGCGGATTCGGCTATTCTCTGAGGCCTATGGGGTTCCCGTCGCACCGGACTTGAAAAAATGGGTCATTCAACGCAGGCACGTGTATGAACCAAGGAGGCGTTTTTGTGGGCGGTCTGCATCACGTGGAAATCTACGTATCAAACCTGCAACGATCCGCAGATTTTTGGGGGTGGTTCTTGTCAGAACTCGGCTACGAGCCATTTCAACAATGGGAGGAAGGATGGAGCTGGAGACTCGGTGATACATATCTTGTGTTTGTCCAGGTAAAGGAGAAACATCTTGACATCCCATACAATCGTGGCCGCGTCGGATTAAACCATCTGGCTTTTCATGCGAATTCACGTAATCAAGTAGACGAACTGACAGATGAGATACGGTCGAGGGGTATGAAGCTCCTATACGAAGACAGGCATCCTTACGCGGGCGGGACAGAGCACTATGCCCTGTATTTTGAGGACCCAGACCGAATCAAGGTTGAACTCGTAGCCCCTGAATTTTGACGGGTCTGAGCCGACTGATGCAAAATAAAGACCTCTTGAAGTAACACAACTTCCGACGTTCTCGTCTATCTGTTATGACCCGAGAAGCCTCGTTTTAGGACGGAAGTGGGGGAACTGAGGTGAAGATGACGAGAGCACAGGTTCGGCGAACGAGTATGGTGGTTTTCATACTCCTGTTCATTGCGTCTTTGTACATGAATTATCTATATTTTAGAAAACACCAGCGAACTCAAGAATGGCGGCATTTTTCGTATAACTGGTTTGTTACCGGTGTGGTACAAGGTGCCTATAACCTTGGCTACGGCGGGACTCCCCATCGTGACCCGAAGCGGGCAGCAGTGAGCGTCGGTGAAGCAGCCATGGCGCTTGAGCAAATGGCGGCCTACACAGATATCACGCACACCCAGACGACGCCTGAGATGCGCGACCAAAACTCGTTTCAAAGTCCTCCTCATATCGAGGATGTTGAGCACTATCTGAGCTATGCTTCTGCAATCATGGTGAATCCCAATGGGGCCTTCCATTCAGGTGATGTGGCGGATGCAGAGAAATACGTGGTGGAGATAACCAAACTTCTGTTCAAGGAAGCTAGCCAAAATGGGGTGCTCTCCGACATTCCTGATTCCAAGGCAGATACCATCTTCAATCAAATGTACAATCTCATTCCGAATTCGATAATTCAACAAAATCCGGGTGGGCCTGACGAGCGTTTTTCACTACCGTAAATGGGCGGCCGATGCTCGTCTTGCATGTAGCTGTATATGTTGTTTGCCTGCAATCGACGCTGGCGACCAGGGAAAACACGGGAGATGACAACTCTCCTGCAACTACCATGGCTCCCTTCAAGTTTTGCCGATTACGGGCTAGACGCGCTGGTGGCGCCATCGTCGGACTATCATGGTTATTGTGGACGAAGCCAAGCACTCAAGAGCATGTTTGAAGGGGTGATGGTGCAGCTCATCAGCGACGGAACCTACGGACGTGACCCTGTAACTGAGGCCTTCATACGTAGCCACGACGAGCCCGGGAGAGCATGGAACATGCAAGAGTGGATGAACAGTCATCGAAGCGCCATTAAATGAGTATGGAGCTGAGCCAGCCAGTCTAGGCAGCTGGCGGACGTCTTACGACGAGGGGAGGGACTCGACTGACTCAACGGACTCGACAGTTGAAGGAAGCACACGGTCAAGTCTTACGTACATACATAGCACAGAGACGATAATGAGAACACTAGCTGCGATAATGAAGTAGGTGCGGGTTCCGTATGCTTGACCAATCATGCCTGCCATTGCATCCCCAAGCGGAATGAAAATCCACGCTGATAAACGGAACACCGATGAACTGCGCCCAAGCAGGTGGTTCGGGACGAGGGTTTGCCGCAACGTCACGGATTGAACGTTCCATGCGACTAGGAGTATCCCCGTGTACACCTGAAGCAGGCAAATGACAATTCCGTTCTGCGTAAAAGCAAGCATGATAGGTGGGAATACTTGCAAGCCGGCGGAAATGGTTAGCCAGCGGCCCACGTCGATATGCTTGCCGACCCATTTGTTTACGAGCGATCCGACGAACATTCCACCGCTCAACCCTGTCATGATAATCCCAGCCCACTGAGCGCCGAGCCTAAGTTCATGCTGTAGTCGATACAGCAAAGCGACATCGATTCCTGGCCCCACAAGGTTTGTAAGAGTGGCGAGTACCATCAAGTAGCGGACGGGCTTGATGTTCCAGACGGGGCTGAGCCCGAGACGGAGATCCTGCAAAAATGATTTTCTGTCCGGCTCTTGCGGCGTCGAAAGTGATTGGGTGATGGCGAACATCGAGGCGATGGAGATGGTGTAGGAGGCAACGTCGATGAAAATCGTATTGGTTGCACCCATCCAAAATATCGCCACACCTCCCAGCACGGGGCCAACAATTCTACTCAGAGATCTGCCGGTTTGGAGTGCGTTGTTGGCTTCACGCAAATGCGCTGGCGCAACAATCTGCGGCACACAAGCGCCATAGGCTGCATCAAAAATGGCTGATAGCAAACTGACGCCAGCCTGGACTGCATAGAGGAGGGAGAGCGGGGTCGCTGCTGTAATCAGATGGGTCAATGGTATGCACAGCAGCAAGGTGAGTCGCCCAGCATCGGCAACCACCATCAGCATTTTGCGATTAAATCGGTCCGCCCAAACACCCGCAGGAAGCGAAACGATGATGTATGGAATAAAGCCGATGGCAAAAGCGATGCCGGTTTTCGTCCCCGATCCCGTTATCTGAAGAAACAGCCATGGTATCACAAACGTTGTCATGGCCGTGCCAAACTGAGATATCGTGCGCCCAGCAACGAGTACAATAAAATCACGATTCTTCCGCAACGGTTGGGCCATCCATTCACTTCCTAACTTCTAGCTTGGTTTCAAGGTTTCAGCAGCCCTCGAAGCTCATCGCCCACCTTCAAAATTGCATCTTGATCGATTGCATAGACGCCGTCATTAACGCGTACAACCCCCGCTGTGCGCAAGAGCGTGAGGTGATGATGAATGTTCGATTTGGTCGCCCCGAGGATGTCGGTGAGTTCAGCCAAGGATTTTGGATGATGCCGAATGAGCATGAGCAACCGCAGGCGACTCACATCGCCGAGGGCTTTGTGCAGCGCCGCCACTTGTGTCATTTGAGTGTGGTCGGTGCCTCCTGACACAAACTCGTCTGCGACGGGGTAGTAGTAGACGACACAGTGAGGTAGGTAGTTGATGATTGTAAATGGCCGATATGCGAATTGGGGAATGAACCAGAGCGTGTCTGTGCCAGGCACAGGCCTGAGTTCACTTCCTTTTGTCACGCTGCGGACCAAATGGGAAGGCTGCATGCTGACGGAAAGTTGCTTTCGATACTCTAAGTCTCGTTGCAGGGCCGTCATCGTTGATTCCATATCGACGATGAACACCTCGTTGTACCAGCGTTCAAGAAGAGTTCGGAGATGGGTAAGGAACGTATGTGAGTCAATGGAGAACAAGTAACGCAAATTGAGGTGAACCACAGGGTTGTCGTGGTGACTTCGAATTAGATTCTGTTGAGATGTCTCGTTTCCAGACAACGCGTCGTGTAATTCAGATGAACGTGCGTCTCCAAGGTATGGAGCTGCCAACTCTTTGAGGGATGGTTCGTTGTCGGACATCCATCCGAGGAACAGCTTCATATGGTCTTTCCAGGGGGAGTCTGACAAATGTGGACAGCGATGTGCCAAGAAGAGCAAGTTGCGCCACGAGTGTACTTCGCCAGACACACGTATCTCCTGTTTTAGCTCGTCGGACATTCGGGTACGGATGGCACGAAAATGATCAAGATTCGGTTCTAGTTTGTCGTGGATGTCTTCTCGCGTAAATGCGGCGATACTAAGCGCACATTCAAAAACCGGAGAACTGCTAAAGCGCGTGCTGTATTCACTGTGGGTGCCAAAATCTAGCGTTGTCATCATTCACCCTGTGTTCTCTAAATGTAGTATTCAAAAAATATAGAACAAGCTTACAAGGCCACGAATGCGTAGTCAATAGGTCCCTATGTACGTCTCGCGCAGAGACGTATGGCGGCCCCGGAAACGACATGCTATGGTAGATCTCGACGAGGGCGCAACTTCCGGCCGAAGTTCAAGACGTTGGACGTAGGGGGGGCCACTGCCGAGGCAACTCCTGTTTGATATGATGTGGCTGGAACGATGTTTTTGGCAGGCTGCGGATTTGATGCTTTGGCGGTGGAGAGATGACGCGATGACAATCTACGTTGCATTCTTACGAGGCATCAATGTGGGGGGCCACAAGAAAATCTCAATGGCCGAACTGAGGACCATGTTTGAATCAATCGGGCTCAACCAGGTACAAACGTATATTCAAAGTGGAAACGTGCTCTTTGCCTCGCCAGAAGATGCGAAGTTCCTACGGGACCAAATAGAGCAGGAAATCGAGCGAGTCTTCTCATTTGATGTTACCGTTGTATTGAGGTCCTCTTCAGAACTGGAACGAATTATCAGCCACTGTCCATTCCCGGAGTCTGTGCGCAAGGAAGCGGAAGACGCCACAGACGTAGAGACTTTTTATGTATCGTTGTTCCTTGAGCCACCTCCTGTTGAAGCGTTGGAAAAATTACAGGAGTACACATCAGCAACAGACGAGTTTCGAGTTCAAGACCGCGAGGTTTATTTGCTGGTTCGCGAGGGAATTCGCAATTCCAAGCTGGCAAACCAACTGTCAAGGTTGAACATCCCTTCGACAGCGCGTAATTGGAAAACCATGAACAAACTGAACACGCTAGCTGAAACCATGAAATTGCAGAAATAGGGGACCTATCAAGCTGTGGAATGAGTGCTTTACCTAGATGCGATGGACAGATGGAATCTCGGGAGGAGTGTGACAGCAGTGAGTGAGTTATTGCTAAAACAGTATGATTTGGTTCGCAAAACCCGCGAGGCCTTGTTTACATTTTTTGAAAGCCTTCCTGGAGACAAGCTGCACGTTGAAATGCCTGGATTTGGATATCCCACCATTGCTGACACACATTTGCATGTTGCCGGGTGCTATATACATTGGCTCGTAAAATTTGCGGGAATTCGCCCGAATGCAGAGTTCCCTTCGGACGAAGAGATAAACGCTGCGGACGTGGCGGCGTTACGCGGCTGGTTCAACAAGTCGGATGCGGTCGTGGAGGAATTCTTGAATGCTAACAACGGGCGTCTGTTAGAGCCGATATACAACGATACGCAGGGCCCTGTTGGGTTCACGCCGCTATGGCTCATGACCCACACGATGACTCATGAGTTTCACCACAAAGGTCAAATCGTTACAATGGCTCGTCAACTGGGCTATGTACCTCCTGACACCGATTTAATTTTCCCGGAGCGGTAGTGGGCTACTTTCGGAGACAAGAATCGAAGACAAGAATCGAAGACAAGAATCGAAGACAAGAATCGAAGACAAGAATCGAAGACAAGAATCGGTGGCATCGGTTCGGGGAAGACAGGAGACGTATGACGCACATTACGTCGAATGACGCGATTTATGAAACGCCAGAGGTCCTCACCGCGTCGTATTATTCGAGAGGTTTTTTCGATACACTGGTTTTGCGGCGTTTTTCAGGGGGGTAACAAGTGCCAAAGAAAACGGATCGACGGTTGAAGTCCGAAGGCAGCGATTACGGCTATGGCAGGCGTCCATCTATAAATCGACGCACGAAAAGGCGTCAGCGCAAACGGAAGGTCATGACACTTCTTAGCGTCATGGCCGGTGTGGCACTGAGTGGCTGGGCGGTTGTACAAGTGTATCACGTGGCAGTTCGGCCCGTGAGTCATCCCAGCCATCCTAACCATCCCAACCATCCGCTGTCTGGAGTAGCGGTTGCGCAGACCAAGAATACGACGGGTCTTAGCGGCAACAAGACCACATCTTCTCCGTCGTCCTCTGGCCCAAATGGGCGGACGACGACCGCCTCATCACACACTGGCGGCACGACACCGGTAACAAAGGCGGCGCCATCCTTGCCAACCAAGGAACAAGTTCTGGATAAAATGACAAAGGACCCTTTACCAGCATCTGCCCTCATCCAAGTACCCGCACAATCGCAGTTGCCACAGTTGAACAATGGGTGTGAAGTCACTTCGCTGTCCATGTTGCTGACATATGTTAAACATCCGGTGAGTAAAATGACGCTGGCTCAAGAAGAACCGAGGGACGAGACCCCATTGGTCATGAAAGACAATAAAATCGTGTCATGGGGCAATCCGAATGTGGGGTTTGTCGGGAGTGTAGCGGGCACAAAGAAGTACGGTTTTGGTATCTATCATGGGCCCTTGACGAAACTCGTGGATGACATTTTGCCGCAAAGGGGTCTCGATTTGACCGGATCGCCATTCGATAAATTGGAGGCCGTCGTCGCAGGAGGTACGCCTGTCGAAGTATGGACCACGTTTACGTTTCAACCTACAAACGATTGGATTACGTGGCAAACACCAGAAGGTCCGATTCGTATCACCATGCAGGAGCATGCGGTGCTGCTCGTCGGGTTCAGTCAAAACTACGTGTACATCAATAATCCATGGAACGGTATGGCAGCACAGAAGGTACCGCTTAAGCCGTTTGTCGAGGGCTGGGACCAATTAGGCAAACAAGCCATCACAGTCGCCCCAGAACAATACGTGACGTCCTGACGAACAAATTAAGGCGGTGGACTTGACGGGTACGAGCGTTGCACGTGGAGCGAGCATCATGGTCTTTAGCGTGGCGGTGGCCAAGATTCTTGGTGTCCTCTATATCATCCCGCTTACGCATTTGATTTCCAATGTTGGGCTAGGCATCTATCAAAATGGCTACACCTTGTACATGATTTTGTTAACGCTAGCGACATCGGGATTTCCAACCGCAATGGGAAAGTTGATTGCGGAAAGACTTGCGAAGCAAACGTACGATGAAGCGGAACAGATTTTTGCGGTTACGATGCGCACTGTCGGCTTGTTGGCAGTTGTCAGTGCACTTGTCACTTGGTTTGGTGCGCCACTGTTTAGCCGCCTTGTAGCACTCAGAGCGCCGGGGCAAGCAGTGGCGGCGCTCGTGCCGAGCATTCGAGCCCTTGCACCAGCGGTGCTCGTAGTACCGTTTGTCAGTGCGCTGCGGGGATACATGCAGGGATTTCAACGTATGGATGTTTCCGGGTACTCCCAAGCCATCGAGCAGATATTTCGTGTGCTGACAATGATTCTTGGTGCGGAACTCGTCATGCATTGGCACCCGCATGACTATATTTCCGGCGCAGCCGCTGCGACATTCGGTGCATGCCTAGGTGCTGTGGCAGCCCTTTTGCTGCTGCTGTTCGCCACGGCAAAATTGAGAAGAAAACTGCCTCAGTCACGCACTTTGAATCGGACGATGACCAACAAAGAAGTGCGCCGACTGCTCTGGATGGTAGCCCTACCCGTGTCTGCAGGAGCAATGGTAGTGCCGATATCCACGCTCGCAGACTCGTTTACTGTTCAGAATCTCCTTATGTGGACTGGAAAGTTTACATTTCAGCAGGCCACCGCCGAGTATGGGATTCTTAGTCGCCAGGCCGTGACACTGATCCAGTTGCCCCTGACATTTGCCTTAGCCATTGGAGCATCTATTCTACCTGCGATTGCCAGTGCAATCACCTTGAAAAACTACCAGCGAGTGCAACAGACCGTGAAGACAACCTTTCGATCGATGTTTTTTATTACGCTTCCCATGGTTGCGTGTTTTTTGGTGTTGGCTGGCCCTCTTGACTGGTTTCTATTTAGTACGAACCAGGGTGAAGTGATTATAACGAGTGTTTCATTTATGGGCATATTCAGCAGTTTAGAGCTGACTTCGACCTTTATTCTTCAAGGCTACGGAGAGATGTATAAGCCCGTCCGTAATATGCTCCTTGGCGTATTGGTCAAGGTCATTCTCAACTTTCTTCTCATCTGGCACTTTTACATACTTGGCGCAGCCATTGCAACGACAATTGGCTATTTGTTCTCATCAGCGCTCAATGTGTTGGCAGTGAAGAAGTACGGACGTATTGACTTTTCTGTCTTGAAGCTGGCAACTCCATCAATGATTGCAAGTTTCGTGATGGTGATAGTTTTACTTGTGATGAAGTGGGGGATTGCTCATTTCTTGCCGATCTCGCCAAGCCACTACTTGATACCCGCACTTGTCCAGATACTTGGGAGTGTCGCGATTGGAGGAGTGGTTTACATCGCTGTATCCATTCGAATTCGAGCCGTTTCCGCCGACGAATTGCACCGCTTGCCTGCAGTAGGACGATACCTGGAAAAAATGGCCCGGCGCTTGCAACCGAGCCACTTGCGCTACAACGACTAGGGATGCTCACTGGGCGCAGGGGTGCTCACTCGTGTAGACGTGCTTGCGGTGGGCTGGGGTGGTTACGCGTTTAGACGCGCTTGCTTCGTGTGCGGGTACTCATTTTGTGCCAGTACTCACCTCACGCGACTTCTGCAAGGTACGGCATCATGGTTATGATTTTGTCAACTGCTTCTGATAATGGTACTGAGTTTTCGTTCGCTCGTAACCCAGTTTCGGGTAAAACTGATGTGACTCTGGACGCTGCGCGTTGGAGCGCAGCCGCACTATCGAATACTCATGTTCAAGAGCCCACTGCTCAGCTGCGTTCATCAACAATCGTCCCACTCCTTGCTGCCTATATTCACGGTCGACAACAATACCCCGAATCTCAACGTAGGGCGGAGAACTCAGTGAATGAATGCCATGTGCCTGAATCCATCCGACGATGGCGGTGTTTTGTTCGACAATAAAAACCTGATGTTCGTGCATTTGTTGCAAGTGACGAAACCGCTCTTCGATTTCCTCTTGGCTAGCGGGATACCCGAATTGCTCACATAGCCTTGATACCTGTTCAATATCGTTTGATTGCATACGGCGTACCAACATATGACCCCTCCCTTGGGACTTGTATTCGTCTCGAATATCGTATTTCCTCCAGCACCTGTTCGACTGAACCGGCGTGCGCACGTGGCGGTGGCCAGAGTTAATGAATAGAAGGTCACGATATGAGCAGAGGTGATGAGTTGGATTTCAATGACAAAGTGATAGAAAACAGTGTTTGCAAGCTGCTGGGTCATGATGTGCAACTAATAGACTGGGAACCGAGTCCCATTCACTGGAGCCCGAGTAACGAGGTAACGGATGGCCTGTGGCAGATGAGTGGCACAGCATCACGAGGGGCGGGTAGTATTTCCTGGTCGATGGTTATTAAAACGGTCAAACCAGTGAAGAGTCATTCGGACGCATCTCACTACAATTACTGGAAACGTGAGGTTTTGGCATATCAGTCGGGCGTAACGGATTGTCTGCCTGATTCAGTTCGAGCACCACGCTGTCTGATGTTGGAGGAACGACCCGAAGGTACTGTCCGATTGTGGCTGGAGCGGATTGTAGATGTCTCTCCAGGGAGCTGGTCCATGACTCACTACGCCAGGGCTGCACGTGCCTTGGGGCGCTTTAACGGAGTCTATCTGTCCGGGAGGCCGTTGCCAGACTATGCCTCGCTGTCTCGGAGTTGGATGCGCTCATGGGTCACAGAGTGCATGAAGTATGTCGGAAAGGCGTGCTTAGAGCTGGACACGTGGGGCAATCCTTACCTTCGCGCACTCACACACGCCAAGACGAGGCAAAGGTTTGAGAGACTTCTTCATCAACGGGACCATTTGATAACTACCTTAGAATGTCTACCTAGAGTGTTCTGCCACAATGACGCATGGCGGCCGAATCTCTTCTTACCTGAAACGGATGCTCGGCAGATGGCCATGATAGATTGGGCATTCTGTGGCATCGGGGGTGTCGGTGAAGAACTCGGAAGGTTCTTTGGGCTGACGTTGCACGTCAATGACATGACGCAGACCGACGCAACCTCCCTGATGGATACCTTGTTTGAAAGTTACCTTGATGGCCTCACTTACGAGGGATGGCACGGTGACTCGCGCGTTGTTCGATTTGGATTTGCGGCGTCTGCAGCGTTACGAGCGGTGATGGTGATACCACGGCTTGTAAATCTTGCGGTAAACCTAAATGCGGCTGTGGTTAGTGGACACGAGAATGATAACCAACAGTTGCAAAAGATAGTGGGCTTTGCCAACATCGCTGGAATCCTGCTAGATTTGGCCGACGAGGCATACAGCTTGAGCGACAGTGACCGTTTACGGGTTTGAGGACCCACTATGCGCTTTAATCTTCGAACAGTTGCTTCAGCATGCCTTCACGATTTAGAAGGAAATGTTTCGTGATGGCATAGTGCTCGGTATCTTCATAGTGGATGGTCGAGATGGGCGATGTGTCGAAGTTCATAATCTCGGCATCTGGGTACCCGAGGAGGATGGGTGAGTGAGTCGCAATGATGAATTGTGCTTGTTTACTACGCTCCAGGTCCCAGATGACGCGCAAGAGCGCCAATTGCCGGGCTGGGGACAAAGCTGCCTCCGGTTCATCAAGCAGGTACAGTGCCCTGCCTTTGACTTGGAAACGATATGTAAATAGCGACAGAAAAGACTCACCATGAGATTGATGGTGTAGAGACTTGCCGCCGTACGCAGCATATTGAGTCGGATCGTCCCGCTCTAATTCATCAACGTACGATGCAAAATTGTAAAAACTTTCTGCGCGCAAAAAGAACCCTCGAGTGACTTTTGGCAGCCATGACAGTCGAAGATGGTTGTCCAGCGAAGACTCTGTTTGCACGGTGGAAAACACGTTTGAACGACCGCCGCCTTCCGGATTAAATCCAGCGTTTTTTGCGATGGCCTCGAGTAAAGTCGATTTGCCCGAGCCATTTTCACCCACGAAAAAGGTGACGGACTTCGCGAAGGAAAGCTCCGAGAGGTTTCTCAAGGCTGGCAGGTTAAATGGATAATCCTGCGCAGGCTGCGGCCAGTTCACAAGGCGGATTTGTTTCAAAAACACATGCATCACCGGAGGGGAGGATTTGTAGTAATGCGTTTATCTTACTACAAGTCTCTGGAGGACAGAAAGCTGTGGCGTTCCCATCTGCTGCGGTTTGCCGTTTCATCGACTGAGGAGTGAGAAGATGGGGCTCGTTGGTGATGACGTAACGCGCCCTTAATCTAATTAGAATGGACTCCAATCTAGCTCGGTTGAACCCCAATTTAATCCCAGCATCTCCTCAGTCGCCGTCGAGTTGCTAAAGTTGGGTTACAATCGTAAAGGTGACACCGAATTTGTCCCTTACGGAACCAAACGCCGGGCTAAACGGAACCGTTTCAAGCGGCCCAACGACTGTTCCTCCATCGTTGTGTAAAGCGTCGTATATCTCTTTCGTCCGTTCCGCATCTCTCGTAGAAATGCAGACACCTACCTTATTTCCATCTTGTACGGGTCTACCTGGAGAGTCAGAAAACATCATCTCACTCTCGCCGATTTTTAGCATGGCATGCGCAACAAGTTTCTGGACTTCGGTTGGGAAAGACATGGGTAGATCTCCATATGTTTGAATCTTAAGTACCTCAGCACCTAGTACTTGCCTGTAAAACTCAATTGCTTCCGTTGCATTGCCATTCATCATAAGATACGGTGTAAGTCGTCCCTCCATTGACAATCGCTCCTGACCATTGTGTATTTTGACTGAAATCATATATATAGACGGATGAACCAGCGTAAAATCATCGGTGTTGGCAAATTCCGATTTCCTTACCATGTCGCGCACCACTTATGCATCGGGGACGCGTAAGGGAGTGCGAAATCGCCTGCCTAGGCCGCGCTTACGCACCGAGGATGTGAAGCGTTCGTGGACATCGCCTTGGTCTTGGACAGTAATTTGTAATAACGCGCCAGGGGCGCGTTATTTCCGAATGGGTCTAGAGTGCCGGCAAGAAATAGCGTGCTGTGGAAGCGCTATGTTCGCACCTTGAGTCAATAACGAGGTGTGAACGCGTTATTTTGATGGGTTTCACCGAATAACGCGCCAGGAGCTCGTTATTTCATTTGAACGTGTTTGGGGCAGGGCGAATAACGCGTTTTAAACTCGCTATCGGCGGCCCAACTCGACGCGGAGCCAAAGCGTGAAGGCGAAAGCCTCAGGGTGCGATGGGATTTTGAAGTATCATGGTAAAACGGAAAGGTACAGGAGATGACGGCATGGGGAGTATTCCTGCAGAGCTAATGAGGTTTCTGGAACCAAGGTTCGGCACCGTAACGGGCGAACAATTTCTGTCTGGTGTCGCGGGCGACGGGGCGAAGCGTCTCGCGTTCGCCGACGGTAAGTCTGCCATCGTAAAGTCGTCCACTTCATCGTGGGAACGCAACTTCTATGAAAAATCTGCTCAGGTTGTTCGACGTCTGAACGTGGGTATACCGGAACTGTACTGGTCGGGGTCCGACGAGCGTGGGCGACAATGGATTCTGATTGAAGACATCCCCAATGCTTTCCCGAGAGAACGATGGGTGGGGGATGAGCAGCAGATTGCAACACTGTTGCGACTACACGTCGGGACATGGAAGGACAAACGCCTGACCCTAGATGCAGATTCGTACAAACCGAGCTGGGACGATGAAATGAGTGCAGGCACATCCGCTTGGTTTCCTGCCGGGTATCAAAGAGACCGTGTGGCAGAGCAACTTGCGATGATTCAGAGGGAAGCCCAAGTTCTCTTTCAGCCAATCTGCTCGATATCGGCCGACCCCAACCCGACAAATTGGCGCGTGCGGAAAGATGGGGAACTGGTTCTCATTGACTGGGAACGCTTTACGTATGGACATCCGGCCATTGACTTAGCAATTACAATGCCCGGTCTGGGGAGTCCGGATGGATTGATGGAACGGGGCCTTGCCAGGGTCTATCTGTCTGGTTGGAAGCAGGATATCGGGCAAGAAGCGGCGGAGTTGAGCCACTTGGAGAGATTGATTCGCGTTGCGAAACTGTGGACTATCGTCGAGTTTGTCGCTCGTGTGAAATTACATCCGACGCGTTCCCAAGAGGAAACGACAGCCCACATCGTTCATGAACTGCCACGGGTGATGGATGAATTGTTACGGGACGCGATTTCATAACATTGGCACCGCGGTTCTCTAGAGGTGCCACAATAAGGCACAATTGGAGCCCAGCGGGCCTCGGCGGTGAGCGCTGTGCCAGCCGGCAGTCAACCTACGTGCAGGTGAGCACCGTGTCAGCCGGCAGGCAACCCGCCGGTACGCGGACAGGCAAGTGGATACCCCGCCACTCGGCAGCCCACCGACACCAGCACAAACTGCAAGCCAGCGACGAACCCGCCAGCCTCCGTGCCACTACTTTTTCACCACAGGAATCCATACTTCGCTGCGGTAGTCTGCCGCGCAGTCATCGCCAGGCGGAAGGACTTCAAGTTCAGCGCCCCCAGAATGCTGGTAGCTTGTAGCTGGAAGCCATTCTTCGAAGATTCGGCTCCATACGCCCTGGAGTGCTTCTGGTAATCCCCCTGTGGAGGGGAACGCAGCCCATGTGGAAGCGGGAATGGTATCTTTGGTGAGACCGTCCGACACCACATCATCGCTCTCAACTGCAATCGCGTACGTGAATTCCTCTTTCTCGTGGTCTGTGTTCATGCAGATACCTAGCACAACCCCGTCTGCCCGCATCGCGCGCAGCCTATCAACGGTTCCGTCTGCATAACACGTCTGCCAAAATTCGGGGATTCTACGAAGGTTCTCTCCGTCCTTGTATGAAACACGAATCATCTTCCCAACCACCGTAAACATTTCTCGATTCACAATCCTGTAGTCCATGTCTTTGTCTCCCTTCAGAGATAGATGAAAGGAGATGCGAGGGAAGGCTTTGAGCTCCACCCCAAAATTGCGCGCCTCAGATGGGGAGAGCCCATGAACCTTGCGGAACGCCCGGGCGAAGGATTCAGGCGAATCATATCCATATTTCAACGAGATATCCAACACCCTGGCGGACGTCATAACCAGTTCCTGAGCTGCCATCGTAAGCCTGCGCTTACGAATGTACTCGGCCACCGTCATGTCAGTAAGCATGTGAAACATTCGTTGAAAATGAAAGGATGATGAATATGCTCGCCTGGCCACTTCCGCCATGTCAACTTCGTGGGTCAGGTTAGCCTCCATATATGCAACGGCCTCTGACATCCTCTCCAACCACTCCACCATCGCCACCTCCTTTGCTATGTATCCTAACGGGAAACAATCCGATGCTCCTGTTCACGTGTGCTATCTTCGGCTAGTATATCTGAGCAAGGACAGACTGTCATTTTTGTGAAAATTTTGTTGACTTTCTCGCTGGATATAGAAATACTTAATTTTGAATTAAGCTGATGTTGATGGTGGTGAATAGATGGTTCAATCAATGTTAAACAACAAACCTAAGATATCCTTTGTGTTTGTTCCAGGGCTAGAATTCATTACGGCGTTGTATCGGATAGCAAATTTAGAATTATTTGAGGATACATATGCAGACCACCATGTGTCACAGGATGCAGAAGTCATTACGCAACTAACAGCAATGAGGGACCGTCTCACCCCTTTCATGCAGCGTGAATTGGACTTTTTCTTTAAGCTCGAACACTCCCACGCTGATGAGGCGTTTCATCAACTGATGTTCACCTCGACTTTGCCGCAAACAGTGACGGAGTTGATTCGCGCTATCGAAGATACCGAACCTTGGGAGTTCGTCGAATATCTGATTGAAGACCGCACAGACGAAGTGTCGAGGGAGTCGTTTCTAAAGTTGTGGGAGGTGACGGGACATCCTGCCGAGCCGGACGTGACTGAATGGATGCGTGCCACCGACGGTACATCGGCTGGTGCACGGGTCTTGGAAGCGGTGTTGTGTCCGCAAGAGACAAAAGCCCGATTTCTCTCGCTCCTGCGTTCATTCTACGAGAGAGCGTACGCTCCCCATGAGAATGACATAGCGGTCCAGTGTACACGGGCTATTCGCAGGGTGAACGAACTGTTTCACAGCGCCCCAGCCGCGTTTTTTCACCATTACATTGGACCTGAGCTGGAGGTCTTTGATAAAGAAACCCACATTCATATGAGTCTTTTAACTCAATATGGTTCCTTTGTATCTATCACCCGTTCACCACAAGTACCCCATTATGTACGGCTTGGCATTCACACGGAGAAGGCAGTGAATCGGAGCAATGATATTGAACTGGTGGACACGTTTTGCAAGGCGATATCGGACAAAAACAGACTCGTTATCCTTCGTTTACTGGCGGGGCGACCGTGGTACGGACAGGAGTTGGCCAGACAATTGGAGCTGTCTCCGGCAGCGATATCCTATCACATGGGTTTCTTCTATTCTGTCAATCTCATTTCTCTCAAGCGGGTTGACCAAAAAGGCTACTACGTATTAGACAAAGACAGGCTGGAGTTTCTCTTTCATTTGCTGGAGGAGACCCTTCACCTGAAATAGCCTCGTCTAAAATAATCCTCATCGCGTTTGAGGGCCACTTGTTAACTGACGGACCGGGGGTACAGATGTGCAGGGTGATAAGATGCGTGGGATATCGAGAGCGAAGTGGGGACGATACGCTCAACTCTTAAAGTCGAATCGTGAATTTCGGAAGATTTGGATTGGACAAAGTGTCAATTTTCTGGGTGACTCGTTTTACGATATTGCCTTGATGTGGTACGTGTATGCGGTGACCGGATCGGCGACACAATCCGGTCTCGTACTTGTATTCATCTTTCTGCCGTCCATCGTTTTTGGCATCTGGTTTGGGCCCTTGATTGACCGCACAAACAGAAAGCCATGGCTTGTATTGACGAGCGCCTTACAGGCCATTGCCATTACTGGATTCGGCGTGCTAGCCGTCACTGGACACTTTCTGCTGTGGGCCATCTATCTAATCAGTTTCCTTCTTGCGACTGGAGAAGTTGCGATGGGTCCGGCCTTCACGAGCGCCATTCCTGACCTGGTCTCAGAGGAACTACTGGTGACAGCGAACGCGATGTTGTCTACCACGCACCAGTTGTTCCGCCTCCTTGGCTCTATCTTCGGCGGTGTTGTCATTGCTTCTGTTGGCATGTCGAGCGCGTTCTTCATCGATGCAGTGTCCTTTGCTGTAGCTGCTCTTTATTTCGCGATGACGGCAATCCCACTTCGTGCGGGTGACTTGGGTTCTTCTGCAGGACCGGGCGCTCGAGGCTCGATTTGGGCAGACATTAAGACAGGGACAAAGTGGCTTACCTCGCGCAGGAACTTGTTGATGATTCTCATTGTCGCCACAATCAGTAACATGGGGCTTGCACCGACGAATGTTTTGCCGGCAATGTACTTGAAGAAGGTCATGCATGCAGGACCCACGGCACTTGGGATTTTTGATGCTGCCATTGGATTCGGCGTAGTTCTCGGTGCTGTATGGCTAGGGACGAAGTCTATCAAACGAATCGGACTCTGGTTCACATGGAGCATCGTCATGCAAGGGGTAGGTCTTGGCATCGTTGGCGTGGCGCCTCACATCTGGGTCTCGATGGTCGGTAATTTTATCCTCGGGATGGCAGTATCCATGGCGGGCATTCCTTTGTCGACGATGTTTCAGGCGCTCGTGCCGAGAGACATGCGGGGAAGAGTTTCGTCGATTACGGGCGCCGTCGCAAGTTTATCCATCCCCGTCACGTACGGGTTTGTCGGTATATTGGCAGATGGCATTGGAGCGAGATGGACATACGGGTGGGGTGCCATTTGCCTCGTGTTAGCGGGGATGGCTGCCTTTGCGATGAAAACCGTTAGAGAGACGAGGTTGACATCTCACGTATCAGAGTCAGCAGGTCCCGACGTACGGCGCATGCAAGAAACGTACGAGACAACGCAAGCAAACTGAAGGGCTGACGATGATGATTCATTGTCAGGCTTCGTGCCCGGGATTAGTTCCAATGGCTCATTTGAGCGGATGGGTGGTGAATGTTTCGTGGGTGGTAGTGCATTCGGGCGGGTCCTTCATGAACGTGCAAAAGCGTTTCACTGGTCCGGTCAGGGCTCAATGTCGATTAAGTCGTTTTACAATGGGACTGCTCAGTATCGTCTAAATAGTGGGACCGCCATCGTCGATAGCCAGCGTTATCTGCTTTTAAATCACCAGCAACCGTATTCTATTACGATTGATTCACAGTCCGAAGTAGAATCGTTTTGTGTCTTTTTCTCGCCTGAGTTGATGAAACGCACTGCCTTCGAGTACGTGTCACCGGAAGTCAAGGCTCTTGACCACCCGATGTTTCATCCAGTGGAAACACTTGAACTGGTGGATCAGACGTATTGGCACGACGATTTGGTCACACCAGCACTGTTGTCGCTGCGGAAGGGTTTCCAGACGTTTGGCAGCGATCCGCTGTGGCTGGACGAGCAGCTTCACCGTTTGTTACGCACCGTGATGATGCTCCATACAGATACTCTGACTCGGATGAACAAAATTTCGTCTCGTCGCAGTTCGACGCGACAAGAGTTGTTCAGAAGGGTGTCTGTGGCACGGGATGTCATTATGGAGCAATTTCGTGAAACGTTGACCCTTGAAACATTGTCACAGTGGGCCATGCTGTCTCCCAATCATCTTATCCGCACCTACAAACAAGCGTTCGGTGTTACACCACATCAACATGTCGTGCGTCTCCGCCTTGACGAGGCAGGCAGATTGTTGCGAACGAGCAAGTTGTCGATATCCGATATTTGCGCTGTCGTAGGCTTTGAAAGTCTCGGCTCATTCAGCGCTGTATTTCGTCGAGAAACGGGTCTATCGCCGCTCCAGTATCGAAAACTTGGTGATTTTTAAGAAGATTGGTTGTAGAAAGTGCGTTATTGTGAATGAGAGCCCATTTGCCGAGGAGGATATGCATGACAAAGTTGCAACGTGTAGGTCAGATTTCGATGACGGTCCATGACGTGGATAGGGCCGTAGCTTTCTATCGAGATGTTTTGGGACTGCCATTTGTATGGCAAACAGCGGGGATGGCGTTTTTCATGTGTGGTGACGTGCGCCTCATGCTCAGTGTTCCGGAGAAAGCCGAGTTTGATCATCCTGGTTCCATCATTTACTATGCTGTCGACGATATCTACGAAACCTACGAAGAATTGAAGTCAAAGGGCGTTGAGTTCCATGGCGATCCGCACGAGATAGGCAAACTAGGAAGTGTCACCGTGTATATGGCATTTTTCAATGACTCGGAAGGTAATATGCTGGCCATTCAGGCGGAGGTATCTGACAAATGATGGGCGTTCAACGTCCCAGAGTCGTAGGGAATCACAGTCGAAAGGAATCGAAGTCGTAAGCCATCAAGTTGCCATCAATCGTGCTTGCGACGAAAGGGGGAGGGCCGGAAAGTGTTTACATATATCGTTGACGAAGAGGTTAGTCTTCGCCTGGTCGAACGTCGACACGTGGAAGAGTTGTTTCAAGTGATCGTGACGAACGCTGACCACGTAGGTCGGTGGCTGCCGTTTGCACGGGCAACCACACAAGTCACGGATACTCTTGCGTTTGTGGACTCTGCTTTAATTGACTTTGCTGCGGGGAAGGGTCTTGTCGCAGGAATCTGGTACTGCAGCCAACTTGTTGGGACCATTGGCCTCCGTATCGACAAGGGTCACCAAAGTGCATCCGTTGGTTACTGGATTGATAGTTCCCATGAAGGTCGGGGTATTGTGACAAGAGCTTGTAGGGCACTTATCAATTTTGCATTTGATGAGTTGAAGCTGCATCGCATCGAAATTCGAGCGAATCCGGGAAATGTAAAGAGCCGTGCAATTCCGGAGAGGCTGGATTTTGTTGAAGAAGGCATTGTGAGAGGTGCCTTCAAACTTTACGACAAGTTTGAGGACAGTATTATCTACGGCCTCCTCTGTGATGAATGGCACCACAAGCGATGATAGACGGCCGAGTCTAACTACGAAGATTCCCGCGCTGATGGCGAAGATTTTTATGATAGCAATGAAGAGGCTAGCGATATGAAGAGGTAAGTAAAAGTCTTTTCTGAGGGGACATGTATGAACCGAGATGTCCAGAAAGTGGCTGAACGCCATGGCCAAATTGTAGTAGAACGAGACTCCGAATTGCGGCACTTTGACGAATGGTTGGCACAGCGCAATCCTCGAACCGTGGTTTGTTCGGTGAGTGGCATTGGCGGAATTGGAAAAACCACATTTTTAGGACAGATTGCGGATCATGCATGTCGTGCAGGGGTAAGGACCACCCACGTGGACGGTTATCTGGGCTTTTCAAGCGCCATCGAGTTGCTGAGTTATCTGTGCGAACAGCATCAATGCCAACCGGCAGGAACAGACACCGGAGCCAGTACAGGGGCTAAGCGTGACGAAGGGTTTTTGTCTGAAGTGATAAGTCTTCTGTCCGGTCGACTAGGGGAACATAGGACTATCTTGTTGTTTGACCATTTCGAGGAGATGCTCTCTATTGAGTCGTTCATTCGTACCCAGTTGATTCCGGGTCTACCACTAGACGGAGTGATGCTCGTGTTTGCCTCTCGGAGAGGGTTATCGATAGGCTGGCGGACCGACCCGACGTTGATTACCAGGACCATCCGCATCACTTTAGGCAACCTGTCTTGGCACCAGTCCCTGGACTATGTGAAGCGAGCAGGAATCGAGAATGTCGATGTGCAACAACAAATCAGTCGAGAAACATCTGGATATCCACTGTCATTGGCTCTGGCAGTGCAATCTGTCTTGAGTGGCAATGAGGATGAAGAGGATGCCGGATACTCTATTAATGAGATATCAGCGGGCCTCATTCGCGAAGTGGCTCCTGATTTAAACCCCCTCCTCGATGGACTCATGTTTCTGCGGACCTCCACTCAGAATGTTTTGAGCCGATTGCTTCAGAAGCCGGTTTCTTCGCAGGAGTACCGGGCCCTTGGACAGTTATCTTTTGTGCGGGTGACAAGCAAAGGATTAGCCATCCATGATGTTGCGCGGGCGTATCTATTAAGCGATTTGAAAATTCGTTTGACGCCATATTTCATCGCGCCGTACGGGTTCTTGGAGACATCATTGAACGGTCGTCAGGGGGTGTCGCCTACGACGCGACGCACAATCTCATCACATTGTGCATGTACGCGAAGCCCGTATTTGCGTTTCCAAATGTACCTGTCCCGATGCATATTTCAGCTCGGACATTACCAGAGTGTAAGCCTGTGGTGGAGAGTGACGTGGCTGAGTTGCATCACTTGGTTGATACGGGGGTCGTCGGTGGGATGACGATGGAAAATCCTAAAGATGAGCACGCATTGCTCGATATGCTGCTCCGCCACTTTCCGGAGAGCCTCCGCGTTATCCGCCGCTCTGATGGACTTCCTACAGCATTTACAACGTTAGTTCCTCTACATAAAGAGGCCATTGCCCTGCTGCCTCGGCCAATCATCGAAGCGTTACGCGAGAGATTAGGGACTGAGTTATCCAGGTACGAAAGGATTTCCGCCGAAGCCACAGACACGCTACTGAGTGTGATTACAACGGTACCATTGGAGCCAGAGGAATTCACCTTCTTCGACTTGCTGCTTGCAATCAAGCTGACGGGGTGGAGCGAGCTTGCGCACGGAAACAGGTGTCTGTTGTTCAGTTCCATTCCGGACGTGAAGACGTTCCATTTGCAGCTCGGGTATGAATATTTGAACCCAAGGGGAGCGCACCATCAGTCGGTTGATGTGTGCGCGTTGGATTTCCGTAATCAGTCGATGGGGCAGTGGCTTGTATCACTGTTGTTGGACGCCACCATCTCACCACCTAGCTTTCACGCACAGTCAAGCAAGCACATTTCAACAGAAATGGTCCGAGATGCGCTGAAGAGCCTTCGCAACACACGATTGCTAATGCAGTCCCAGTTAGCCAAAATGCTGGAGTTATCAGGTGACGAGCTATATCAGGAGTTGATGGCATTACTGACAGATATCGCCCCGCAAGCGCCGCTGACGGCGATGTTACAGAACGTCCTGCGGCTGTCCTATTTGAACGGAATGAGCATTGTGGCGATTGCTCACGAATTAAACGTTGGTCGTACGACTTATTATCGCTACCTTGATAGAGCGTTGGACGCGTTGAGACAGGTACTGGCTGTGAAACAAGATGAAGGACTTGAATCTCTTTCGGACGTCGGCGGGCTGAATCACCAAAACAGGTAGGGGGATTGGGAGAGGGTAGGTCGAGCGGATGGCACCAATGGAACCACAGGGACAAATGGGACAAATGGGACAAATGGGACATAAAGTGGGACTTTCGGGCCCATAGTGAGCGATACAATAGGATTGATGAGTGAAAGGCGTACGAACTCGATCTAATTGTGAACAGGATGTGTATACCTTTGCGATACTCCCAGAATCAGACCCAACAAATCATGGTTGGCACTATCGTCACCATCGCTTGCGTACTGCCCGTGGCGTTCCTGGACGCTGTTCCTGCCTATGCAAGTACGGCGCCTGATTTCAACCCTCTATCGATTGTTTCTGGCGCCGAGATTGGGACCGTCCGCTTAGTTGGAACGCCCGTGCATCCAGGGGATTCTTTTGCAGTCGCCGTCAATTCAACATCGCAATCACCACCCGCCTACGGAAGTTTGGTGCCAGCAAACGCAAGCCCCTACACGCTGGGTATGGATATATCCGGCCTCGACAAACAAACCAATCACTATTTGGATGTTTATGAGGAGAGCAACAATCAGATTACGGCTTTCCATGAGTATGATGTCGCTCCCACGAGCGGGCTAAACTTAGAGCACGTCCCCGTCTCGCCCATTGATGTCACCCCTTATCTCCAGTACAACACGACTACAAACCAGTGGCAGGTCGTCTTTGGCTACACAAATCCTGGACCAGCCACTACCATTCCATACGGAGCCGAGAATATCAACATCCAGGCGCCGAACTTCCGGTCGAATCAGCCGACAAGTTTCCCCAATGGCTCAGCATCTTGGGGTGTAAATATCGATCCGACAGGCGCAAACGGTGCCCAAACAGAAGACGAATGGGTTTTGGGAACGGGACGATTCGGCATCAATTCGCTGAACGTTGCGTTTAATCTTACGTTATCTGCTGCTTCGGCCGCAGCTCCAGGTCAAACGATTCAAATTTCAGGAACTGCAACAAATGATGCAGGCGGTGGTGTGGGGTATGTCCCCATTTCTCTAACTGCAAGCTCGGGCACAGTGCAGCAGAATAGTGTCGTCACGGCGCCGAACGGGAACTTTTCCTTTGATTGGACCGCTTCCATGACGCCAGGTCCTGTGACGTTCAGTGCGGAGGCGATTCAGCCCTATCTCCACGGCATGACCGTGACAAAGCAGAGTCAGACCACGGTTTCTACCGCGAGTTCATGGACCCACATTGTCTTTAACTCACCTCAGTCCAATTTAACCCCTTCCCAGACAACCACCGTCGTGGGCACCGTATACGACAGCCAGAATCAGCCACTCAACAATGCGGTCGTAAATCTGTACGCGTCTTCAGGTACGTTCTCTGATAACGCCAGTTCCATGACACTGCAAACAAATGCGAGCGGACAGTTCAGCACGACGTATAGTGCTCCGGCTTCGACAGGATCCGTATCGCTGACGGCTCAGCTATCCAATACCAACGTCGTTGCGACGACCTCGTTCCTGGTCAATTCGACAGGAGGCTCGACAGGCGGTCCCCCTGTCATCACGACAACGACGTTGCCGAGTGGAACAGTGGGTCAGTATTATAGCCAGTCCTTGCAAGCGGATGGGTTAGCGCCGGGAGATGTGTGGAAATTGGCCTCTACATCTCCACCACTTCCTCAGGGCTTAGCCCTCAGCGCTGACGGCGTAATCTCAGGTTTGCCTTCTGCAGCGGGGAACAGTTCATTCGCCGTGACCGTCACATCGTCAGTGTACGGTGCATCGAGCCCCCAACAGATGGCCGTTGCCATTCAACCGGCCCCAGCGAACGGAGGCGGACAGCCCAGTGTTGTCCAGCCCATCAACGTGACATACGCTAGCAAGACACTTGCGTCACAGACTGTTTCCGCGGCCGGAGGGGACCTCAATTATCATGCCGGGAACGTGATGTATCAGTTGGTTGCACCGGTCGGATCCGTTGCACCAGGCAGTCTCATTAAACTTGTTACTCCGAGCTCGGATGTGGTTCAGGGGGTCCAGAGTCGACTGACCGATGGAACAGCCGCACTGCTTTATTTTGGCATCCGTTTTGCTCCTCAACCACCATCGACGTCGTCAACACTCACAATCAACGATGCGAACATCCCGGCGGGCGCAAAGGTGTTTGCCGTCGGCACGCACGGAGCGTTGATTCCAGTGAACGCAAAGGTGACGCAAGGACAAATCGACATGTTGGCGCCTGAAACCTCCAATTATGTCGTGACGGCACCAACAACTCGACTGAATCCAGTGATACTGACCCCTGACCAGCGCGTCATCGCATGGTCGGGCCAGACAACCATTGTGCCGGTGATGGTCAAAAACAATACCACATATATGCCCATTTATTACTTAATGAATTTGTTGAATTCGCTTGGTGTGAAGAGCACGTGGAATGGGCAGCAATGGAACCTCACCACCTCGACGCAGGTGGATGTTTCAAACATTCATGCGGGGACAGGGGACACGAGCATCTACGTAAACAATACGCTGGTGCAGAAGGCAAATGCTTTGATTGCCTCCGATCCGTCAAGTGGGAAGCCGACAACCTACCTGCCGATTTGGTACTTGATGCAGCTCATGAAACGCATGGGACTCCAGAGTACATGGAATGGAACGACATGGAATGTGACCAAGTAACAAGGCCAAGTCATACAGACGCTGAAACCGCGCGCCGCGAGCGCGCGGTGTTCCGTCAGGTAAAGGAGGAGTCTGCGGGTACCAGTAGCGCCTTCCTTTACCCTGAAGGACTGGTTACGCGTTTTGCATGTGCCCGGTTAGGCCAAGAGGTTCCGCTAAAATCTGCCCGGCCCGATGCCTTGATATAACGTGTGTGTCAACCATGCTGTCGATGACTTCATGCTGTCGAAGTTTTGCACGTGTTAGCGAGTGGTCCGGATTCAGGAGGTGCGGAGAGTTCGGCAGCCCGGCGAGTAGCGTCAATTGGTTGCTGTTGAGCGCCCACGGTGGTTTGTTGAAGTACGTTTCTGCCGCATTGTAGAGGCCGTAGGCACCGTGGCCGAAGTAAATGAGGTTTGTGTAAAGGGTTAGCACATCGCTCTTGCTGACGGTGTCATAAATTCCGATGGCATATAGAGCCTGCATGACTTTTCGATGCAGTGTTTTTTGTTTGCCAAGCAGCGTGTTGTCCACCAATTGTTGTGTAATCGTAGACCCGCCCTCCGCATAAGAATCCGTTTTAATGTCCACCACTGCTGCGCGAAGGATGCCTTCCGGGTCAATGCCAGGGTCCGAATAAAAATGTCGGTCCTCCGTGGCGATGATGGCACTGATAAAGGTCGGTGGGATTTGGCTGAAAGTAAGCGGATGGATGTGATGTATCTTCGTTCTTGTGATTGCAGCCTGCGACAACCTCGCCGAAATGGGGAAGATGCGTGAGAAGTACAAGTCCAAGCCAGAGAGGCACAATGTACTCACGACGACGGTGCCAAGGATGAAGTAAAGTCCCCACTTTCCTACGCGAGAAAGGCGCATGTGAATCATCCTCCTGTCAGAGACAAGTTCTCTCCATCGAAAATGTGCATTCCACCCTATTCCATTCGTTGTCTATTCCATATTTTACGGGGAATTTCGCACTCTGCGCATGAAAAAGTAGGACGACACAAAATCCCCAAACAAAAAACAAAAGCCCAGCCAAAGCTGGGCTCTCGCATGATACTCTCGCATGGTGCATGGTGCATGACGGGATGTCAGTGCGTCAGCGCCACATGAAAAATGGAGACAGGCACAGCGCAGACAGTTTACGTCGTTTTCAGGTCACCAGGGCCGCTCGAGCCAGCCGGACCGTCAGACCCGGACCTTTTGCGAGACAGAAGGTCTGCTGCATGATGATCATCGTCATCTGTGACGCGGATGAACGGCCATGCATGTGCGCGGCCAATAATGCCTATCACAGCCGGTGTAAAGAACGCCAGTAGCACGAATGTGTAGAGGAACAGTCCAATCACAATCGCTAGACCAATCTCTACGAGTGTGGACATGTCAGTGATGGTCATCGACCCAAATGTACCGGCCATAATCATCGCTGCTGAAAACACGACATTGCCCATGGTGCGCATCGCGTGCCGGATGGCCGTGATGGGGCCGTGTCCCATGCGGTACTCTTCGTCGAATCGGGACGTCAGGAAGATGCTGTAGTCAACACCGAGCGCGACGAGCAGCAGGAAGGCGAAGAACGGGACTGCCCATGCGACGCCTGCGTGATGCAGCAAGTGCACCGATATCTCCTGAATGATACCCATGGTGACAAAGTAAGTTGCGGCGAGCGAGACGAGCGTGAACAAAGGTGTCAGGATAGAGCGCAACATCAGCGCCAGAAGGATGAAGATGGCGATGAACACGATGGCCATCGTGCGCACAAAGTCCTGACTCGACAACGAGTTCATGTTCGCCTGAACGCCCGTTGTACCGCCGATGTAAACCGTACCGCCACCGATGGGGCTTGAGGCAAGTGCAGTCTGTGCAGCTTGCTGCAACGGAGTCATTGAGTTAATCGCCGTCATCGAATACGGATTGGAACTCAAAACGACGCTGAATTTCGCGATGTGACCGTTTGCGGAGATGTAGGAATCCATCGCTTGCAACAGGTCCTTGTTCGTGTTGAGCGTGTTCTGGGGAATGTAGAAACCAGGGTCACTCGCGAGTCGCGACTGATGCAGGAAGTTCTGTACTTTGCTGACACCTGTCTGCATCTGCGAAGCCCCAGAGGCTGCCTTGCCAAGACCGGACACCTCAGTACCCATCGCGGCGTCAAGCTGCGCAATACCATTGGTGACCTGTTGACTACCTGGCGCCAGTTGATTCGCACCGGATGCAAGCTGACTTGCGCCCTTTGAAAACTGTTTCGCACCGCCTGCCAATTTGCTTGCACCAGTCTGCAAACTTGGCATCGCTGCCGTGGATTGCTGTGCGCCTTGTGCTAGCTGATTTGTCGCTTTTGCAGTCTGGGCCGTACCCTGGTTGACTTGTGTGGCCAGTTGTTCAATCTGCTGCCACGATGGCGACGCAGCTGCAGACGGATTTTGTTTCGCCCATGCGGCGATGGCATTCGCCAGCGTGTTTGCAGCACCTGCAAGTTGCCCTTGCGACGCAGCAACCTGTGACACCCCAGAGGACAGCGACGAGACACCGGTGCTGACTTTCGAGATGCCCTGTGATAGGCCCTCCGCCCCGGATGCGAGTTGATTGCTGTTGCTCGCAAGCTGAGAAGCTCCCTTAGCGATGCCGCTGATACCGGACGTGACCTGTGCCGATCCGCTCTGTAGCTTGCTGACTTGCGACGTACCGCCCTTGCCAGTGCTGCTGCTGAGGTTGGAGGACAGGGTGGACAGTCCGTTTGCCACTTTCTTCAGGCCCGTTCCGGCTTGGTCGTTTTGGTATGCCAATTGAAAACCTTGAATGACCTTGCCAACTGGTTGGGTTGCACTGTCCACCTCTGTGACGCCTGGGACAGCGGCAAGTGTCTTTGATATCTGATTGATTGCAGCCATTCCATCTGGCGTCCGGAAATTGGCGCCAGTCTGCACAACGACGGTGGTAGGCATCGCCTGGCCCTGGCCAAACGCCTTTGCCACGACGTTAAACCCGTCTACAGAACTAGAGTTTGGAATGTCAATCATCGGGTTGAAAGTTCGGTCGTTGCTAAACAGGAGTCCAACCGGCGTGAGAATGACGGCGAGTACCAGCAAGGTTAACCAGGGATGTTTGGTGGAGATACTGCCGGTCCAGCCCCAAATGCGCGATGGGCGGTGTTCCGAACCTGGCTTTGGATGACGCGGCCAGTAGAGGGCTCGACCGAGCACGCTCATCAGAGCTGGCACCAAGGTGAGGCAGGTGATAAGCGTGATGAAGATGCCGATGGAGACGCCGACAGCGGATCGGTACAATCCGAATTTGGCGAAATAGAGCACGGCAAAAGATACGAGGACCGTCAGGGCGCTGTATACGACTGTCTTTGAAACACCCTGCAGTGCTTTGGTGAGTGCTTCCTCGCGGTCATTAGAGCGCGTGAGTTCCTCTCTGAACCTGTTCATCATAATCATCGTGTAGTCGGTGCCGGCGCCCATCAAGATGGCGATGAGAAATGTCTGCGTAAATGTCGACACAGGAAGCCCGCGCTGTGCTGCCCACGCGACAACACCTGACGACACGAGGTAGGAGAGTCCGATGGCAATCAGGGTGAGGAGTGGTGCCAAGAGCGATCGGAACACAACCAACAGGATAGCAAGCACGAGAATTACGGTGACAACCGCAGTCTTTTGGGTTGCCTGTTGGCTGACGAGGATTTCATCTTCCTGAATCGGCACGTCACCTGTGAAGTATACTTTTGCACCCGTCGGGGTGTTGTTAAACGAGTCGTACAAATGCTGCAATGTGACCTTCATATTCGGGTCCGTGATGCCCTGCGAAAGTCCCACGATGGCAATCTCTGTTGTCTTGTCCTTGCTAATAAATTTGCTGCTGACACTGCTCGGCGAGTTGGCCGTGTCCTGTACATATGTAATATGATGCTGGGACTGGTTGTCGAGTAAACCGCTCATCCGGTCAGTGAAGTACTGTTTATCGGCCGCCGTCAGCCCATTCGAGTTATTGATGGCAATAACGACCGTGCTTTGCGCTTGATGTTTCGTATCGATCTCGTTGGCAAGATTCCCCGCAATGACACTTTGGGCACTGTTCGGGAGATAGGTTTGGCTTTGGTGTGAAACGACGTCCTGCAAGTTTGGCAGGAACAATAACACTGCTGCGACCGCCGCAATCCATACAGCGATGATGAGCCACCTGAGCTGGCTAACAATCTGTGCATACCTGCGTAACAAGGCTCAACTCTCCTTTGGTAGCCGTAGATTATCTTCATTTTGAAGATAATTCCGCATGGTTTGATAAACGCTGTGCAAGAGGGGCACACCGAACAGTTCGGAACCGACAACGACAATTGGTACCAGAAAACTGCAATCCCACAACTGCAAGCCAGCAGTTGCAACCTGGCAGCTGGAACCCAACAACTGCAACCTGACAATTACGTCAGGCGGTTCAGGATTTCAATCGTTTCTCTCATGAGCTGCATGGCCTCCATCGTACGGGCCACGCCAAGTTCTTCCACCAAACGTTTCCATTCTGTCTTGCGGTACGATGCTATCATCGTCGCCGCGGCTTCTCCTTCTGACGTCAGGGAAAACCAATAAACACGTCCGTCCTCAGGGTCTCTGGTACGCCGCACCAGCCCCTTTTCAATCAGCCGCTTCGTTAAACTCGTCACTGGACCAGATGTAATCCCCATTATGGAGCCAATGGTCGATGCCGTGCAAGACCCGTGAACCTGGATGTGGCGTAATACAAAGCCCTGAGCCAGGGTAATGTCGATTCCGGGTACTTCTCGCACAAAGTGCAATAACTTCGCTGCCATCGTAGGCAGGAGGTCATTAACCTCTGCGGCAAGTTCTTCGGCAGTTGGTTGAGAGGTTTCGGCAACGTCAGCTCCGACCGATACTTTTGGATTCTCCATAGGCTTCACCCGGGAACGAATATACCACGGGATATCTTCAGTGTAAAGATATTTTCGCAGGCATGACGAACGGCACTCGGCCCTTGTTTGCCGACACCGTCCAACCAACGCCCGTTGTTCTTACTTAAATGCGTGAGAGCATGCGACGAGCGTACAAGTACAGGCTCTTCCCCACGAAAGCACAGCGAGAGAAAATTGAGTTTACCTTAGAACACTGTCGTCTGCTCTACAATCGCCTGCTTGACGAACGGCGATTTGCTTACAAAACGGACAATACCACGCTGAATTACTACGACCAGGCAAATACACTGAATGCGCGTAAAAAATACATTCCAGCATTAAAACAGGTTTATTCGCAGGTGTTGCAGGATGTGGCCAAACGCCTTGACAAAGCATTTCGAGCCTTCTTCCGTCGTGTGAAGGCAGGCGAAACGCCTGGCTATCCACGTTTTAAATCCGTAGGTCGATATGATTCCTTCACGTACCCCCAAAGCGGCTATGCCATCAATGGTCGTACATTAACACTCTCAAAGATTGGCGAAGTGAAAGTGAAACTCCATCGCCAGCCACAAGGAAAAATCAAAACTTGCACTGTCATTGTGAAAAATGGGAAGTATTACGCCAGCCTATCCTGCGAAGTGGAACGGAATCCCTTGCCAGAGTCCAAGCAAGCCGTTGGCATTGATGTTGGTGTTAAACATCTTGCCGTCACCTCCGATGAAGACTTTTACGAACATCCGAAGTTTCTGCGTGAATCCGAACGGAAATTACGCAGAAAACAACGGTCAGTATCCCGCAAGAAGAAGGGGTCTGCTCGTCGCCGCAAAGCCGTCAAAGAACTTGCGCGCGAGCACGAGCATATTGCGAATCAACGTAGGAACAACGCGCACAAAGTATCTCGAGAGCTGGTCGACAGCTATGGACTTATCGGTTTTGAAAGACTGGACGTGCAAGGAATGTTGAAAAATCACCATCTTGCCAAAGGCATTGTTGATGCGTCTTGGAATCAACTTGTACAGTACACCACGTACAAAGCGGAAGAAGCTGGTCGTCGTGTGGTACTGGTTGATCCCAAAAACACGAGTCAACTATGCTCAAGTTGCGGGGAAATGGTTCCTAAGAACCTGTCTGAGCGTACACATCGCTGCGAACATTGTGGCTACGTTGCGGACTGAGATGTCAATGCGGCAAAAAACATCCTGAAGCGTGTGATAGCATAGGGTTCAAACTTGGCTCGGACCGAGCCTTCAGAACGTAACGTAGGCGGTTGCGCCATGCGTGTTCTGAGAAGCCCCTGCCTTCAGGCATGAGGAGTGGTCACCCGACTTGGGTTAGCCGTTTGAGGTGCTCCAGCGCTCGGTTCAGACCAAGTTCTTGCAACTTGAAAGCGGCGGGCTCCATGCAAAATGACATTTGGCAGTCGGTTGTAGAAAGCTGCATAGGTACGTCAGTCACAATCGTGGCGAGGCGTTTACTCAGGATGGCAAGCTCCTGATGTTCTGATATTTTCTCTTTTACCTTCCCCGTGAGAGAGTCACGACAAGCGATAAGCTGTTCGAGTGTCCCATACTCAGTGAGCAATTTCTTTGCTGTTTTCTCGCCAATGCCGGGTACGCCGGGTATGTTGTCGCTGGTGTCACCCATTAAACCCTTTAAGTCTGTAATTTGCGACGGAGCGAGTCCCCAGGTCTCCATGAGAAAGTCCGGGGTGTAAAGGTCAAGTTCCGTGATCCCCTTTTTCATGATGGCCACCGTGACTTTGTCTTGCACCAGTTGTAATGCGTCTCTGTCGCCAGTAAGAATCATCACGTCGTGCTCTGCGTTTGCCGCCTGATGGGCCAAGGTGCCGATGATGTCGTCGGCTTCGTAGCGCTCGTCGAAATGTTGAGCTACCCCGAGGGACTCGAGGACTTCCTGCATTGTGCTGAATTGCGAGATGAGTTCGTCAGGGAGTTCTCCACGAGTCCCTTTATATTCAGGGTAGAGTTCTCGACGAAAGGTGTCGCGTGACACGTCCCATGCGACAAACAGATGCGTCGGGCGTATCTGTTCGATAGCACCGAACATCATATTGAGGAATCCAAATACACCGTTGGTATAAACGCCTTGTGAGGATTGCATGATGCGTCGTCCGTAGGCGCTGGCGAAGTAGGCACGGACGAGCACGGAACTACCGTCGATGATAAGAAAGTCGGCCTGCTGCAAGGGAAGAACTCCTTCACTTCGGGGATATGAAAGGTCAGATGAGACAGCACTGAAACAATGAGCTACGTGGGTGCATTATACCATCTTATCCGACTTGATAGTCGGAACGACATATGGCAGTCTGCTTCCGGATTGGGTCAACCGCTGTACGGTTTCATAGAAATGGTCATAGCAAGGCCCGTTTGAATGGGATTCTTCGCATGGCTGTACGTATCGATTTCGTAGACATGAGTCCCTTCCTGCCATTTGATGGTCTCATTAACGGCAGTCCCCACAAGTTGACCTTGCGCGTTCTCACCTGGATAGACGTTCACAAAAATTGTTCCCTTCGATTGCGGCACAGGCATGAAGTGACTGTGGAGATACGATGCGACCAGATTCGCCTCTGTAATCGGCATTTGCGTGCCTTCCTGCGACACTTCAATCTGCCAACGCCCTTCCGTCCATCTGATGGTAGCCGATGAGACTTCCTTCGCATTGTCTTTTGCAACGACAAATGTCTGTCCTTGCGCTGCAATCCCAGCCGATAGATTCACGGTTTGCTGCACCGTATGGGCGTTTGCGGGCAGGGCGTGCGGTAAAGTTACGGCATTTCCTGCGCTCATACCGGAATACGTTGAGCCCATGAACGTCGCTACTCGATAGTGAGAAGATGAGAACTGCACACTGTAATTCAAGATGGACCCTGAAGCCGTATCCCAGGTCCGGTAGTGCAGCTGACTTGAGCCAGATATCGGTGTCGGCAGAAGCGTCGGTGCTTGTGCAGAGGGCAAGAGATTTGATGGGAATTGTTGCATAGCGGTCGTTACGATGGCAGGGAATTGTGCGGGGGCACTCGATGAATTTGTTTTATTGTTGGCTGGCGCACTCCCAGCCCCAGTATTGCTGCTCGAATTGTTGCTCGTCGCGGTGTTCGTAACCCCCGACCCATTCGCACTGCCACCACTTGCAGACGCTGAGGGATTCGTGGCCGTTTGATTGCTGTGGCTTGTATTCGGTGACGAGGGAGGACGCTCTGTCGTACACCCCACAACACCGATACCTGTGAGTGAAAGGATGCCAACGACTATCGCGACACGTGCTGCATTCATGATGGTCACCTCGTGTGATGAATTTCGACACTAAGGGGACGGAGAGCCAACGACAAAGGTTACAATGGCTGAGTCATGCCTCGGTCATGATGCGGATGAATACAGAGCGGAGATATAGCCACGGTGAGGTTCGCCACATCTTTACTGTCTCACACGTGGCGGCAAGTGTCCAGTTCATCAATGGGCAGCCTTAGGGATACGATGCTGCCAACGCCCACTTCGCTGTCAAAATGTAATTCACCATGATGTTGCTCGATAATTTGTCGACACACATAAAGCCCAAGTCCTGTTCCATGTTCTTTCGTCGTGTAAAAGGGCGTTGCAAGCCGGAGGAGTTGCTCCTCGGACATGCCACTGCCGGTATCACGCACGGTTATCGCTACACGGCTTCCATCACGTTCCACACCCATTTGAACCTTGCGTACCGATTCTCCCAAGGCGTCAATGGCGTTTCTGACAAGATTAATGAGAACCTGTTTGAGACGGTGTTCCTGTCCACGGATGCTTGCGGTTTTAACACTGTTTGAGATTTCGAGTTGCAAGTCGACGTCGCGCATGGCGGCTTCCGGTTCAAGAAACTGAAACACTTCAGTCAGTAGTTTTTCAACCCCGACATCGTGGACATCTTCCACTTGAGGCTTTGCCAAAGACAGCATTTCTGTTGCAATCGACGTGATTCTCTTAAGCTCGGTATCCATCAGTAGTCTGTACTCAACCTGCTTTTCCGGACTCATCGTCGGGAGCAACTTCAGAAGTCCAAGCACGGTCGTCAAAGGATTGCGAATTTCGTGGGCGACTCCCGCAGCCAATTGGCCCACCGCAGCAAGTTTTTCGGACTGCAGCAGTCGTTCTTCGGCGTATTTTTCCTCGGTGATATCACGTATCGTAATCGCGAATCCCCCATTTGTCCCATCTTTCTCGAAGAGCGGGAACCCGGAGATTGAGACATCCAACTTTCCGTTTGGAGATTGACAGGTGGTTCGGTACCCTGTGATGGACTCACCACGCATCACCTGTGAGATGAGCTGTTCCGCCGCCTCGAAAGCGTGCACCGGGACAAAAGGCGCATCAGACCATTTGTGGCCGATGACACTTTCGCTGGTGACTTGATAAAATCGCGCAAATTGTCCGTTGATGGTTGAATAGCGGCCCGTCTTGTCAAAAATAGCAATGGCGTCTGTGTTGTGTTCCAAGAAGCCTTCGAGTTCTGTAACAGCCAGGTAACGTTCGCGTTTCACCCGATTTCTCTCCGTGACATCTGTGTACAGGACCTGTACAAACGGAACCTTGTTGACCGTGGTGCTGACTGCCACACATTCGACCTCGATAACCTCGCCGTCTAGGCGTATCAATCTCATCTGTCCGTCACAATGAGCGGCCAGTTCCGCTGCTGAACTCCCGATGGCCTCCGATACGCATACCTGGCCCCGATGGTGTTTCGCACGAATTCTGTCTTCTGGATGGACAATCTCCCAGACTGAGTGTCCGACAACATCGCGCTTCTGCGTTGCCCCAATCATCCGCAATCCGGACGGATTCACATAGGCCCACTTCTCGTCCACCGATTGCACAAAAATTGGCTGTGGTGAGACCTCGACGAGTGTTTGGTATTTTGATTCGACGGCATTGAGTCGCCGAATCAGGTAGCGCAGTAACCAGATGGTCAGGATGTAGAGGACAGCGCTCCGCACTGACGACAATAGGAAATCCCGAAACTCAAAATGATGTGTCCCAACCCGGTAGATAACATCTGTAAGAATGACCCAAACTGGGACGATGATTGTGTACGACCACACAATCAGCCACGTCTGTGTTGTCCATCGCAATTTTGAACTCAACTTAGCACCCCGCCTTGTCACATGAGTACATTATACGAATTATCTACAAGTTTCGACATATTGAGTGTGAAATTATTTCAGCACAGTTCTTACTTGCGAGCGATTCGACACCTTGAACTTCGGTAAGGGTATGTCACGCTCGTGCATTTAACGGCATGTCACGCTGTCGAATCTAAGAAGATGGCACTCTCGTGAATTTAAATTGAGGAATCGAATGTTTAAATAGCCGCTATCCAAATCGAGATTGTGAGGGTTAGACTTGCCCTAGAAACCAGTGATGAGGAGGTGCATCGCATGGAACATTCGTTTTATGGCATCGACCACGTGCAACTCGCCGCTCCAGCCGGATGTGAGGACGCCGCGAGGCGGTTTTTTGGAGATGTCCTCGGTATGGAAGAAATCGAGAAACCCGCAGCGTTGCAAAAGCGGGGTGGGGTCTGGTTTCAGTGTGGTAATCACCAACTCCACATCGGCGTGGATGGGGGTTTTGCCCCGGCGAGAAAGGCCCATCCTGCACTCCACGTGCGCAACATCAAATCCTTAAAAGCACGCATTGTTCGCCACGGCCATCAAGTCAAAGACGATGAACTTCTTCCCGCAGCAGAAAGGTTTTACGTCGACGACCCGTTCGGAAACCGGCTCGAGTTTCTCGAGTGGCAATAGGTTCCCATGCAGGAAGCAACCATAGGGGAGAGGGTGACCCACTGAAAACGGTAGTGTTATGGGACTTAGATGGAACCATACAAGACAGCGAGTCTTTAGCGCGTGCTGGTACGCGCCAGGGATTTCAATCCGTGTTACGTCGCGACCCGACGCAAGAAGAATATGCGGCGTTGACAGGGCGCCCCGCTCGTATCGTCTATCAGAACTGGTTTGAAGAGTCTCTCGCAAGTCAGATTCTTGCTGAAGGAACCCGTTTTTACGAAGCACACGCTGGGCAGATTGTTTGTTACCCACAAATCCGGGAATTGCTCACAATTCTGCACCAGCAATCACACCGAATGGGCGTTGTGACGTCAAAGCGGAGCAGACACGTAACGCGCGAGTTGCAGTTGCAACAGTTGGAAAGTGTGTTTGATGCGGTCGTGACACAAGAGGATACCTTGCTTCATAAACCCCATCCAGAGCCGTTGCTGCTCGCCGCGCAGAGAATGCAAGCAGATGCAACCGATTGCATCTACATTGGCGACCAACCCACGGACATCGAAGCCGCACACCGGGCTGGAATGAGAAGTATCGCGGCTCTCTGGGGTGAGGGCAATATCGACAAACTTGCTAATTCTCGGCCAACCATATTCGCACAAGCGCCTATGGACATTCTTGTCCTCTTGCAGGCGTCGACATAGCCAACGTCGTGTGCTGTGAATCCCTAAGCTGGGGTGGACCAACATAAAAACTCTTTGGAGTCGGCAAATATAAACACTCATTGGGGTAGGCAAACATAAAAACTCAAGGGAAACAACTGGTCAGACCCCTCACTTGCTCTCCAGGGGGCGTTCCAGTCGACACTGGACAAGCTATCCTGCCACTGTCAAAATGAGCTATGAAACGACAGGGGAGGAGCAGTAAAGTTGGGTTGGAATGAAGAATCACGATCACGATTCCAGCATCACATGGATGGTGGACAACATGGGCACCGTCGCATTCGCGGTTGGTCAGTCATTCTGGCGTTACTGGTCATGCTGGCGGCGGCAGGTCTCGTGTACTATATATTCTTCCGGATCTACAATATTGGCCCGAGAACCATGGTCGTGAATGGAGAAGCGGTTGAGCAAATTGACGGATTTTCCGTGCACTCGAAAACTTGGCTGTCACGGACGCAGGTTGAGCGCTTTCTTAGCCGTGTGCAAGCGAACAGCATTTCTCTTCCCGCCGTCACGAAAACGTATCAGGGGCACGTGTTTGTGCGGGCTGATGACCTCGTACGGGGTTTAAACCATCTTGGTGACCGCAGTACACTTGCGGGCACCGAACTACAAATTACCCTCACCCCGACACAGCACTACAGCTATCAGCAAAGTGGAGACACTATTCGACAGCAAGAGGTTTTCTTGAACGGGAAACTGGCTGGTCATGTACTGACAGTCGTTCATGACGAGGCGACATATGCCCTGATGAGTGATTTCTCGACGGCCTTGGAGCAGGCTGGCGTGCAGAACACCTGGAATGGCAAGATATTGAGTCTCGCACCCAGAGCGGCCAATGCTTCAAATTCGCCTCTGGCGCCCGTCTCAGATGCCGCACAAGATGGCAAAATTGTGTTTGGCGACGGTAAGGCCATATATGCGCCCAAGTACGTGTTTGCGAATGCTACATACTTACCGGTGTTAAGCATTAGCGCTGCACTGCGACAAAGCGGTTGGGCTGCGACCATTGGAACGTGGCAGTGGACGCTCGATTCCCATTCGACGCCAGGCAGGTCGAACAGTGGCGGCCTGTCAAGCAGTAATATGAGCGTGGTACCGGCCCAAACCCCAAGTCAAAAACCAGTGTCTCTCGCATTTGTGCCATTTTACGTTGGCGATCTCGCTGCTTTCCACGACGCCATGTCGCATCCTCAGGCGTACAATGCCTTGGCAGGGGATACGTGGAGCGTGGACGCATCGGGATCGCTTGTCGGATCGGCGCCCTCAGGGACTGCCAGCCAAGCTGTATCCGCAGGATACGCGGCTTATGCGATGGTAACCAATCTCGGCAACAAAGGCTTTGATGCCAAAACCATGCATGCGATTTTGAGCAATCCAACGCTTAGCAGCCATCTTGAAGAACAAATTGCGAAGGGTGTAGAGAGCGAAGGATACGACGGAGCGATGCTCGATTTTGAGCTTATCCGGCCGCAGGATGCTGGCATGTACACTGAATTCGTCGCCAAATTGGCAGCTGATTTACACGCGGAGGACAAGCGGCTTGAAGTTGTGATTCCAGCAGACACAGGTCCGAAGAACGAACCGTGGAACGCGGGGTATGATGTGTCAAAACTAGGGGCCTCAGCCGACGACGTCGTTGTTATGGCTTACGATTACTCCTATGCGGGCGGTCCTGCGGGTCCCATTGCCCCACTGCCGTGGGTTCAACAAACGCTCGCCTACACTGTGTCCCGCGTGCCAGCAAACAAGGTGTTGCTCGGCATCGATACGTATGGCTATGACTGGTCGGGAAAAGCAGCAAAAGCAGTGAGCTTAACCAGTGTGGACTCGTTTCTGGCAAGCCGCCACATGACGGCAAATTGGGATTCTGCAGCACAGGCCCCGTGGTTTAAATGGACGGACAGCAAGGGCCACCTGCATACGGTCTATTACGAAAATGCGCAGAGTACGTCGGCGAAACTAGCCCTAGCGAAGATGTACGGTATCTCGGGGGTCGCAGTGTGGCGTGCTGGCATGGAGAACAATGCAGTGTTGAAGACGCTAGCGTCCTACGTCAAATGATGACGGACGGATGCTAGGCGGACTAATGACCGTAAATAAGGACGACGAATGCTAGACGGCAGGAATGCCGTAAAACGGGGAAGATGGTTGCCGGGCGGGCCAAGTGCCGTGCCCGGCTTTTGTGTTGCTGCCTATGCTGACCATAAACCGCTAGGGCAGGGGGCTGTTTGCATGGGGAATGGCAAGTTAGACGCAGAGCGGGGATTTCTGAATAAATGGGAGATGTACAAAGCATTAGCGGGGGAATCCATCGGTCCGTGTCGACTCCCTGACACGGTCTTGTATCGCGAGGCGGCCTTGGCATCGATGCTGATGAAGTACGGGAAAGTTTACATCAAAACCGTCAGTGGCTGGGGCGGACACGCTGTCAGTGTTCTCGAAGCCCGCCGGGGCGTATATCGTTGGTTGCGTCAGGGACAGACAGCGCTGCGGTCTCGGAACTTAAGATTGTTAGCAAAACTCATTTCAGCGTACTACCACAACCAAATTTGTATCATTCAACAAGCAGCACCGCTCGCAAGATTTCAAGATCGGCCTTTTGATATACGCGTACACATGCAACGAGATGTTTCCGATGAGTGGATTTATGCTGGTGAACTCGTCCGGCTGGGTGGTACGCATGCAATTGTTTCCAACGTCGACATCAGTCGCGGTAAAGTTCTGCCGATGGATACGGTGTTGCCGAGTCTTCATTTAAGGTACGGACCGGAGCAGATAAGATGGCGACTACAAAAGGTTGGTGCTTCCATCGCCAACGTTCTGAATCCCTATCGAGACTTTCGCGATATTGGTATTGACATTGGCATCAGTCACCAGGGGCAGCTTTGGTTGATTGAAGTGAACACCGATGACGCGCAAGGTGCGCCGAGTTACGAGTTGTTTGCAAAGCTTCCGGATAAACAGATATATGAGCAAATAAAGCAACGCGACGCTGAGCGCAATGCCCAAATTGTCCAGTCCATCTTGCAGGAGTTATTCGGGTCAGAGGGCCTTGGTTCCACTGATGACTTCCAATAATGGAAAGATTCGATTACGATATCTGATAATGGCAAGATTCGATCACGATATCTGAGAAACCTGGCTAAGGACGCGATGTACCCGGGTGAGAACATGAGACTGCAAAGTTGAGAACATATGACTGCAACGAGGAAGCCAAAACGGAAACAACGACACGGCATAGACAGAGCACATGAAGGGGGACAGAGAGTGAGAAATCCGCGAAGCGACGCTATCGCTATCTACGCGCCTATGGCGCAGGATGAACACACCTGGCTGCGGAATCTGTGGCAGGCCGAGTGGGGCGGAGCCAGCATGGTCAGCCACGGCGACGCGTACCATCTCTCTGAACTTCTGTCCTTGGTTGCGCGCAGAGGGCAACAGCTCGTAGGGGCTGCGACCTATCGGATGGATGAGGACAGCTGCGAACTCATGAGTATCAATGCCGTCGAATCCGGCATCGGGGTAGGCACGGAACTCCTTACTGCCATCGAGCGGGAGACCATTGCAGCTGGAAAAGAAAGAGTCTGGCTGATTACGAGTAATGACAACCTCGACGCAATGCGATTCTATCAACGGCGCGGATACCGAATGGTTGGAGTTCACGTGGGCGCCGTTGACGACGCGAGGCGCATAAAACCTACGATTCCGCTGATTGGGCATCACGGTATCGAGATCCATGACGAGGTGGAGCTGTCGAAGACCGTCACGCCTGGCGCGTCAGTTCGTTGATAACAGAAGCCAATTGCCCTACCACATGCTGCGTGGTGAATTCGGAAGGTGGCGTCAGTGAAGTGCGTGTTTCTCGAATACGGCGTGCGATGGCCGTGGCGATTCCCTGGATGTCGTCCGGACGCACCACGTCATGACCATGTTTTCGTAAAATCGTGGGCGACGTACCTTTTAGGTCAGTAATACCAATAATTGGTCTCCCGGCTCCAAGATAGTCAATCACCTTGGACGCCAGAAACGGGTTGGTCCCTGTGGCGGAAGGTGCATCGACCAACAATAACACGTCAGTGTCCGACATACGCTTCAGGCTCTCGAGATATGAGACCCTGTCAGTAGCAATCCGGATGGGGGACTGCTCGACTATCGATGAGAATTTTGACTCGATGTTCCCGTAAAACGAGACTGTCATGCGTTCGAGCACATCGGGTGATTCTTGCGACAAGCGTTGCAGGGCTTCAAGGAATGGCGCAGGCGAGCGGAGTCCATAAAAATCCCCAAAATAGGCGAATGAAACGCGAGATAAATCGCTGCTTTCTTCGTCAAATATATCGGGCAATGCCGAATTTGGATGCGGGTTTGGGTACAACTCGGGTGTGTAATGATGGGGCAGTACCAGCGATTTTGCCGCCACGTCGAACGAGCTGTAGGCTGTCCTATACATCTGCGCAATTTCTTCGGTCGGGAAGATAAGCATGTCTGCACTTTGAATCACGAGCCGTTCGTAATGGTTGTCTACGGCCTTGCGAACAAACGTATGGTTGGCATGATAGGGGTTATTCGCCCACGGGTCACTGAACTGAGCCACCCAAGGTTTCTGCAATTTCTGCTTGACGCGGTACGCCGCAATGTGACTCGCACCCGGATGAGAGCGGCTGTATATGAGGTCGCAGTCAGGAGCATTCATCTTCCCAAGTGCGGCCCAAAGATATTGCTCATCTGCAACGAGGCCCATTGTGCGCTCCATGGCCTTTCGTGCAAAGGGCTGTTGCGGGAGGTGCACAGGACGCCTCGAAACCGAAACCGAGGCCGGCCAGGTCATTTGCGCGTCGACTCGTGCATGGGCAGGCAATTGCGACGAGATAACTTGCATATCGAAGTAGCGCTCAAGTTCTCGTACCGTTTTCCACACCAGAATGGCTTCTGCGTTGACGACGGGCGGCGTAAAACAGGATATTAACAAGACCTTCTTCTGCGTTTGACTCACCTACCGTTCTGTGTCCATGGAATTCGCTACCACTGTATCGTACAAGCTGACAAGACACAACTGCACAACAACTTGACAGGTGGTCTCTAACCCCATTGCAAGCGCTTGGCAATGGGGTGACGAAGAACATGTTGGTCAAAGCACCTATGGACTTCCACAACAGTCATGGTTCTTTGTCGACGGAGACGATAAAATAGATACGTAGATGAAACGGCGAAACGACTAAACATCGTAAGCCCACATGGACTGGCGTCTAGCTGGTCTATCCTGCAGGCGGAGGTGGACGATGAAGAGGATATTGAGCACCATCACGATGTTGCTCTTTATTGCGATTTTCGTCGCTGCTTTGTACGTCTTGCCAAAGCGCATATCACTGTCACTTACAGGCGTTGAGTACCAACTCGGGCAGGGCGAGACCGTGATTCACCCTGTTTCGTTACAGATACATGGCAGGTTACACGGGACCTGGACCGGGCAACGGACGTTTGTCGGTACAATCTCGATTGAAGGTGCACGCATCCCGAATCCGGACAATCACCACCGGCTAGTCATTCATTTTCGGCCCGATGGCGAAGGACCGATGACGTACGCGTATCTCGACAATGGGAAACCAGTCACGCGCACGTATGGAATGATGTTTGCGAGTCATAACTTCCGCACTCTTACCATCGAAGAGTTTTCACCACAGGGCAAGCATAAGGGTTGGAACAGCCGCAACGGCTTTATTATTTCCGCTCCAGCTCAGAATCGGACTGAGGCGCTGCGGATTTCGAATCTCCTCATGAAAGATACACTGCACGGATTTACGCTGCACTAAAGATCTTCATCAGCCGTATCCTTTTTGGCCCTTCAAACGTTTACAAGGTATCCACGGGAAGGAGGTCAATGACGATGACAGACGCTACGCGTGCTCTGCAAGGATTCGCTGATGTTCATGCAGAAGACGCGACAGAATTGTTGAGTCAGCTGCGTGAAAGCTTACTTCGCTACTGTGAGCTCATGACGGGTTCACATCAAGATGCAGAGGATATCACGCAAAGCACGCTCCTTAAGGCATTACCTGTCCTCGTCGGCGTGCGGGAACACCCGAATGCCTGGGCACTGTTGCGGCGAATCGCGAAGACCACGTGGCTCGATTCTGTTCGCAAGAACAGCCGCAACGCTTTGTGGGAGGAGAGCGCGGACTTGGCGCTCGCTTCAGCGGCAGCGTCCTTGTTCGAAGATGCAGCGGACGGCCTCGAAGTGGAAGCAGCACTCCGCCAATTGATTGGAACACTGACGGGGCAACAGCGGGCTGTATTTCTGCTCTGCGCCGTTTTTGATTACTCCGATACTGAGGCAGCCGAACTGCTCAATATCAGTCGCGGCGCCGTGAAGGCAACCTTGCACCGGGCAAGGATGCGACTGCGCCGAAACACGGAGAAGAACGATAAGCTTGCGGTACCCGATGATGTCGTCCAAACCGACGTGCTGCAAGCGTATGTTGCGGCTTTTCAGGCCGCAGATATCCGGGGACTCGTACATTTATGTCAAGACGGTGTTCTGGATCCCATCCAAGCGACAAACCGAGTGCTGGTCAAGGCGTATGAAAAGACGGCTGTTTCCGGGCGCTCCCGGCTAGATACTGGCTGTTTGGAAATGTCGGCGATGTCAAGGATGTCAAGGATGTCAAGGATGTCGGTACAGATGGCGGCTTGATACAAACAAGGGGGCTTTCGCATGACGCTCATTCCGTACGTGATTGAACAAACCAGCCGCGGCGAGCGCAGTTACGATATCTATTCGAGACTGCTCAAGGACCGCATTGTCATGGTTGGTTCTGTCATTGACGATACCTTAGCAAATTCAGTTGTGGCACAACTGTTGTTCTTAACTGCCGATAACCCAGACAAAGACATTCAAATGTACATTAACAGCCCTGGGGGGTCTGTCACATCTGGTTTCGCGATTTACGATACGATGCAACACATCAAGCCAGATGTGTCCACCATCTGCGTTGGGATGGCAGCAAGTTTCGGAGCTGTGTTGCTGACGGCAGGAGCTGTGGGGAAGAGATTCGCGTTGCCGAACAGTGAAATCATGATCCACCAGCCGCATTCGCCAAGCGGCGTCAGCGGCCAGGCATCGGATATCAAGATTCATGCCGACTGGATGCTGAAGACCAGAGACAAGATCAATCATGTGCTCGCGCAGCACACCGGCCAGACGGTTGAGCAAATCGCGTTAGATACTGACCGTGACAGGTTTATGAGTGGACATGAGGCGAAAACGTATGGGCTCATTGATGATGTCATCGTAAAGTAATCGTCAGTCAGTGACTGACGATGCCATAGCCGGAAACAAGGCCAGGAGTTCAGCGGCCTTGTTTCTGTTTGTGCTGTCGCAACTGATGAGCCGTTGAACCTCAAACGTCGTAATGTCCGCTGACTTGTAGATGGCTTCGGTAAACGATGTGTGGTGGTTGGAGATGAGCACGGGAATGCCTCTCTCAGACGTCTCTCTCGCAACTTTTGCCAAGCGGAGCTGTTCATCCACGCCAAAGCCACCGGCGCTGTAATTGGTGAAATTGGCCGTGTCGGACAAGGGAACGTAAGGTGGGTCGCAATAGATGACATCGCCTGGCTGTGCTTGCTGCATCACAAGTTCAAAATCCTCGGTCTGGAAAGTGGCATCCTCGGATTTGTGGTAAAACATCATCATTTCCTCAAACGGAAAATACGGTTTTTTGTATCGACCGAAGGGCACATTGAACCCGCCGTCGTTGTTATACCGGCAAAGCCCGTTGTAACCATGTCGGTTCAAATACACGAACAGGGCTGCCTTTCGGAATCTATCGCTTGTCTGGTTGAATTCATCGCGAAATTCATAGTAAACCTCAGGAACATTTTCATCCGGTGTAAACAAACCCTTGCAAGCGTCCACAAAAGCGGGTCCATGTTGCTTCAGGGTCACAAACACGTTGATGAGGTCCGCGTTCATATCGTTAACAATGTTTGTTTTGTAATCTGTGTTCAAAAAAACCGCTGCCGAGCCGGCAAAAGGTTCAATGAGGCGCTCTCCACGGGGGAGAACGCCCCGGATTTTGTCAACAATGCGGTATTTGTTTCCCGCCCACTTGAGAAAGGGTTTCATGCCGTCACTCCTGAATGTTGTCCCCCATATGTTTGACATCCATGGCGAAAAACCTGCGAGACCGGCAAAATTTTAGAGTTTTGGTGGTGGACGGTCAAAGGCACACTGGGGTTAAAAAACGCTCCGATGGTATCGGAGCGTTAACGTGCGTAAAGTTGTTTCCAGTGCTCAGCAAGATGGTAAAACCGTTGTTGGTCACGGTCATCCAAAGCCTGGTCAATTTGGGCCCTTAGCCATTCTTGATACCACTTTGTGATGGCTGCATGCACAACATCTTCAGCCATCTGGGTTAATTCGGACGGAGTGTAGGGAGGACGGGTCGGGTGCTGTCGCGATGTGTTCTCTAGCATGTGCATTCCCTCCTTTGAGTTATTTTATCTGAACATTAGTGCAATAATCAACTGTCGCTTGATGGAAAAGTGGAGTTCCAGTGAAATTTGGTCAGATGTCCCGAAAATGATGCCGTTGCACGGTGGATTCTTTGAATGCGACGCCTCCGTTTGGGGCCTCTTCTGTGCAGCGATGATACTATTGCCTATTCAGTTCTTTCTCAAAACGGCACGACGAACGGCAGGGTTCGGGAAGTGGATGAGACGTATGGCGGCAAACATTCGGCCCCGAGTTTCGAGAGTTGTGGGTCTGCTGTTGTGTGGTCGTGTGGGTCTGTGGGTCTGTGGGCGTACGCGCCGAGAGGTCATGGAGAGGGAGTTTGTTCACCGAGGCATCAGATGTACAATGTCAAACCAAATTTTTACGCATGTGGCTGTAATCAACAGCGCTAGAAAGGCCTTCAGCCACTTTACGCTGATTTGTTGTCCAATCCGAGCTCCAAGGGGAGCAGCAACCAGACTCGCCCAGATCATCACCAGGCTTGGGCCTAGCAGTACATCGCCAGCCGAAATTTTTCCGATGGTTGCTCCAATCGACGAAATGAACGTGATGGCCAGTGAGGAGGCAATGGTCACTCGCATCGGGATCTTCAATACAACCAACATCAGCGGTACGAGCAGAAACGCTCCGGCGGCTCCGACAACCCCGGAAAGCAGTCCCACAGCCCCAGCCAGAATGACGGCAATCACTCGATTGAACTGACCTGATTCGAGGTTGTCATCATCTGCAACTTTTGTTGGTATGAACATCATTACGGCGGCTACGGTTGCCAGTAAGGCGTACACGAGATTAATGGCATTCTCGGAAAGATAACGGGCTTCGTAAGCACCAATAAAGCTTCCGACGACGATTGCTGAACCCATATAGGCAATCAGACGGTAATTGAGATAGTTACCTTTTCGATATGCAAGGACCCCGGCGGCGGTCGAAAATAGAACTTGAACTGCGCTGATGCCCGACACTTGATGAGCGGAAAACTGCATCACGCCAAGGAGTGGGGGAACATACAGCAACAATGGATACTTGACGATAGAACCGCCAATACCAACCATACCCGAGACAAAAGAGCCAAAAAGCCCAATACCAAGTAGAGTCAGGAACGCTGCAACTGACATCATCATCATCCCCCGTCCCAGTGTGCGGTTGTAATGGCTTGTACATGGCCATGCTATGCACGAATATTAGTGTTTATACCGGATGGGGTATTATTGTCATGACCTATTGACGGACACCTGTAGCATGTTGTAGCTTAGTTATAGAAAATGATTTTCGATAAAGAGTCAATTGATGTCTGAACAAGCACATCTGAATCCATGTACTATGTGTACGTACAGCTGAAGGAGACAACGATGAACTTCTGGTATCAGCCTCATCACATAACTTGGCTTATTGACTTACTAACGGTGTTTCTGATGGGCGTGGTTCATGGTATTACTCCGGACGAACACACGTGGCCAATTACCTTTAGCTATTCAATCGGCAGTTATAGTTCCCGCGGTGGAATGAAGGCAGGATTGTTGTTTTCACTGACCTTCACGTTACAACGCGCCATTGCGTCGGAATTGGCCTATTTTGCGTTGGCAAGCTTCTTGTTGCGCCCTGGTGCCGAACAGATTGTCTATTTGATTGTTGGCCTTGTCATGTTCGTGTCCGGCTACTTCATTCTCTATCGCCACAAAACGTTGCACTTGTTTCCGTGGTTGGAACGCCTCATCCCGTCAGTGCCGCAAGATAGCCAAACGGTACCCGCAAAATTGGCGTTGATTCATGGATTTGTTGCTGGGTGGGGAACAGGCGCGTTTGCAACGATTATCTACACTGTCTTCTCTCCGCGGATGCCAAGTCCTTGGGTTGCGTTCCTTCCTGGCCTCTTATACGGCCTCGGCACCATGGTCATGCAGATCATCATCGGGGCGTTATTTGGCCGCTGGATTCAAACCAGAAAACTCGGCGAGCGAGCCAAAGCTTTTGTCGGGCGGTTTGTTGCCGGAAACACTTTATTTATCGGCGGTGTCTTGTTTGTGCTGGTGGGGGCCATTGAATTGCTAGACCCAAAGTTAGCAGACTGGGCGTTACCACTTGGACTCCATGTGTACAATCTGGACTCCATTAACTTGGCCTTGCTGCTCGTGATTGTCGTGGTCGGTGGGGCAGGCGGATATTCAATTTGGAAGGCACTTCGAGAGGTTCGACGCGCTTGAACTGGCATGAGTTAGCATCAGTGGGCTTAAGTTCATGTGAACTTGCTTCAAGTTGGCATGAGTTAGCAACAACGGGCTTGAGGCTTCAAACTGCCTTCAAACTGCCTTCAAACTGCCTTCAAACTGCCTTCAAGCCGGCACCCTGCCGGAGTGCACCTGTCTGTACGTGACGGTAAATCGGTAAATCGCCGTTGTATAGGCCATAAGACAGGTGGCACCCTATTCAATATCGAACATCGAACAGGGTGAGGAGTTGGGCCACATGTTGCCGTCTACTATGGACCGTGTGCAGCAAAAAACCGCGCCTGAGGTAAACCGGTGGATTCAACAAATGATGCAGGACAATGTTGCATTCGCGGCGAGTGAGGGTAGAGACCGGGTGGGTGAACGCATTGGTGTGCTGCGACGGGAATGGGATATTGAACGAATCATTGAATTGAATGCGGCCGCAGCGGTAATGCTCACGACAGCCCTCGGTTTTACGAAGAGTCGCGTATGGTTTGCCGCTTCCGGTGTCATCGCTGGATTCCTCTTCCAGCATGCACTACAAGGATGGTGTCCACCGATACCCGTCTTGCGCCATCTCGGGGTGCGTACAGCGAGTGAGATCCAAGCGGAGATAACCGCACTCAAAGCATTGCGCGGAGATTTTTCGGCGACGAGTGATCCCGACGAAGCGACCTTGCAAGCCGCTCACTGACGTTCCTCTGTATATTTGCAAAACATTTACATTACGATCATGTTCCCGTCATGTTGATTCGCTACAGTATGTATCGAGAAGCTATCCCCTAGGCTTCGTACCACTCTTGCCATCGCCGTTGCCTTCGAGGCAACGGCCCTTTTTTTGTATGTGGTAGGACCTTATCATTTTTCGTACAAAACCTTCATTAGACACCCGTATGATACAATTAAATGTTGGGGTTACTGGGGGGATTAGGACAAAAAACGGTGTTGCCGTGGTAAAGTAAGCATAGATTGGAGGTGCGTCATGATGCACAGTGTACGGGTAACATCGCCGTATTTAGGCGCCATTACTGGAGGCTTGTTTGTAATTCTAGCGTTCATAGACGTGGTTTCAAAAGTTCTTCATGGGTGGATCTGGTGGTTACCCTTTGGTGGATGGTCGGTCTTGGCGCTGCTTTTGTTGCTCAAAGTAATTACCCTTGCCTCGCACAATCCCACGCTCTCATTTGGTGAGAATGCTCTTGAATTCCCTCAGAAAACTATAGATGTCAATCATGTAGAACGTATCGTCATCTTCAAAAACTTCTTCTTGGTGAAATGCAAACAAAACCGAATGTCGGTAAATGTGTATAGTAAGAGATCAGATTTCAATGATATGGTACGGGAACTAAAACAATGGGCACTGACGAACCATGTGTCTCTCGTCACCAAGACAGAGAAGGCTTGAAAGATTTATGGTCGGCCGCAGCTTCTCTGATTCACTATGCATAACATCGCAAGGAACCGCTGCTCCAACACGCCTGCGGACAGGCGCCACGATGGTACCTACATACTCAAGCCACGTCATATCGTTCCCCAGGTACTTGGTAGTCACTCCATTGAACCGGACTATCCAAGATTTCAACCGACTATGATAAGCATTGACATTTGAAAACCGATTTTGAGGCAAGAAAAATGCTGGTGTTAAGATTGTGTTTGCGAAGTTGTGGAACGGAGGGCGACCGTGGGATACGTTGAAGATTTGCGCGCCATTGTAGGTAAGCGTCCACTCATCTTGGTCGGGTCCGTCGTTGTTCTCGCAAACGACCATGGTGATATTCTCCTCGAGCAGCGCAAATACCCTGACCGGGTATGGGGTCTTCCGGGCGGCCTGATGGAACTAGGTGAGTCTGTGGAGGATACGGCGCGCCGCGAGTTGTATGAGGAAACGGGGCTCAGAGCCGGTGAACTACACCTCATCGGGGTATTTTCTGGTCCCCGCTATTTCGTTACGGCGGCAAATGGAGACCAGTTCTATGTGGTCACAAACGCTTTCTATACACATGATTTTTCTGGGAAGTTAAGTGTAGACCCGGTGGAGAGCCTTGACGCTACGTTTTTTCCCCTTGATGGGCTGCCAAATGCGGTGGTTGGCAGTCACAGAGAGGTGATTCAACGCTATCGCATCATGTCAGGGAGTTAATGATGTCGACGAGCCTCGCGCTGATGGATTCAAGAGGTACGATATCGCTGACACATGCGAGTTCGAGCGCTGACTTCGGCATCCCGGATACGACGCAGGACTCGGGAGATTGCACCATGGTCGTTTTTGCCCCGCGTTCCTTACCGAGACGCATGCCTTGCGCACCGTCATGCCCCATTCCCGTCATCAAGAGGAAATGCTGTTTGACTGCGTTCAATTCTGCAACCGACTCAAAGAGAACATCAACGGACGGACGGTGCTGGTTCCGCTTGTCCCCCTGATTCAAGGCAACACAGAAATTGCCGTGGTGTTCTGCGACTTCCATGTGATATCCGCCCGGCGCGATGTACGCTACTCCGTTCCGAATGCATTGCCCGTCTGCCGCCTCGACCACTTCGATGTGCGAATGAGCATTCAGTCGCTGTGCGAGGGACTCCGTAAACGGAGGTGGCATGTGCTGTACGATGACCAGCGCAGCGGCGAGGTCCCTTGGCAGGCGGGAGAGAACGACGTCGAGTGCGCTCGGTCCTCCGGTGGAGGTCCCGATGGCCACGATTTGAGTGACTGGACCAGTCAAGCCGTTGTCGATTGAACTTGCGATACGAGGATTGTGTAGGTGGTCTGGCTGGTGTAGATGTTGTGGAGGCTTCGGTGTCGTGTTGGCTCCCAAATGGCCAACCTGTTCAGAAAGATGGATGTCAGTACGAACTGACAGCATTGAGACCGGTGTTGTGGCTGCTGCCTTTACTTTGGTGATGAGTTCTTCGCTCAGCTCCTGGAACCGCCACATACCCTCAGGCTTGATGAGAAAATCAAATGCTCCATATTTGAGACAGTCGAAGGTTATGTTGGCTCCATCAGTGGTTAGTGCACTCAGCATAATGACAGGTGTAGGCCGAATCGCCATGATTCGCTTTAGTGCATGAAGGCCGTTCATCATGGGCATTTCGACATCAAGTGTCACGACGTCTGGTTGCAGAGCCGTGACTTTCTCGATAGCCTCGACGCCGTTTTGAGCGGTGCCTACAACCTCAAGACTCGGGTCGGTCACAAGCATTCTGGACAGCACGACTCTCATAAACACGGAGTCATCGACGACAAGAACTTTCGTTCTCATCTTGCCTTCCTCCTAACGTTTGCGATAGAAAAACGTGTAAGGTGACTCAAGACCAACTGAGGCTGCGTTCGTGATTTGCTCGGTACCTCCCACAAACAGGTAACCGCCGGGTCTCAGAGCTTGGCTAAAGCGCGCGATAAGCTGGTTCTTGGCAACGGGTGTAAAGTAGATAAGAACGTTTCGGCAGACGATTAAATCAAACCCGCTGTCCGGTGGGTCAAACAACAGATTGTGCTCTTGGAACCGAACGCGTTGCTTGATATCTTCCGACACTTTGTAGCGACCGTCATCGTCAACGCTGAGATGGCGCGTACACATGTCGGGCGGCACGACCTTGACAGCCTCTGCGGAATAGACGCCGGTCTTCGCCGTCCGAATGACGGTTGCATCGAGATCGGTGGCGAGAATATCCAGCCTCCGAAGTGGCAGGTGTGCCGACATGGCCATTGCCAAAGTGTAAGGTTCTTCACCCGTCGAGCAAGCAGCGCTCCAGCACTTGAGGGTCTGTGTTTGGCTGAGCAGTTCTGGTACGATGTGCTCGGACAAGACCTGCCAACGCTCAGGATTCCGGTAGAATTCCGTGACATTGATGGTCAGTTGATCGATAAACTCCTTTTGGACCTGAGGACTCGCATCGATTCTCCTGAAAAACTCTGTGAATGTGTCATATCCCTTGCGAATTCTCAGTGAATTTAGTCGCCTGCGTACCTGAGGTTGTTTATAGGAAAGGAGATCTAGTCCGAATTTGGCTTTTATACGGCTTGCAAACTCGAGAAAATCCGGCTCGGAAAAAGTGGGTTCCTCTGCTGTAAGCACTGGCTGTCCTTGCGGTTCCTGAACCAATGTCAGTACCTTCTTTCGGTCAAGTACGTCTGAAAGATTGAAAGTATGTAGAATGACGGGTGGTTTTTGTGGATACGGGAAACTCGTTATAATCTAGGTAAATTAGTTTTCGCTAGCTTGCTTGAAATCCCTGCTAAAAGGTTTGTTCAAACAAACCTCCCAGATACGTCGTGATTGAAACATTCGCCAGCTAGAGAGGGGGCATTTTCCGTGACTGATGGATTACTTGCAGTTGTCATTGTCCTGCAAATCGTAGTGGTTGTACTGTACATACGCCAGAAGTCTTCAGGACTCACAATGCGTGCGATTGAGAAAGCTCTTGATGGTGCAAAAGACGATGTCGCTGGCCTGGTGCAGGCCGAGGTGAAGCGGTTACGAGAGGAACAGATGCAGCAGTCGAAATTTGACCGTGAGGAGTCAGCCAACAACGCCAATCGGTTGTTCATGCAGCTGTCGCAAACAATGACGCAGCACTTTAGCACACAGAATGCACAGCAAAAAACACTGTTAGAATCATTTTCCGCGCAACTAAAGACGCTCACCGAGATGAATGAACAGAAGCTCGAACGGGTACGGGGTATTGTCGAAGACCGACTGACGAAACTGCAAGAAGACAATACAACGAAGCTGGAGCAGATGCGCCAAACCGTGGATGAGAAGTTGCACGCTACGCTTGAAAAACGCTTGGCAGAGTCATTCCAGACAGTCAGCGAGCGGCTCGAAGCGGTGCATAAGGGCCTCGGTGAAATGCAATCACTCGCAAGTAATGTTGGCGACCTGAAACGGGTGCTTACGAACGTCAAGACAAGAGGCACATTTGGTGAGGTACAACTTGAGATGTTGCTCGAGCAACTGTTGGCTCCTGAGCAGTATGAGAAAAACATTGCGACGCGAAGCGGATCGGCAGAACGGGTAGAATTTGCAATCCGCCTTCCCGGCCAGGGAGACGGCACTGACTCTGTCTACCTGCCCATTGACTGCAAGTTCCCAATTGAAGACTATCAACGCATGTTGGACGCGGAGGATAGGGGCGAGACAGCAGCATTCCAGGAAGCTGCGAAGGCACTGATGAATCGTATCAAAAGTGAGGCGAAGACCATCGCTGCGAAATACCTAGACCCTCCGCATACGACTGACTTTGCGATTATGTATCTTCCCATTGAAGGACTGTTTGCGGAGGTTTTACGCCATTCGGGACTCATGGAGACAATTCAACAGGAGTACCGCGTTGTGATATCGGGTCCGACCACGCTCACGGCATTGCTGAACAGCCTGCAAATGGGATTTCGAACGCTGGCGATTCAAAAACGGTCGAGCGAAGTCTGGAGCCTCCTCGGAGCGATTAAGACGCAGTTCGGAACGTTTGGCGACCTGCTGCAAAAGACGCAGAAGAAATTGCGTGAGGCGAGCAACTCCATTGAGACGGCTGCAAGGCGCTCTCGGACGATTGAGAGAAAATTGCGCAACGTCGAGGAACTTCCTACTTCGGAGGCACAGTTGTTGCTGCCAGATATGCCGGAGGTGCTAGAAGCCGAAGACCTGGAGACCTTGTCTGAAGACCTTGTCTGAAGACCTTGGCTCGGAGATCTGGGACCTGTCGAGGAAAGCGTGTGGCGCAGGAGGGCGCATTGATCTGTGCGGATGGCGCCGGACAATCACCCTCCCGGTGCACCTGTCTGCTGGCATATTGTACAGCAGTCGCTTCGACGCAGGCGGGCTGATTGCCACGTCATGCCTGCATGCGTCACGGCGGTGAAGGAGGTGCAACTGACCATGTGTTCACGAGCACAGTGTCTCAAGCATGTCGGACAATATGTTCAATTTCGAACGCGGTACGGGTATCACCAGGGCGTTCTTGAAAGCGTCTCAGGGAATCAGGCCGTGATTCTGTCTCCCCGCAAATACATCCCTGTGCAGTTAATAGCAGAACCGCTGAACGAAGATGCAGAAAAACGACTCGATGTCGCTTTAGCGTGGGGTGGTTATGGGGGCGGGTACGGTCCCGGTCCTGGCTATGGCGGTTATGGCGGCTATGCCTGGGGCGGCGGATGGGCGCGCTGGGCCGTGTCTTTTCTTGTGATTTATGCTTTGTGGGGCCTCTTGCTGTGGTAGGGTGCCGCGCACAAGCAAGAAGGTAAACAGATGTGCACAATGGGTGAATCAGTGACAATAGAGGGGACATCTGTTCCCTCTATTGTTGCCGTTCGTGTTACAGATGCACGTGTTGACTTGGAGCGTCTCTTTCGTTGGCGTGCTTAACCTTTGTTCCTGTGGCCGCTATCATCTCCAAGTTCAAAATTCAGTCGCTGTTTGATTCGCTCCTTTGGCGTCCAACAATCAAATTTCCAGTTTGGACGCGTATCGTACCCCAGCCGTGAGCAGTACGTTTGCACACCCTTATCGGTGCGTTTCGCGATGAAATGTACACAGCTGGCACAACAGTGGTAGCGTTCGATGTGTCTTTGCAATCCCTCGCCGAATTTCATTGTTCCCCCACCCATCCAACGGTCCCTAGCTGTCTTACTGTCGATGCTGGATTCTGGTTTTATTGTACTCAAGCGCGACAAAACAGGCGACCCGGATGCCGGATGTCCCCTCCGTCAGGTCGCCGCCTTTTGGTTGTTTGACTTGTCGAATCTCATCCGTTGCTTGTCACCGTGCGGATCGACTACGGCCGTTCCGGTACCCCGGACCGATGTAGGGCGCGTGCTGACCGGGTGGCGGCACAATCGGTCCGACATCAAAAAACCCTCTGCGCTTTGCTCCATGATGGGCAATTTTCAGCAGTTCCCGGAGTCTGTCGTCTTGCGCGACTCCAAAGGCAAGCGAGCCCAACCTGATGACAGTGTCCAGCTTCACCTCATCCACCTCCACAGGGACTTCTCATCTTCACTCTATGCAGTCGACCATGCCCCCTGCTTGGCATGTGCCCCGAGATAGGCGCGGAGATTCAAGCCGTCACGGGACATCCACCATGGGACTGCAGCACGGGGTGTTCATAGTCTGTCGTGAACGGTTGTCGTTCAAGAAGGGAACCAGGAAGGAGGGGGCACGGATGATTACTCGGGGCCACGTTGAGCCGTACATCGGTCAGCGTGTAGTCGTTCGAACCCACGACGGCGTTATGCACCACGGTATCTTGCATGCAGTTCATCCAAACGGTCTGTACTTACGACAAGTACGGAGTCAGACTGGGTTGGCACTGGGCACCGTAGACGATTCACCACAGTTGCTCGGTGACCAAGGAACCAACCAAGGTGACGTAGAGCAGGCATGGCTTCCATTCCTGTTTTTACCCTGGATTGCACTTGCTGCATTCTGGCCGTGGTGGGTGTGGTAGGAACGGGTACTGGGCTTTGGAAACGACATATTGGGAAGGAGGATGCCAATGTGTACAACGAGTGATTGCGCGCGCTACATGGGTCAGTGGGTGCGGTTTCAGACACCATGGGGCATGCATCGCGGTATCGTCTCGAGTATGAACAACAGTGCCGTACTTGTTCGTGTTCCTCGTGCCTATGCACCCATCGGACTCGCTACCAGCAGCAAAGTTCATGAAAATAATGATGAACAACGCCTGGATTTGGCTCTCGCCTGGGGCGGTGGTTATGGCGGCTGGGGCGGCGGTTATAGGTACGGTGCCCGAGCTGGCTGGGGGGCCCCAGGGTACGGTCGCTGGGCTGGCGGTTGGTGGTGGTGGTGGCTCGCTTTTGCATGGATCTTTGCATTAGCCTTCTTGTGGTAGTGACACATCAAAGTATTCACACTGAATGAGGCCCGGTGGGGCCTTTTCGCCGCTTACTCCATCTGGCTTTCGAGCGTAACGAGCCGGGAGAGACTGTCGATGAACTCGCACTCCCTTACGCACCGTGGGTGCGCAAGGGAGTGCGAAATCGCGTGGTTGGGCCGTGCTTACGCAGCGTAGGTGGGTGGACAAGCCTAACGTACACATTAATGCTATAGCTAACTATTTTCACGGGATAAAACTTGCGACAATCTGAGGGAGTTTATAACCAGAACCATTTCATCCTAGATACGACTCGATACAATCTGAAACACGTCCTCTGTAAATTGTGCAACGTGTGTTCCAATTCGTACAACGTTTTCCTACTTTCCTTGAAAGTTGATATCTGGCACTTGCGGATATGGGGATTGACTGTCTCCGGATGTCCTGCATTCCCTTCCATTGCCCAAAATTCACAGTTCCCATCAAGTGTAGTCGGAATATTGGCACATTATTTGCTTGGTTCTTAACTAAGAGTCAATTTTCCAACAGGAGGATTCAGAGAATCGACAGGGGTTAATGGACATGTCACTTTGAGAGGCCATGAAACTCATCGAAAAAGGGGGACTATCTGATGAAACGCTGGCGCAAATGGGGTGCAGGTCTGGCTGCTTTGGGGTTGTTGGCGACGGTGACGGCTTGTGGAACGACAAGTGCGAGCACGGGCAACGGTGGCGGAGGTTCGAGTAACACTGGCTCAGGAGGCGGAGGAAATTCCGCAGGTTCGGGGAGTTCGGGAGGCTCTTCATCCGGTGGCGAGATTGATATCGGTTTGATTGCCGACCTCACAGGGCCTGCCGCACTGAGCGGCAAGCACAAGGAGGAAGGCGCGCAACTGGCGGTAGACAAGATTAACGCGAATGGCGGCATCCATGGCAAGAAAATCAAGCTGATTGTCGAGGACGATGCTGGAACGAACCAGGCGGGTGTTTCCGCATATCAGAAGCTTGCGGCCAATCAAAATGTGGTAGCTATCATCGGTTCGGTTCGCAGCACGATTGTCCAGGCGACGCTTCCATACATTCAGCAGTCGCAGATCCCGACCATGATTGGCGGCACAGACCCTGCTTTGACGCACAGCGGAAACCAGTGGGTGTTCCGCTTTCGTCCAAACGACAACTACGCTTCCCAGGTTATGGCGAGCTACTCAACCCAGACCATGGGCAGCAAGAAAGTGGCAATCCTGTATGATTCGGATGCATTCGGATCGGCGGGTAATTCCCTGCTCAAAGCGGCTTTGAAGAAAGATGGAGCGACGATTGTTTCCGACCAGGGCTACACAACGGCAACGAAAGACTTTACTTCCTATTTGGAACAGATTAAGTCCTCCGGCGCGGACACCCTTGAGACCTATATGACGAACGCCGAAGACGAGGCCCAAATGTTACGTCAGTTCCGCCAGTTAGGACTTAATTTGAAGGTCATGGGCTCTCCATCCATTGCCACGGCGGTTTGTATCCAGCTCGGTGGAAGCGCAGTCAACGGAACGTATGGCGTCTCTGACTTCGTGGCCAACGGAAACCCGCAGGCTACAGCATTCACTCAGGCCTATACGGCGAAGTACAACGATGCGCCAGACCTCTTTGGCGGGTGGGTCTATGACGCCATCAACGTGCTCGCGCAGGTGATGACGAAGGACGGAACCAGCCCGAGCCAGATTCAGCAGGGCATTCGCTCGGTGCAAGGGTACAAAGGCGTGGAAGGCACCTATAACTTTGACACCAATGGCGATGGTCTGCATGGCTACACGGTCGTCAGTATCAAAGGTGGGAAGGTCGTTCCAATCAAATACGTGAGCTTCAGCAACTAATCTTCATCGTGTTCTTCGCGCCACGATGGACACTGAACCTGGAGTACTGTGACGGGGTGGACGCTGGCTTGACAAACTGGCGTCCGCTCGCACCGTGGGGAGGCGTATATGTGGAATTCCTGCAGTTACTCATCACCGGACTTGCAGTCGGGAGTATTTATGCCTTAGTCGCGCTAGGATTTGTTCTCATTTACACGGCGGTGAACGTTGTCAACTTCGCTCAGGGTGATTTTGCCATGATTGGCGCTTACTTCATGGTGTCATTAGTGCTCGGTTTTCACTTGCCCTGGTGGGTCTCGATTGTGATTGCGGTCGTTTTGTCCGGACTCGCGGGTTTTGTTTTTCAACTTGGAATCTATCAACCGGTACGAAATCGTCCGAGGAACTTCTTGCCGGTCATGATTGCCACTGTCGGTGCCTCCATCTTCCTTGAACACCTGTTCCTTCTGATTTACGGTCCTGTTCCACAGCAACTGCCGGGGGTTTTCAAAGCCCAATCTGTCTCCATTTTCGGAGCACACGTTTATCCCCAATATGTATTAATTATTGTGGTTACTGCCGTAATGGTTGTGCTTCTGCACTGGTTTTTTGAGAAAACCAAACTTGGAAAACAGATGCAGGCGACCGCCCAAGACCCGAATACTGCCCGATTGATGGGGATTCGTGTATCAAGAATGAATGCGCTCACGTTCGCGATGGCGACGGCGCTTGGCGGCTTAGCTGGCATTTTAATTGCACCGGTGTACTGGGCTACGCCGACGATGGGCTCCATGATTGCCCTCAAAGCATTTGCCGCCTCGATTGTTGGAGGCTTTAGCAGTGTCAAGGGTGCGATTATCGGTGGTCTTGCCATTGGCTTGATTGAAACCTTTTGTGGAACCTACATTTCTGGATCATACCGGGATGCGTTCGCGTTTATCGTACTCGTTCTCTTCTTAATCTTCCGCCCGTATGGACTTTTTGGCGAGAAGGTGTCGCAGAAGGTATGAATGATTGGTTCGACTACATTGCGTGGGAAGGGAGTCGGGTATGAGCAAGCAAATCCTGAAATTCTTACCGTTTGTCCTGATTACTTTTGCAATTCCCTTTTTCTTGCCAGGGGGGAGGCTTGGCTCCTACTATTTGACGCTCTTGATACTCTCGCTGTCTTACGCGATTGCGGCACTGGGACTGACCGTGCTGCTGGGGTATTCAGGGCAGGTGTCGCTCGCACAGGCGGCCTTCTATGGCATCGGATCGTACACCCTCGGAATTTTAACGGTGCATAACCATTGGTCATTTTGGCCGGCGCTCCTGGCAGCGGTGGTGGTATCCACAGTCTTTGGCTTATTCCTCGGTGCCATTTCCTTGCGACTGCAGACCCACTACCTGGCTCTGGTGACCATCGGGTTCATGGTCATCATCAACCTGGTGCTGAACAACTGGAAGTCACTGACGGGTGGAGCGGATGGTATCTCGAATATTCCAAGGCCACAACTTTTCGGGCTGAATTTCGCTGACGATAAAAGCTACTATTTTCTGATGGTGGTTTTTCTGCTGATTTCCGCCTATGTTGTGTTCCGCCTTAGGAATTCACGGATGGGCAGTGCGCTGTTGGCACTCCGGGAAGATGAAATCGCGGCCTCTGCCGCTGGCATCAACCTGTTTTGGGCGAAGGTTCTGGCGTTCTCCGTCAGTGCGGCACTCGGCGGCCTCGGCGGTGCCCTTTATGCATCCGGGTCGCTGTACATCAGTCCGAATGTGTACACCTTTGACCAATCGGTTCTGTTTTTCTCCATGGTTCTGGTCGGTGGGCAGGAATCCATTGTTGGAACCATCCTTGGAGCGGCACTTCTGACCTTCTTGCCGGAGTGGCTGCGCTTCTTGCAGTCTATCTACGTCGCCGTATATGGATTTATGGTGGTTGTCATCATCCTCTTCATGCCAGAAGGCTTGTGGGGTCTCTTGGTTAGGGGCGTGAGTGCGGTATTTCGGAGAAACAAGCGAAGTGAAGAGGGCGGGGAGTTGAAGGCGCTGCACCGTCCTGCAAATCATAACAAGCGACCGGAGTCGACAGATGAAGTTGTCCTTGAAGTGACGGACCTGCACAAACACTTTGGCGGCGTGAAGGCGGTGAACGGTGTCACGTTCACGGTTCGAAAAGGTGACGTTGTGGTCTTAATCGGCCCGAATGGATCCGGGAAAACGACAGTGCTGAACGTTCTCAGCGGTATTTACGAAGCGACGTCTGGCACGATTGTCTACAGGGGCACCGACATCACCAACAAAAAGCCCCATGAGATTAAACGCTTAGGCATCTCCCGGACCTTCCAGAACATTCGCCTGTTCCCTGAACTGACAGCACTTGAGAATGTTGTGATTGGCTTCTACCCGAAGGGGACCGTAGGGTTGGCGGGGACATTGCTGTCAAGACGCAAAGGTTATGCCGAAGAAAAGGTCGCATATGAGCGAGCACGGAGTGCACTTGAATTGCTCGGGTTCAGCCGGATTTATGAAAAGGCAAGGAACCTCCCGTACGGACAGCAGCGGATTGTCGAGATTGCAAGGGCGATGGTCGCAGAGCCTGAAGTGCTGCTGTTGGACGAACCTGCAGCGGGTATGAACCCTGAGGAGACCAAATCACTTGCCGAAATCATTTACCGACTGCACGACCTCGGCTTGACGATTGTGCTCATCGAACATGACATGTCGTTCGTCGCAAATGTTGCAACACAGGCTTATGTGATGGACTTTGGCAAGAAAATCAGCGAGGGGTCGGTGCAGGAGGTGCTGCATGACCCAGAAGTGGTCAAGGCTTATCTGGGGGATGACACTGAATATGACTATGCTTAAAGTCAACCACATCGAATCCCACTACGGACAGGTCATCGCCCTGCATGATATCGATGTCGAAGTGAATCAAGGAGAAATCGTGACGTTACTGGGGGTGAATGGCGCCGGGAAAAGTACAACCCTGAAAACCATCTCAGGTCTCCTGCATCCCGTTAAGGGCACCATCGAGTTCGAAGGCGAACGGATTGATAGAGTGCAGCCAGAGAACATCGTACGCCGGCGCATCGTACACGTTCCTGAAGGCCGAAAGATTTTTCCAGGGCTCACGGTTCGGGAGAACTTGATGATGGGAACCTCGAATCAGAAGCTGAAGCGGCCCGAGGTGGAACAGGGGATTGAGCGAGTGCTCGAGGTGTTCCCGGATTTGAAACGGCTGGATAAGCAACTCGGGTGGTCACTCTCAGGCGGCCAGCAACAAATGCTTGCGATTGGTAGGGGGCTGATGGGCAACCCGCGCATCCTGATGCTCGATGAACCCTCGCTCGGATTGGCACCCGTGATAGTGAAACAGGTTTTTCAGACCATCAAGGCAATCAACGAGCAGGGTGTGACGATTCTGTTGGTCGAGCAAAACGCGAGTCTCAGCCTGCGCATCTCGAACCGGGCCTACCTGTTGGAAACGGGTCGGGTGATTCGGAGCGATACCGCCGAAACCCTCCTGCAGGATGAAACTGTCCGCGCGGCGTTGATGGGGGCTAGAGGGTCAGCAAGCACAGGCTCCTGAGACCCATCTTGGGACCTCTCTCGAGACCTCTCCTGAGACCGATAACAGGTTCACGTAAATGGCTCTGTTGACGAGTGTGTTACGCTCATCCCAATCAAACGTGAAGAAGGTGTATTGATGCAGACGCGGAAGTTAGGAAACAGCGGACTTGAAGTGAGTGCACTGTGCCTTGGGACCATGACGTTTGGGAACCAGGCGGGTAAAACAGAGTCACACAACATTCTTTCCACAGCCTTTGATGCGGGTGTGTATTTCATCGACACCGCAGACGTGTACCCTTTAGGAGGGACATGGGAGCAACTTGGGCGGACTGAAGAAACCATTGGCGAGTGGCTGCGGGGCAGGCGCCACGAAGTCGTGTTAGCGACGAAGTGTTTTGGTCAAATGAGCAACAATCCAAATGCCAAGGGCCTTGGTAGAAAACACATCTTTGATGCGGTCGATGCAAGTCTGCGTCGCCTTGGCACAGATTACATCGACCTTTACCAAGCTCATCAGTTTGACTTTGACGTGCCGATGGAGGAAACCCTGCGTGCCTTTGACGATCTCGTTCGCGAAGGCAAGGTTCGCTACGTCGGCGTCTCGAACTGGCGGGCGTGGCAAGTCGCAAAAGCACTCGGCATCAGTCGCCATTTTCACTACGATCCGATTCAGAGCGTTCAGCCGCGGTACAACTTGCTGTTCCGTATGATTGAGGACGAACTCGTACCGCTCTGCCAGAGTGAAGGGGTCGGGATGATTACGTATAATCCGCTCGCCGGCGGTATGCTGACGGGGCGCTATCAACCTGGACAGGAGGTTGAAGCGGCGACTAGGTTCTCTCTCGGTGGTATCGGTGCCGGTGCCGGAAAAATGTATCAGGAGCGGTACTGGAATCAGGCGGTGTTTGAAGTGGTTGAGCATTACCGCAAGTGGTGTGCAGAGCAGGGACGGAATATGGTGACGACGGCCGTACAATGGGTCATCAGCCAACCAGGCATTACTTCGGCCATCATCGGTGCCAGCCGCGTTTCCCAGCTCGACGATTCTCTGCGGGCCGTAGAGGCGCAGCCACTCTCCGCGGAAGAGCTGCAAGCACTGGATGAACTTTGGTTTCAGTTGCCAAAGCGAAACGAGTTTCGCTGAGAACCAGACAAATCAATTGTGAGTTGTGGCGAACTGGTCTTCGCTCCAAGATGAATGCATCGTTGCATCGTTGCATCGTTGCATCGTTGCGCCGCAAGAGAGACTGCATGTGACAATGTGCATATCAGGTTGCGTGAAAAGCACGTTTCAATTTGAAACGTGCTTTTCGTTTTTTAACACGACCCTGATGAGGGTGCATCTTGCTAGCGTCGTAAGCTGCTTCACCCCGTCAATCCAAGGCACCAACTCCTCTGGCACGAATTTTGCTGCATGATTCAGTGGGAAGTAGGTTCTTCCGGGAGGTGTAAGGATGAAGATTGTATGCGTCGGTGACGCCATGATTCGTGGCGAGGCATTTGCAAAAGCAGCCAAAAAACTGGGGACGGCAGACATCGTCAGTGGAGATTGGGAAACGGACTGGGACAGGCTCCAGCATCGACGTCTTGTTGTGGAACAAAAGGGGCCAGGCGTGGAATCGGTTCCGCCCATCTTCCTCGAACATCAAGACACCGAGATGGCGCTTGGATTGTTTTGTCCCTTTTCAGCAGCATTAATGGACGCTCTTCCGAGTCTCAAAGTGATTGGCGTAGCTCGAGCAGGCGTAGAAAATGTTGACATCGAGGGGGCAACCAAACGCGGCATTCTGGTTTTTCACGTGACGGGGCGCAATGCAGAGGCCGTCTCTGATTACGCAGTCGGACTTATGCTTAGTGAAGTACGAAACATTGCCAGGGCACACGCGGCAATCGCACAAGGGTCGTGGCGCAAACAATTTTCGAATTCGGATTATGTCCCCGAGTTAAAAGGCAAAACCATCGGGATTGTGGGCTTCGGTCACATCGGACGGCTGGTTGCGAGAAAGTTTAGCGGCTTCGACGTTCGCCTTCTGGCATATGACCCATGGGTCACCGGAGAGTTGCCAGAGGGTGTGGCAGTTGTGGATAAAGAGACGTTGTTTCGCGAGTCCGACTTTGTCACCCTGCATGCTCGTCTGACAAACGAGAGCCGCCAGTTGGTGAGTCAACACGAACTTGACTTGATGAAGCCGACGGCGTATCTGGTGAATACAGCCCGGTCTGCGTTGATTGATACGGGTGCATTGGTCGCGGCCTTGCAGAGTGGCAAGATTGCAGGTGCTGCCCTCGATGTGTTCGACGTCGAGCCCATCCCGCACGACCACCCATTGCGCAAGCTGGACAACGTCACGTTAACCACCCATATTGCAGGGACCACTAGGGAGGCGTTAACGAGATCGCCAGAACTTCTCGTCGAGGAGATTGATAACTTTTTCTCCGGGGCTGGGCGAGTCACACTAAAAAATCCAGAGGTCTTGGAACGACCCGGTGTCAGGGATAAGGCAGCTGAACTGGTCGACGCGCTCGGCCGCCAGACGCCTGCACGATGAAGCAGCCAATCGCTTTTTCGCACATGTTGCAGGAGGCGAGGCTCGGTCAGTACGCGGTCGCGGCCTTTAACGCCTACAGCTTGGAGAGTTTTCAGGCTGCGCTCAGAGCCGCTGACAACGCCGGAGTGCCTGTGTTGATTGCACTTGGCGAGCGATACTTCTCAAACCTTCGCCCGCGTGTTGCCTTCGGGGTGTTGCAAGGCTTGCTTACGGCGAGTGAAGTCGGAGATACCTATCCTTTGCGTGTCGGATTGCACCTTGATCATGCGCTTCAATTTGAGTCCTGCCGGGAAGCGATTGAAGCAGGTTTTAGCAGCGTCATGATTGATGCATCTGGCGAGGCGTTTGAAGAGAACGTCTCGCGTACACGTCAGGTCGTAGAGCTTGCGCATGCGCGAGGGGTTGGCGTCGAAGCCGAACTCGGTGGCCTCGCTGCAGGCGCCGCGAGCCATGAATTCGAGCAGGGAGATGAGGTCCTCACCGACCCAAAGCAGGCTGAAATGTTTGTCCGGAAGACGGGTGTCGACGCCCTCGCAGTATCGATTGGAACAGTCCATGGGATGTACAAGGGTGAACCGCATCTTGACTTCGCAAGACTCGACGAAATTGCGAGACGTGTCAGCGTGCCGCTCGTCCTTCATGGTGGATCCGGTACGCCGCCCGAACTGCTTGCGAAGGCCATACGTCTTGGCATTGCCAAGGTGAACGTGAATACGGAAGCCTCCCTGGCCGCTGTCGATGCCATTCACTCGCGACTGTCGCAGGAGCAGACTCCGCATCTGTCAGAACTCGGCATACTCTCGCGCAGTGCCATGGAAGCGGTGATGCAAAAGTACATCCGTTTGTTCCAGCCGGGGCGATGACCATGTTATTGGTCCTCGACATTGGGACGACGGGCACACGAGCGCTGCTCATCGACACCTTGGGTCGTATTCACGGTATGGCGTACCGCGAGTACAAAAACCGTTTTCTCGGCAAGGGCGCCATTGAGCAGGATGGGATGACATGGTGGCAGGCTGTGACGGAAGTGGTGCCACAAGTGCTCGCACAAGGAGATGACGTTTCACGCAGTGTGTCATGCAGTATTTCGCGTAATATTTCACGCAGTATTGAAGCGATTGCTGTGACTTCGCAGCGCGCAACGGTTCTGCCTGTGAATGCTTCCGGAGAGCCTCTTGCGCCGGCGATTCTGTGGCAGGACAAACGCACACTTGGGGAGTGTAAAGGTCTCGCAGAAGCTGTTGGCGAGGAGGCCGTCTACCGGACGACGGGCCTTCGGATAGATCCCTACTTTTCACTGCCGAAAGTCCTTTGGTTCAAACACGAACGACCAGACGTCTGGAAAAATACCTACACTTTTTTGACTGTCCACGACTGGATTGTTTTTCAACTGACGGGGCGTTTTGCAACGGAAGGGACGCAGGCTTCGCGCACGCAACTGTTTGACGTCAGACGGCGAACGTGGGCAACCAATTTGGCCCAGGACATCGGACTCGACTTCGTTCCGTTTCCAGATGTACACGCAACTGGCAGCATTCTGCAGGGACTGTCTACAGAAGCTGCCGGAACACTCGGCTTAAAAGCGGGAACACCGGTTGTGCTCGCCGGCGGCGATCAACAATGCGCTGCCGTCGGACTTGGTGTGATTCGACCTGGCGAAGTCAAGATTACAACGGGAACAGGGACATTCATTGTGTCTCCAGTAGACCATCCGGTCTTCGACAGCAAAAGCCGTGTGCTGTGCAGTCTGTCAGCTGTCCCGAACCAGTGGATTCTCGAGGCGGGCATTTTTACCACAGGTGCGATTTTGCGTTGGTGGCGGGATGAACTGGCAGATTGGGCCGTAGCCGATGGGCGGGAGAAAAACGCAGATCCGTACGACGTCATCACGAGCCTGGCTGGCACGGCTCCCCCGGGGAGCAAAGGTGTCTTATTAATTCCGCATTTTGCTGGTAGTGCTGCTCCCTACTGGAATGCAGAATCACGAGGGCTCCTGTTTGGACTCTTGCAGCACCATACCAATGCAGACCTGGCCCGCGCCGTTTTGGAAGGCATTGCTCTTGAGACGAACAAGAATCTCGCTCTGATGATGGGTCTGCGAAACGAGACAGGCACCGAAGTTGGGGTGAACACCCTATCGGTATCTGTCGTAAAGGAGTTCCAAATGGAGAGCCAAACGACAACCAGACGGGCGATTCATGTCACCGGGGGAATGACCCGAAGCACCCTGTTTAATCAGATTCAGGCGGACGTGTATGGCCGCAGAGTGACGCCGGCGTCAACAGAACAGGCCACAGCACTTGGTGCAGCGGTTCTGGCTGCTGTCGCAATTGGCGCGTATGACGACCTGGATAGTGCAACAGCCGCCATGTGCAAAATGGATGAGGGGCGGACAGCGTATCCAGATGAGACGAGACACCATCTCTATCAACACGTGCAGGATTTGCATCACCGTATCTACAGTGCCTTGGACGTAGCGGGGGTGTACGGGGCTGCTGCGAACCTTGCGTCGAGTGAACCATGAACAACGGGCTTCGCTCCTTGTTGGCATGGATGTTGCGTCTGATGTTCGCAGGAGTGATGGGTACCTCTATCTACTTTGGAGCTAGCTGAGCTGTTCCAATCTCGTCAGAGAGGTGTGGGCTGTGCAATGAGACTGGCAGGAAAGGTTTGCATCATCACAGGAGGCGGAAAAGGCATCGGTGCTGCGACTGCCCTGGAGTTTGTCCGCGAAGGAGCAGTTGTTGAAATTGGAGACACGGACAGGGCCGCGATGGAACAGACGGCACGTGAAATCGAACGGCAATATGGTGCGGACACGGTTTGGACGACAGAGGTAGACGTGACAGATTTTGAACGCGTCCAGAACTGGGTTGAACAGATTTACGCGCGTCACAGCAAAGTTGATGTCCTGTTTAACAACGCTGGTATCAGTGCGGTTGGCCCGCTTCATCAGGTAAGTGAGGAGCTGTGGAACCGCGTCATTTCCGTGAATCTAACCGGTGTTTTCCACGTCTCTAAGGCAGTTATCCCCATCATGATGGCGCAGCACACTGGTTGCATCATCAACATGTCGTCCTGCATTGCAGAGATTGGATTGCTGAATCGGGCAGCCTACGCGGCAACCAAAGGGGCTGTGTTATCGATGACAAAGTCCATGCAAGTGGACTACGCCGAATCTGGTATCCGGGTCAATGCGTTACTCCCCGGGACGATTTATACGCCATTTGTCGAGGACTATCTAAAACACTCCTATGACAATCCTGAGGAAGCGATTGTGCAACTGAAGCAAAGGCAGCTCGGAACTGCCCTCGGGACTCCTCGAGATGTGGCTTTGGCAGCGACGTACCTGGCTTCAGATGAATCCAGCTATGTGATGGGCTCCGGACTTGTTGTGGATGGCGGTGTCACGGCCGGCAAGAAAAGCTGATGTTGCGCGAGGCCGTTTGCAACTGGGGGGCATCGGGTGGCAACATTCGCGTGAGGAATCATCGATATTAACGGCGGCTAATGGTTTAATGAATGGAGATTCTCTCGTGGATTTATGGCGGTGTACGTGGTTAAGAGTGTGGGCAGGTGCAACTGAGGAGGGTAATCCGTTGAAGACATCACTGTTATATGGCAAGCAGAGCCTGTATGTTGAGGTACCTGACCGGTCGGTCATTATTGAACCGAATGACCTTGAAGGTCTGGCGGATGATAAACAAGCTGTCATCCATGCTCTGCGCAACCCCATCGGAACGCGTCCCCTAAGAGACATGGTCAAATCCACCGATACAGTGGCCATTGTCATCAGTGATATCACCCGTCCAACCCCAAACCACAAGCTTGTGCCGTGGATTCTTGAAGAACTTCCACATGTCCCATTGGAGAATGTTGTGATTATCAATGGGACAGGCACGCATCGTGATCAAACCAGGGAAGAATTTGTTGTGATGCTTGGTGAGTCGGTCGTTGACAGTGTGAAAATCATCAATCACCACTGTCACAACAAGGATGAGCTCGTAAATCTCGGACGCAGCCGTTTTGGATGTGACGTTTATCTCAACAAGGCGTACGTGGAAGCAGATTTTCGGATTGTGACCGGGTTCATTGAGCCGCACTTCTTCGCCGGATTTTCCGGTGGTCCCAAAGGGATTATGCCTGGAATTGCAGGGATTGAGACCATCTTAACTTTCCACAACGCACGAATGATTGGCGATCCGCTGTCGACGTGGGGCAATATGCAGAACAACCCCCTGCAGGATATGACCCGCGAAATCAATCAGATGTGCATGCCGCATTTCATGCTCAACGTCACACTCAATAAATCAAAGGAAATCACACAGGTTTTTGCCGGTGAACTTTTCGAGGCCCACCATCGTGGCTGCGAATTCACAAGGACCCACACGATGATTCCCGTTGAACAACGGTTTGATGTCGTGTTGACCTCGAACTCAGGATATCCACTGGACCAAAACCTGTACCAAGCTGTAAAAGGCATGAGTGCTGCGCATAAGATTGTCAAAGAGGGAGGCACCATTATTTGTGCGTCGGAATGCTCGGACGGCATCCCTAATCACGGGAACTATGCGGAAATTTTGCAGATGAGAAAGACGCCATCAGAAATCCTCGACATGATTAGTGACCCGAGTTTCAAGAAATTCGATCAGTGGCAAGTTCAGAAACAGGCAGTCATCCAGGTGTGGGCTGACGTTTACGTGTACTCTTCCTTGCCTGATGAGGATGTTCAAAAAGCGATGCTGCGCCCCACACATGATATTGAAGCAACATTCAAGGAGTTAGCGCAAAAGTACGGGCCGGACATGTCAGTGGCTGTCCTGCCACTCGGACCACTCACCATCCCCTATGTCAAGAACGCCTCAGGTCTCCCGTGCAAGTAGACTCGTAGAAACCGTTGGCTACTCGCACACAGGTGTAGATACAGGTACACCCGTGGCCGTGCTTGCGCCCGTGGATGCGGAAGGGCATGTGAAATCACCGGCCAGGGCGTAGCTTCCGCACCGTAGGGTGCGTAAGGGCATGCGAAATCGCCTGTCAGGGCGTTGCTTAGGCACCGTGGGGTGCGTAAGCGTTCGTGGATGTGGCCTTGGTTTGCGCAGTAATTTGTAATAACGCGCCCCGAGCGCGTTATTTCCGCTTGAGTTTATAGTGCCGGCAAGAAATAGCGCGCTGTGGAAGCGCTATGGTCGCACCCTGAGTCAATAACGATGTGTAAGAGACTGTCGATTAACTACGCGAGATGCCGTTCGCCATTTTCGAAGATTATATCTGTATTACTCGTTATTTCTACGTAAATCTCGTGTTTTCTGGTATAATTGAGGTATCCGAGATTACGGGGAGTTGGAGAAATGAACGGGGTAAAGTACAAGAACTTTGAGCAAGCCTCCTTCGAGGACATCATGGTGTATTCAGTCATACCACCTCATCCATTCTGGGATGCAGTGGCGAAATACATTGATTTCTCGTTCGCGGATAAGCTCTGTGCTCCCTTGTACTCACCCATCGGCCAACACCCGTATGCCCCGTCCTTGAAACTTAAAATCCATCTCGTACAGCGGTACTACAACATTTCCGACCGTGAGATGGAGCTAAAGATCGTCGGTGATATCTTCATTAAGCGATTTTTAGGTGTACCGATCTCACTCGCAAAGTTTGACCACAGCACAATTGCGCTGGACAGGAGTCGGCTTGGCGCGGATATATTCCATGCCTGTCACGTGAATATCCTCGCTCAGGCACTGAACCTCGGCATGTGGGGACAAGATGATGACCGCTGGTTGGTAGATGCGTTCCACACGCATGCCAATGTTGCTACGCCAAGTGTATATGAGCTCATTCAACAAGCGGCTCAAAAGCTTGTGCGTTACTTGAAGCGTCATAACCCAGCGCGTTACGAAAAATTGAAGGAGAACATGGATGTGGGGGCATTCTTTCGCAAACTCAAGCGTGAGGTGCAGGGCAGCGAAAGAAATCTCGCCTTCAGCAATCTATGTGTTTTGGCGTTCAGTTTAGTGGCATGGCTGGAACGTGCGGACACCGACGACATGGATACCCAGTGGAAAAACGACAATGAGCAGGAAACAGCCAAGCAACAACGCGAGGTGCTCCTGCGTATTTTACGTGAGAACGTTACTCCGAAGCTCCCTGACGAAAACCAGTCTCCTTCATCTGAGAATGTGGAACCACAGAAAGAGGATATTCAGTACGTTGAACAGGACAAAAATAACAAGCCCTCCGACCGTGTAGTGAGTGCACATGACCCAGAAGTACGTGTTGGGCACAAGTCCAAAAAGCTGGCGTTTATTGGCGATAAGACACAAGTCGTGGAGTCGGCCAACTCTCACCTAGTCCTCAATGCGGAGCCTATCCCTGGTAATGAAGTAGATGGAATTGCACTGGAGTCGGTTGTAAAGGCTGTGGTGGATGAGTTCGACAAGCGTCCCAAGGAAGTAGTGGCAGACTCAGCTTACGGAAATGCTGAGAATCGCGACAAGCTCTCCAAGGAACTACATATCCTTCTAACGGCACCGTTGCCCAAATTCACGAACCCGTCCGGAAAGGCATTTCGAGCTGAAGACTTCACATACATACCGGAACGTGACGTGGTCGTGTGTCCTGGTGGGTACACGTCAGTCCGAAAGAACCACATTAAGCAATCTAAGGGTACACAACATGGATTTGCTGAAGAGGATTGCACAGCATGCCCTTTACGTGCGCAGTGCACCGACCATGCAAAGGGACGTACTGTGTTCGTGAGTGACTACTGGGAACTGATTCAGGAGGCAAAGAAGTACAATGCGAGCCAGGAGGGTCAAGAGGCACTTCGAGCTCGATACGAAATTGAGCGCACCAATAACGAAATGAAACGTCACCACGGACTCGGAAAGCCCCGAACCCGTGGTCGTAGCAAGTTGCGGATCGACGTTAAGATTACCTCTATGGTGGTCAATGTAAAGGTAATGGTGAAGGAGTTATTGAACCGAGGTAAGCCGTTAGAGGCCCCCGTCTGCCTTTAAAGTGGAAAAGGAAGCAAAAATGGAGGAATTGAGCGTGGGAAACCCAAGGTTAGCAACCAAAATTCAACCATTTGTATCCAATTACCTTCAAAAAATTCCCTAACAAAGGAAAACAGGAGCCTTACGGCTCCTGTTAATAGACACTCTCTGTAAACGCGTTATTTTGATCCGTTTCCGTGAATAACGCGCCACGAGCGCGTTATTTCCACTTGAACGTGTTTCGGGCAGGGGGAATAACGCGTTCCCGGCTCGCTATCGTCGGCCCAACTCCCAACGGAGCCAAAGCCTGAGAGAGCTATGGAAGTTGGAAGTCACAGGGTAAGCGCACATTCCCCTATCGACTGTCATCGACCACCGCCTCGGCCCCACGCTCGAATGCACCCCTTTTATGATTTAGAGTGGACATGGTTGTATGAGAGGAAAACTTATCTCATCATCGGATGCGAGGTGTAAGATTTAGTTCGGCGGATGGGCAATAGCGGATAGGCAATAAATGAAACTGAGTAATGGGTACTAAATGAAACTGGGGTTATAAATGAAACTGAGTATGGAAGGATATGGACAAGTGGTTGACCATCCTTATTTTTCTCAAGCTTACATTTGGGGACAAGACATCTTGGAAAAGATCGTTGGAGACGTCCGAAGGCAGCAAAACCGCCGGGCTTCTGGAGCCACATTGATTGTGGGGGCAGGAACGGGTCTGGACGTTTTACAGGTTGGCCCTTTTGTCTCTGAACTCGTGCTGCTTGAACCCGACGAGACGATGAGAACATATTTGGAAGAGAAGTATCCCCGCATTCAGACAATTGGGAGCCCCGCTGAATCGATGGATATTGCAGATGGGGTATTTGACACGGTTATCACCAGCTTAGTTTTATGCAGCGTTGAGCGAGTGGACGAGACACTTAAGGAAATTTACCGTGTCTTGAAACCAACGGGCCAATACCTGTTCATGGAACACGTGCAACACGATGCGACGGTTCCAAAATGGCTGCAAAACATCGCGAACCCAGTCTGGAAACGAGTCGGAGGCGGATGCCACCTCAATCGGAATATTCGTGAGGAAATGTCAAATTCGCTATTGGAGGTCGTTGAGTACTCTATCGTGAAACCCAACTTCCTGATTCCCATCGTCGCTGGACGTGCAGTGAAACAGGAGGTGTAGGGGTATATAGATTGTCTAGAAGTAACAGATGCGGTTGGCAATCAACAGGTGAGATGTTGAAGACAGGGGTAGAGAAGACGTGAGGACAGTGGGTGAAGATGGTGGTGAGAACAGTGACAAAGGCGAGGCAGGTCAAACTTGCCGTTGCCGTGCTTCTGACAGTTGGACTGACGACAGGCTGCGGAGTGGGTGGCGCACGCGACCAAACAGGTGAAACCACGAGGAATCAAGGTCAGGTGACGTCAAACAGCGCGGAGCAAGGAATCGCGAATCAGACAGGGAATCAAGCAGGGAGTCTCGCGAACCGGACGTGGGGCATAACACCGTCTCACGGAGGTGGGACACTACTCGGGATTGCGCCCCCCAATCACGTCGTCTTGGTGATTGAGGAGAATCATTCCTACCAAGAGATAGCCGGGAATAAGGATGCATCGTATATCAATTCTCTGATGAAGCAGGGAGCCAACCTCACGGATTACCACGGCGTCGAACACCCAAGTCAACCCAATTACCTGGATTTGTTCTCCGGTTCAAACCAAGGTGTGACGAACGATTCTTGCCCACATACATTCTCCACGCCAAATCTGGCTAGTGAGTTGAATGCTGCCAAGTTCAGTTTTACGGGTTACGCTGAAGATTTGCCCAACAGAGGGTATATGGGGTGTTCAAACGGCATCGCGCTTATCAGTGGGACCTACGCTCGCAAGCACAGTCCGTGGGTGAACTTTACCAATGTGGCTCGTGATGCCAATCAGCCGTTTTCCGCATTTCCGAAAGACTATAACCGACTTCCGACTGTATCTATCGTGATTCCAAACCTGAGGCACGACATGCATAGCGGATCCATCAAGTCTGGAGACAACTGGTTAAGGGCCAATCTAGCGAGCTACGTCACATGGGCCATGCAGCATAACAGTCTGTTGATTGTGACGTTTGACGAAGACGACAAATCAGAATCCAATCGCATTCCGACCGTCCTGGTGGGCCCGATGATAAAACCGGGGAACTACCAACAGGACATCAATCACTTTAGCCTGTTGCGTACCCTGGAAGACCTCTACCATCTGCCATATCTGGGTCAGAGTGCGCAGGCGAGTCCGATTGGAAACGTATGGGCTTCGTAGATGGCGTCGTGAGCACGCTCTTTCACCAATTCCTTACGTAGGACAGCCCACATGGGTACACGCGTGTCGTGACATGGTTCCATGTGTATAAGTGATACCGGGCGTTGCAAGGCTAGATTTGGTACACTTGTAATCGTCTATATGACCGGACGTGCCACATCTTGCGCTGACGTGCGTGCGTGATGTCCGCCTCCGAGGAGCTGAGTGGACTGTGAACAACCAGGAGCATCAACCCCGCATCAATGGCGCTCGTCGTAGGTTGGGATTGTCAGCGCCTGCGTGTGATGGGGCGCTCGAGCACATTCAGTTCTTCGTCGAGCCGTGTCCATTCATCTGCTAGGACTTTCTTCGTGTCTGCAATGGCCTGGTTGTAAACGAAGGGTGTAACAAGTGTCAAGATCTCATCGAGCAACCCTTCTGCGGCGATGTTCCCAATTGGCTCACCAAACTGTTCCTCAGCGTATTGTTGCACTTGCGCGATAAGCAGATTCTTTTCTTCGCGCGTAATCTTGATGGGTGTCATTGATTTGTTCGTCCCTTCGGTTTTTCTCAATTGTATCATGCATGGCGTTTATCCTTCGGGTCTTGTTCGCCTCGGAGGAAGCGTTGGGGGAGGTAATAAGGTGCAAGACAGGCAAACCCGTCAGGAACGTTTGTTGGCGGAACTCAGTGAATCCAATCGGCCGCTGACAGGAACAGAGCTGGCTGAACGGTGCGGTGTCACACGCCAAGTAGTGGTACACGACATCGCTATCTTACGCGCCGCAGGCGTAAACATCATTTCCACGCCGCGCGGGTACTGGGTTCAAACGACACCGAGCGCAAAGACGACGGTGCTGTCGGTATGCCATCTTCCAGAATTGACCGAAGTCGAGTTGATGACCCTCGTGGACTTCGGTATCGAAGTGGTCGATGTTATCGTTGAGCACCCGCTTTACGGAGAACTACGTGGTCAACTTCACCTGTCGTCTCGCAGAGACGTCCAGTTGTTTCTAGAAAAAGTGGCATCTTCTGATGCGCTTCTGCTCTCTTCGTTGACCGAGGGTTTTCATTTACATACGGTGGCGGCTCCTACACCTCTGCGCCTTCGTGAAGCAGTTGAGGCACTGCGAGCCCACGGCATAGAAGTACTTGAAGAAGACTAGGGCATTAGCCAAGGTGTTTTGCACTCAACCAATCGTTGCCGCATGGAGCGTTCCTGGCTGCCCGGAGCGTTCGTTGCCCCTTCAAGTGTTCGCAACTCCCCGAGTTTTCGCTCCCCCGTCGAGTGTTCGTGACGGCCTCAAGTGTTCGCTGCCCCTTCAAATGTTCGTGGCTACCTTAACTGTCCGTTGCTGCGCAATAGTCCCTTAAAGCTGGAACATCCTTCGAAAGCGGTCCAATCCTCCGGTATAGTCGTCCCGTTTTGTTTGCAGAAGTCATTGCTTTTTCGTAAATACAGGTGTATATACACTAGTGTACTCATTAGTCGGATGCATTCTTCGAATGCTGCATTGGCAACGCCAAGCAAAGGGCTCTAAACAGCAGAGGTTCTAAACAGCAAGGGTTCGAAACACCAAGGGTTCGAATCTAAAGGGTCCGTCAAGGCAGACGGTCCACAACCGAACAGCACCGAAACGGAGGGGCTTTCATGGCAGTAGTTACAGAGGGTGACAAAAGGGGACCGAAATACGGAGCTCGCGTTTTACAGGTCGAGCCGTACGGTGCAGAGGTCGTAGCCAACGCCGAGCGACACGGTACGGCACGGCAACAATTCACGCTCTGGCTGGGTTCGAATTTAACGATTGCGGATTTCGCACTCGGCTTCTTGCCCATCTCACTGGGCATGTCCTGGAGTCTCACGATTGCTTCCATCTTGATAGGGAATATCTTGGGCGCAGCCGTCTTGGCGGGATGCTCAGCTATGGGACCTAGTTACGGCGCGCCGCAACTGATTATCGGCCGTCTGACATTCGGCCGGGTGGGCGGCTATCTGCCAGCTCTGCTCAATTATGTCAGCACAATTGGTTGGTTCACTGTCAATAATATCCTTGGTTCTTTTGGCTTGCAGGTCCTCATCCCGAGTCTAGCCTTTTGGCAAGGGGCTGTTGTACTTGTGGTGATTCAAGGGTTGATTGCCATCTATGGACATAACCTGATTCATACGTACGAACGCGTCATGTCCGTTGTCCTTGGCGTGCTGTTTGCCATTGCGACGGTGATTGCTCTGATGCATCACACGTCACTGACTGCTTACCATCCGACTGTAAGTCAACCCTGGGTTCTATTCGCGGTGATGGTGGCGGCTGCCTTCTCCTACATCGGCAGTTGGGGACCCTATGCCTCCGACTACAGCCGTTACTTGGCGAAGAGCACCCGCAAGACCCAGGTTTGGGGCTTTGCATTCCTGGGCTCATTCCTGGCGTCCGTTTGGTTAGAACTCGTTGGTGCCGCTGTTGCCGTATTGGCTGCTTCCACCAAGGGAAATCCCATTTCTGATTTGCATACTGTGATGGGTGGGTTTGGGGCGGTGGCTGTCATCGCCATCATTCTCGGCGGGACTGCAGCAGATGCACTCAATTTGTATTCCAATTCCCTAGCCGCCGGGGCCATGGATATTCGTCTCCCACGCTGGACTCTAGCTGTGGTTGCAAGTGTGATTGGACTTGGGTTGAGCCTCTACGGCTCAGGGCACTTTGAACAGAACTACGAAAATTTCTTGCTGATGCTCGGATACTGGTTCATGCCATGGCTGGGCGTTCTGTTTACGGACTTCTATTTCATGAAGCGGCATCGCAGGGCAAGTTCAGACGCACGGATGAGCGCTCGAATCGGGTGGAGCGGGCTGTTAAGTTTTCTTGTCGGGTTTGGTGTGTCCATCCCATTTATGGCCGCATCTCTGTATCAGGGTCCCATCGCGAAGGCCCTGCACGGAGCTGACCTCAGTTTCTACGTCGGCTTTGTTGTCGCCGGACTGTGCTACTTCCTTGTTAGCAAAGCGAATCACTCGGGAGTGCCCCGATTCCGTTCATAAGTCGGGTCAAATGGGTGATTCCGACGTGCCTGGACCGTTACAAGCCATGCATCTGCATCTGGGTCCACCGAAACCTCGGTGGATTCCAACAGGAAGGGATGCTTATTTGCGCTTACTTGCGCTTGCGAAGCGCCTTGGTGATTGCCCGAACTCCCGTCTTCTGTGGATGGCGGCTGGCGCTTTTTGTGCTCAGTCTGCGCTGACCTACGCTACGCCGGCCCGATGCGCTCTTAGCTGATGGGCTCTTGCCCGCTAGTGGTTGCGACCGTACCGTCATTTGTTTCCGAACAGCAGGCTTCCTTGATGCCGCCAAAGGTTTCCCGCCAAGGCGTCGTTTGAGGAGGTCTGCTGTGTCCATGAGACGTACCGCATGCGAACCCTTGACGAGGATGGTCGTATTTGCTGTCAGGTGAGACAACAGATGGCGGTGGAGCGCGTCTTGTTTGGCAAAGTGGATGACATGACTTGCAGGCATTCCAGCCTTTACAGCGGCAGTACCTATCTGTTTGGCAAGCACGCCATACGTGTATAGACGAGAGATATTTTTCCCTGCAATGTATTGCCCGACCTCGCGATGCCCTTTGCCTGCGTATGACCCTAAAGCTCGCATACTGCCGAGGACAGCAATCTTTGTCCCTTTGCCAATTTGGGCAAGCGTATCAATCGCCGCCTTGGCAGCGTGAGGATTCGAGCTGTAACTGTCGTCAATGAGCACGATGTTGCGGGCAAACCGATGAATGGTTGTTCGTCGCTGCATCCGTCGATAGCGGCGAAGACCGACGCGGATTTGTTGTGGTGAGAAACCGAGCAAGTCGCTAATAGCGATAGCGCAGAGCGCGTTGTAGACATGATGTCGACCATAAATCGGGATGGTAAATTGCTCCGTTTTTCCATGGAGAGGCACCTGAAACGTCATTCCGGCTGAGCTGTACCGCACACTCCGTGCCTGATATGTCGCACTGTTATTGATGCCGACCGTGACAGTTCGGCCGTGGAACCTCCCCTTATCAATGAGTGATGTGTTCCGGTCATCTTTGTTCAGCACGACCGTCCCCGTCGGCTTCATCCAGCGAATAATCTCCGATTTTGCGCGCGCTAACTTTCGCACATCTCCGCCAAAAGCGCCAATGTGCGCGGACCCGATGTTGGTGATGACCGAGTAATTGGGTTCAATCGCCAAACAATGCTGCTTGATGTGCCCGGCTCCAGACATTCCGTATTCAAGAACAACCGCCTGATGGCGCGGCTGTATCCGTTTTGCGTATTGACGCGTATGTGTGAAGAAATTCAGATTGTCAACAGATTTAAAGATGCGCCACCTCGTGGCAAGGACAGACGCCACCATTTCTTTCGTCGTAGATTTTCCGGCGCTCCCGGTAATCGCGATAACAGGCTTTTTCAAGCGCAAAACGTTGCCCATTTTTCCGTCGCCCCCAGAATCACAAAATCTGGTCATGAAACCGCATAGCGGATTATATGTCATCGGGGAAGTCCATGGATGGGCAGACTCCTATGCGTACACGCCGCTTTGTGAATAGTCTGTGGGAGAGACCAGAGGGGTGTCCGTGAAACCCTCTTGTTGCCCTGGCTGTCCAAGGAGGAGTGCGCAATTGAAAACCATCCATATTGCCGCTGTCGGCGATGTGCTCATGTGGCGACGACAAATAGCCTCAGCAAAGCAGGAGGGAGGGAGGTCATACGCGTTTGACCCCATGTTCCGTGAAGTTGCCCCATACTTGAGGGGGGCAGATTTGACCATCGGCAATCTGGAAACCACATTTTCGGGGCGGGAGCCTGCATATCAAAAGCGCAACCAGAAGACGGGTTGGCCGATGTTCAATTGTCCCGATGAGCTTGCAGGTGCGCTCAGACGTGCCGGATTTAACGTCCTCACAACCGCCAACAACCACTGTATGGATAGGGGAATCAGAGGTCTGAAGCGTACGCTCGGCGTACTTGACAGACATGGATTGCGGCACACAGGGACATATAGAAGCAGGTCAGAGTCGGCGAAACTGTTGGTCGCAAATGTCAAAGGAGTTCGCGTTGGTGTGCTGGCATATACGTACGGGACCAACAACATTCCGGTACCGCGGGATTCTGCCTGGGCTGTCAACCGAATCTGGCCGACGAAGATAGAAAACGATATTGCCCGCATGAAAAAGCACGCCGACCTGGTCATTGTCGTGCTCCATTTCGGCCAAGAGTTTCACCGCTTTCCAAACGATAAACAGAAGTCTCTCGTCAAGCGATTGTTCTATCACGGAGCGGACGTTGTTCTGGGGGTTCACCCGCATGTTTTACAGCCCATGTCACTTCGCAGCGTGCGCGAGCGAAGTGGGCGTGTTGCGAAAAAATTCGTCATTTATTCACTCGGCAACTTCATTTCCGACCGAATGCTCGGGAACATTCATTCGGACAGCGGCGTCATCGTTAATCTGACGGTGACGAAGGATGACAAAGGCGTAACGAGTGTGCAGGCCGTCCGTACGATTCCCACATGGGTGCATAAATTCCAGCGCGGAGGGGGAACACGATTCCGTGTGTTGCCTGTAGGACGGTTTCTCAAGAAACCAGACCAGAGGCTCACCCGGGAAGACATCAAGACGATGAGGCGGGTAGGGGCTGCGACGAGCAGGCATTTGCGCAGTTGATGTCGAACTAGTGTGCTGCAGTCAAACCTTCTACTTCATAGGAGCAACTCCATGCAGAAGCTAAGAGAGAGTATCCGGTCGTTTACAACGGGTTATCCGAGAGAGTCATACGTGTTCATTTTCGCAAGTCTGCTCAATGCCATTGGCAACGCCATGATGTGGCCGTTGGTCACCATTTACGTTCACAACGTGTTACACCGCACTTACGCGGAGGCTGGAGTCGTTTTGTTGCTCCAGTCCGCGGCTGGGATTGTCGGGCAGTTTCTTGGCGGATCGCTCTATCACCGGGTGGGGCCGAAGCGCCTCATCGTCTCATCGCTCATTCTAACCGGGGTGGCGCAGCTGTGCTTGATTGTAGCTAAAGCCTGGATTCCCTACATTTGTATCATGGTGTTGAACGGTTTCTTGTTCTCTGTCACAATGCCTGCCGTGAACGCTTTTGTCGGATTTCGCTGGCCACAGCAGCAGGCGCGTCTGTTCAATTCAATCTATGTATTTAACAACATGGGCGTTGCCATTGGCACGAGCCTCGCCGGTGTGCTGGCGGCGATTTCGTTCAACCTCACATTTCTCATTGACGGTATCTCAACGGCAGGGTTCGGGATATTTTTCCTGGTGTTCTTCAATCGCATCAACCTGACCGGAGAGAGTCGAATGGAGAACGGCTTGCCTCGGCAATCGGCAGGGTCCGGGCTTCGCCCGCTATTACTGGACTACCGGCTTTATTTATTCCTTGCCCTTGGCTCGATGCTTGTCATGGTGTCCACGTCTGCATGGAATACAGGTGTTGCTCCGTATCTGAACAGCAAGGGATTGAGTCCTGCGGTGTACAGCTTGCTCTGGACAGTGAACGGCATCGTGATTGTCGTTGGACAACCCCTGACCTCGCTGTTGAATCGCCTGCTGACGCGCTCGCTGTATGCGCGACTGATTTCAAGCGCCCTGTTTTACGCGGTCGGATTTGGTTTCATGCTGTTACTGCATACCAACTACATTGACCTTGTGATTGGCATGATTGTTTGTACGTTCGGGGAAATGCTTCTCAATCCCTCGATACCGGCGATTGTCTCGCAAACGACAGGCCGATCCGCTCCCTTTTACCTTGGTCTCGTTGGCAGCGTAGGCAGCGTAGGGCGGCTTGTCGGTCCTCCGCTTTACGGCGCCTTATTTGATTCTTTTGGTGTGACGCCCATTTTGCTTGTATCTACCATTGCCACTGCGGCCGGAGCAGGGTTCTTTGTCGTCCATCGATTATTCCGGGCACAGCAGCTGTCATCTGTCATCCCCCTGTCAGCCGCTGTGGCTTGTCGAGATTTGCGGACGTCGAAGGAGTGCAGCCGCGCTGCAGCTCGGCAACTTTTACTCAGACAACGAAACCATCCCGCCGTCAACCCGAAACATTCGGCAGCAGCGACGTGCGACGCCTGACGACGTCCTGCAACTCATTTCGCACCTGGAGTGTGTCCAAATTGACCCTGTTGCGGCCGTTGCGCGCAATCAGCATCTGGTACTCGGAGCGAGGCTGCCGGGATACCAACCTGAGCTTTTGAATCAGCTGCTCGAACAACATCAGGTCTTCGAGTACATCGCGAACGCAGCGTGTGTACTGCCGATGGTAGACTACCCTTTGATTCAGGGCATAAGAAGACGCTTCGAGGCGGCGCTGGCGGCCGAGATTAGCAAGTACCAGGAAGTGGCCGCTGAAGTACTCAGACGATTGAGTCGAGAAGGTGCACTTCCGGCAAGCGCTTTTGAGACAAACGACAAGGTCCATGGCTATTGGGATAATCAAGCACCGAAAACAAAGGCCACTTCGCACGTCTTAAACCTACTCAACGATACCGGCACCATTCGAGTGGTTAAACGCGATGGAAACACCCGCTTTTTCGATCTCGCTGAGTACACCATCCCACAGTCCATCTGGCAAGATGCAAAGGGGATTGAGACTCATGACGCTGAGCGGTTGTTGATGGAGAAATACATGCGGGCGTATCGCATTTTTGACCTCTCGGACAGCCGGTTTGGCTGGGCCCGGTGGAAGGCTGCAGAGCGCAAGGCTGCCCTCTCCCCGTACCTCTCTCGGGGAGCCGTCATTCCTTTGGCGATTGAGGGCTGCAAGACGGAGTATTACATCCTGGCCGAAGATGTAGACGAACTCTGTGCCATTGAACGAAAGATGCTTCTCGGGCAGGAGCGGAGCGTGACGGTGCCAAGGAAGGCAACTTCGGTCACTGTTGCCGGTCGGGATATTCGCTTCTTACCTCCACTTGACAACCTTCTGTGGCGGCGGGGTCGCGTCTTGGACCTGTTTTCCTTTGATTACAAGTGGGAAATCTACACACCTGTGGAAAAGCGGACGTACGGGTATTACACTATGCCAATTCTTGCAGGTGACCGCTTGATTGGTCGCATTGACCCAAAACTAGACAGAACCCGGGGTGTCCTCGAGATTCAAAGTATTTACCTCGAACCAGCAGTTCGTCCAACCAAGCTGCTTGCAGAGGCTTTGGAGACCGGGCTTCGGAGATTTGCTCGGTTGCACGGTGCCAAGGATATTGACACGGACGTCACCACGGGCACCGCCACGGACATCACCACGGGCGTCACCACGGGCACCGCCACGGACACAACGACGGGCGCAGCGATAGACATCTCAGCAATGAGGAAACGATGACTTGCCTCTGTTGCGAATAGGGCGCAAAATAGGAAGGTAAGACAATTTTATTCACTGAACGGGGTGAGTGTTGTGAGCAACGGAGTGAATTATGCGCAGCAGTTTATGACGCATCGAGCTGTGCTGCAGGACATTTTGAATCGCGTCCCTGACGAGAAGTTCGATTTTCAGCCTTGGGCGAATTCCATGACTTTGGGTAATCTGGCGTTACATATGGTCACGAGCGCAGATTGGTTTGCCGAGGCCGTGAAAGCTGGGTCTTTCGGGCGCCCGGAAAAAGTGGAGGCCAGCTCGATGGCAGATGTGCGGCGCATTGTGGATGAGTATACCGCGAAAACGAAAGCCACCATCGAGTCTCTGACAGAGGCGCAAATTGAAGGAATGGTCGACGGCAAGGCGATTTTTGGAATGGATGCACCTGGACACGTGTGGCTTGGCAGTATGAAAGACCACGAGGTCCATCACAAAGGGCAGATGTTTGTCTACGCAAGAATCGCAGGCGTCGAGGAAATGCCGTTCTTTTTGAGCCGCAACGCGTAAACCTCGTCCCTAAACCTAGAACAATGTTCCTGTTTAGGCGGTGTATCAGCCTTCATGCTGATGCGCCGCCTGTTGCTGTTTTGGGTCAGCCCGGCGGGTTCTTAAGGCTTTTGGAATCTGACAACGGTGACAACCGGGCGATGGTCGGAAGCCTTCGGCTCATTCGGTACCAAGGCGCGGACAACATGCGCCGAACTGGGTACCATCACGAAGTCAAGTTGCCACAAGGGCTTGTCTGCAGGAAAGGTGAAACAGTCCTTGCGACAGTTCACAAGAGCGTTCTGAAAATGTTTGTACAATGGGGCAAGCTCGGGTTGTCCCGGTGCGGCGTTAAAGTCACCGAGAAGTACCTGCGTGTCTGAAGACTGAGGACGAACCGTGTCCGGCCTATCCCCATGCGATTTGGACGCAGATGTGGAAACGGATCGGCTTGATATGATGGACATCATCTCGCACACCTGAACCACACGTACTCGGCTGTCATCGCGGTAGTCGAGATGGGCGACGTAAACGGTGACAGGGGTCTGGTTGACTTGCACGACGGCTTCGAGAAAGCCGGGCATGGGTCGGAGAACCGGGTTTGCTTCTTCTGTCGAGAGTCGACTTTGCAGATGATTGTAAGACTTTACGATGGGATATCGGCTGATGACTGCAACTCCAGACTGACGCCTGTGCGCTCCTTGAGTGGTCGGGGAGAAGTCATAAATGGGCGCGAATGCATAGTGCATGTGGAGTGATGTGGCAAGGAGACTGATTTCATCCTCAAAATGCGATCTGTCGCTGTAGTGCACATCCACCTCTTGTAAGCCGATGATGTCGGCGTGCGAGTGGCGAATGACGTTCGCGATACGAGTGAGGTCATATGCGCCGTCCGTACCGACTCCAAAGTGAATGTTATAAGTCATGATGTTGACAGGTCTCGTGTACGAGGTCTGATTCGTGGAAGTGGACGTCGACGCAGACGGGGCCTGAGGAACGACCGCCTGACTTGCTCCTCCCTCACGTGCTGCCGCCATCACGGGACTCGGCAGAGACGTCACGAAAAAGGTGCAAATCGCTAGAAACCAGTTCTTGTTGTGCACGGGCCAGCCACCTTTTGTAAATCGTCTAGAATTCGATGAACGACCATCTGCGAGTCACCATTTCGATAGCCTCTCACCGTTCAGGTAGTTTTCCACAGCCCGTGCAATACATTCCCTGTTACTGTAAGAAATAAGGTGCCGTTGCCATGGTCAGGAGCATCAGAGCAACAGCATCAGAAAAAGACGACTACTGCAAGACCCTTACAGGTACATCATCACAGTACGACGACTACAGCAAGACCATCTCAGGTAGATCATCACAGGTACATCGTCACAGCACGTTCGGCATCTTTACCTGCTCCACGCCTTCCACGCGAACAATTGAACTGCGCAGCGCATCAAGACTTCCTTCCCGTTTTGTGACGCGTACCGTGACCTCAATCTCGACTTCATCGTCCTCTTCAGACCGTGTGATGGAAATGCGTTGGACTTTTAATCCAGCTTCATGCAGCGTGGTTTCGAGGTCGCTGATGAGTCCCTTGCGGTCCCTGGCCGTTACGACGATAGATCCGATGCGGCCAACAAAACGGTGCTCTATCGATTTCAACGTAGTGAGACCAATTAGAATGAGAATGGTGCCGCTAATGGCAATGACGTACATACCGGATCCGGCCGCTAGACCAACCCCTGCCGTGGCCCACAGTCCTGTGGCTGTTGTCAGGCCAAGCACGGTGTTGCGCCGGAAGATTATCATTCCTGCTCCGACAAAGCCGATTCCGCTGACCACTTGGGCGGCAATTCTGGAGGGGTCAAAACTAACACTTGTAATGCCGTACATATCGTGAAATCCGTACTTTGAAACCACCATGATGAGCGCTGACCCGATGGCAAGAATGAAGTGCGTGCGTATCCCGGCGTCCTTGAGGTGCGCCTTGCGTTCGAAACCGATGACTGCACCAAGAATTCCGGCCGTGATAAGCCTTACCACCAAGTCCCATGGCTGCGGCATCTGCATCCCTCCTGTGTCTGTGACCTATAGTACTACGTTTCACACTTCAGGTGATCTCCCGCTTCAAGGCGTCAAACAGCATCGCACGAAAACGAATGGCTGGGGCGTCTGACGGAACATGGGACTCGTGCTTTAACGGAGGGGGGACTACTGGCCGTAGGCGTTCGACGATGGCCCGGTCCTGTTCCATGACAAACTTCGTGTGTTCGACATGAAAGTCGTCGAGGAACACTGAATCCGTATCGAAGTTCCTCATGGCGATACCAAATATTTTGGTCGCATCTGGACGGATGGGACTGAACGTTAGAAATGTGCACATCCATTTGTCGTCGCCCATTGGCGTACGGATTGTCCAGTGGTTTGGGAATATTAGTTCAATCTCCGTCCTGTCGGCGACACCTTCGGGCGCGGGGATGGGCTCCAAGGGGTGCGACGGCGCAAATGGGGTCGGGTGGATGATGATACCGCGTGTTGAAAAGAAGTAGTCGGGGCCGTGAACAACCGGACAGACGTCTTCACCCGTCGTTTCCGGGTGCACAAACGGCAGATGCGAGACGTCAAGAACACTCTCGACGACGCGGCAGATGTTGGCGTTCCATGACGTTTGAAACGGTACGTACTGCCAGTCCCTTTGGCCAAGTTCCGGAAACAACGACAAATCAGGCAGGGTGTCATTATTACCGATGGGCGAGGCATAAACCCAGGTCAGCCCGACCCTGTCGCAAACCGGATACACCTGCAACCTTGCAGCGTCTGGAATTTTCATACCCGAGCGATTTGCAGGAACGTGCACACACCGTCCACGCTCGTCAAAGCGCCACCCGTGGTATGGGCACACCAGGTGATTGCCAACCACGGTACCGATGGACAGGTCGCAGCCCCGGTGAGGACATTGTGACAGAAAAGCGTGCGGGACTCCAAAAGAGTCTCGAAACAGCACGAGAGGTGTGGCACAGACGATGGCTTCGACCGGTGTACTACCTAAGTCTGAAGAAGGAATCACTGCATACCAGGCGTGCCGCAGCATCCAACCGACCCCCAACGCGAGCGTCCGCATCTACATTGCATCTGTACACGTTATGTACGGACATGAAGGTTGGGGTGTACGCTTGCCTGCAGGGCCGACGATGGAAGAACGTGTCTCCCGACAGTTAGACCTCGTGGTCTGTTTGTGCCAATTGTCGTTTCGCTTCCGTCCAGCACGAATCCTCGTCCCGGAGACGCCAATTCGTGGTGGTAGACGCTGTATCCGATTCGACGGCGGTACGCAGGTCGTCTGCGGCTTTGGCAGCGTGTTCTGGTCCAAATTCTTCCTTGTATTTTTCCAAGATGGCGTTCAGTGCATGGATAAAGAGCGTCTCACGGTCCTGTGTGCCGCGAGCGGTGACGGATATCGTTGCTTGGTCAGTTCCTAGGAGAAAGTGTTCTCTTACACGCATGTACAATCAGCCTCCGCGTCGTCTGTTGTGTCGGTTATTACGGTTATTACGGTTATTACTATCAGTCTACACGATTCGCTCTCCGTCGCGCTGTGCGGTGCGTCACCGTGCATCTGTTTGTGACTCGCGTCACGATTTGCTCACTGGCTTGGTGTTACGTTGGTCATGTAAGGACTCTGACAGAACGTACTGCAACTGCCGCATGGCCGCGGTAGTTGCAGAAATGCTGAAGATGGAGATGACCAGAATGTTTGGCACAAACAGCAAACTCGGAGACATCGTCACCACGTACCCGGAGGCCGGAACGATATTCAAAGGTTACAAGGTGGATTATTGCTGCAAAGGAGACAGGACTGTAGCTGAAGCGGTGCAGGGCACGGACATTCACATCGAGCAGTTGCTGAAGGAATTAAATGCTGGATACGAAACAGCTCGCGCGGATGCCGCATCCACTACGGACTGGACGGATGAGTCGTTTGACAAATTGATTTCGCATGTGGTCAATACCCACCATGCCTATCTGCAAAAGACGTTGCCGATTCTCGGCGAACTGACCACAAAAATCTTACGCGTACACGGGAAAAATCATCTTGACACGCTTTCTCCGTTACACCGGACGTTCCATACATTCAAGATGGACATCGAACAACACATGATTAAGGAAGAAACGGATATTTTTCCGCTCATCATTGAGTATCAAGAGACAGGAGACGTAGATATCCTACGGAAGGTTCTCACTCATATTGAAGTTCTAGAGCAAGAACACACTGAATCAGGTGACTTGCTCAAGCAAATGCGGGTCGTCACGAATGACTACTACGTTCCCGACGATGCCTGTGGAACTTACAGCTACACGTTTCAGAAGTTAGCCGAACTCGAAGAAGACATGTTTCGTCACGTGCACCTCGAGAATAACATCATGTTTCCGCGGTTAGAGCGGCTCGCCTGAGTAGGCGCTGGATATCCTCTGGAGATTCTCTGGATATCCTCTGGAGATCCTCTAGAGATCCTCTAGCGATCCTCTGGTTATACGCTCTGGTGTTCGCCGAAGTCGAGGTCATCGACTTCGGCGATTTTTTAAATGCTTCCCAGTTTCAACTTGGATTCAGGTAACATGTGAAGAGACGGAATTTTTTGATGGAGGTGGGAGCACTGGAGATTCGATTCGCCTCGCACGATGACCTCTCCGATATCGCGCGGGTCAATGTCGATGTGTGGCAATCAACATATCGCGGCCTTATGTCAGACGACTTCCTTGATTCGCTTTCATACGACGCGTCGCGAGAACGTTTTGCACGAATGCTGTCGCGAACCGACACCCCGTCCTTTGTCGTGGCTGCGGATACTGGCGACGGAATTGTCGGTTACGCGCATGCAGGTGCGTCACGAGAGCGGAGTCTTGCCCCGGATATTGACGGCGAACTCTACGGGCTATATCTTTTGCCGTCATACCATCGCCAGGGAGTGGGGAGAAAACTGGTGAAGGCCGCTGCAACAGAGCTGGCAGAGAGAGGCTACCGGTCAATGGTCGTTGTGGTCTTTACGGATAATCAAAACGGTCGACAATTCTACGAAGCCATGGGGGCAAAACCGCTCATCGAACGCATCGCGGGCATCAGGGGAGAGTTCGTCAAGGAACTCCTCTATGTCTTCGAGGACGTCACGGAGGTTGGTATGAAGGGCTGAGTCTTGTTGCACACCTGCACGTTGTAAAACGTCAGTACGCCCACATAACCACATAACCACATAACCACATGACCGCATGACCGCATGACCGTTTCAAGCGGTGATGGCATCGTCACATCCCATGCCGCCATTTGGAAACGCGATGCCCGTTTACGGCCCCGTTCGTTACCCTGAGTATGAGCTGACCGGCCTTAAGAGACCGGGCTGCGACTCAGGGAGGGAACTCGTATGACCATCGACAGGGGAGAAGGGCCAATCATGAGCGAAGAAGAGACGATAAGGGAACGGAAGAACACCAGCGAACAGAAGATGAGCGAAGAGAACGTACGTGCCGAGAAGATGAGCGAACAACAGATGAGTGCAGAGAAGATAAGCGAGCAAAAGCAACTGGTGCAAGAGCAGTTCGGCAGGGTGGCAAGAGCTTACGTCGACAGCGCAATGCATAACAACCAGACAGCACTTGAAGCGGTCGTTGCAGCCGTAGACCCTCACGCAGACTGGCTTGTACTCGATGTTGCCACGGGCGGCGGGCACGTTGCCAAGGCTTTAGCTGGCATGGTGAAGCACGTCGTGGCAAGCGACTTGACACCTAGGATGCTTGCCGAGGCCCGGAGCCATATTCGCGATGTAAGTGGAATTGACAACGTTTCTTATGTCACCGCGGACGCAGAACAGCTGCCTTTTCTGTCCGACACGTTTGACGCAGTCACGTGCCGGATTGCTCCGCATCACTTTCCGAATCCGAGACAGTTTGTCCAAGAAGTCGCCCGCGTGTTAAAACCAGGGGGCAGGTTTGTCTTGGTAGACAACATTGTTCCCGAAGATGGAGCACTCGCAGCTTGGTACAACACCGTCGAGCATCTGCGCGACAGGAGCCACATTCGCTGTGCACCGGCGACGCAGTGGCAGGAATGGATAGCGGCTGCTGGGCTCGTTTTTGAGAGGGGACAGGCATCCTGGAAGAAGTTTGAGTTTGAGAGTTGGGCTTTGCGGATGGTGACATCCGAACAGCAGTACCGCGAAGTATTGGAGTACATTCAAAGTGCCCCGAAAGCGGCAGCTGACTATTTTCAGGTGGAATTCGTTGAGGGTAAGGTTTTGTCCTTTCAAGGCCTCGAGTGGCTCGCTGTCAGCCACAAACCTTAAAGCAGGGAGGATGGCCCGGTGACACAGCAAGACCTTGATAGAGGGCAACCCACCAAGAGTTGTGAGGCTACTGGGAAAGTAGTGCTGGGTGGGGCGCGTCCCTGGCAGATGGAATCGCTCACGATGCAGGATGAGCCACATGTGTCGCAATTGGTCGCTTCGGTGGGCTGGGGCCTTGCACCCGGCCGACTCGGGGCGATGCTGCAGGTAGGGAAAGCTTTCGGGTCATTTGCGGACGGCAGCCTGATTGCGAGCAGTTGTCTCTTTCCGTACGGGCGAGAACTGGCGGCTCTCGGCATGGTCATTGTCCACCCGTTGTGGCAGCGCAAGGGGCTGGGCGCAACCGTTGTGAAGCGCTGTCTGGAGACTGCCGGGGAGCTGGGTGTCAAGCGGATCGGCCTACTCGCGACGGATGCCGGCTATCCACTATATCGCGGGCTTGGGTTTGAAACGATAGACAGGGCTCATCGTTACATCGGGGTGCCAAACCCTGCGGCTCACGATGCGGACAGACAGCGAGACATGGAGATTCTCCCATTTGGCGAAGGGGACTGGATGGATGTCATCCGCATGGATGGCGAAGTCACGGGTGTGGACCGCAGTGAAACTTACAGAGCGTTTCTCAAAACTGTCACGACCACGAGTGTCGCGCGCGCTAATGACGGCCGGCTGCTCGGGTACGGAGCGGCAACTGAAGTTGGGAAGATGTTGGTGATAGGCCCGCTCTACGCCACTGAAATGTCCATTGCGATGGAACTGGTAGTGCATCTGACACAGTCATTTCAAGGAAGGGTTCGGATTGACATCCCTGCTGGACAAAGCGCGTGGATGAGGTCTCTTCGGGCTCTCGGACTTCGGGAAATGCATGTATCCCCGATAATGTTCTACGGTGACCCATCGGTCCCCGGGCGGCGTGAATGGCAATACGGCATCTTGGATGCTGCTCTTTTGTAGACCATTTGAATCTTGATTTTGGGAGGCAAGGCGAAATGAGAATCTTGGTTATCGGCGGTACAAAATTTTTGGGTCGACATTTTGTGGAGGCTGCACTGGCGAACCACCACGAGGTGACTATTTTTCACCGCGGCCAGACCAACACCGGTTTGTTCCCCCATGTGGAGGAAATCCTTGGCGATCGCGATGGTCAAACATCACTCCTCACAGCGCGCACGTGGGATGCGGTCGTTGATACATGCGGGTATGTACCGCGGGTGGTCAAACAATCGGCAGAGACCCTGAAGGCGGTTGCGAAACAGTACACGTTCATCTCGAGCATTTCCGTGTATCCTGGCTTTCCAAAATCCGGGATGGATGAATCCTCAACCGTCGATGTCTTGCCAGAAGAGGATGCAAACAGTGAGGACATCTCCAAGTACTATGGTCCGCTCAAGGCGCTGTGTGAGCAAGAAGTGACACAAGCATTCGGCAGTCACGCGCTCATCATTCGCCCGGGGCTGATTGTTGGTCCGAATGATCCCACGGACAGGTTCACCTACTGGCCGCATCGCATGGCGGAGGGTGGAGAGGTTCTCGTGCCCGGCGACTTCAGCCGGCCGGTGCAGTTTATCGACGTTCGTGATTTGGCTCGGTTCACGCTCCATCTCATCGAACAGGAGGCGTCTGGCATCTACCACGCGACGGGCCATCCGCTGCCGTTCTCGCAACTGCTCGACGTGTGTCAGGCAGTGTCTGAACGCGATGCAACACTTGTCTCGGTGGATGAAACATTTCTCGCGCAACAGGGCGTGCAACCATGGATTGAGCTTCCGCTATGGATTGGTGAGGCCGCCGGGTGGCCAGGTTTTATGGAAGTGAGTGTGGAAAAGGCCACGACACACGGGTTGCAGTTGCGGCCACTGGTGGAGACAGTGCGGGATACGCTGGCTTGGTCCGACAACAGGCCCTCGGACACAGAGTGGAAGGCGGGAATGAAACCGGACCGAGAGAGAGAGCTGCTCGCAACATGGAATTCTGTTCGCGCTACATATCAGAATCCTTGACAGATTGGCATGATTTCCATATGCTTTTAGCATTCGACCCGAGGTGATGGGTTCACGAGGGAGGTGACGCGCGATGACACAGTATCTGCGGTTGTATGGCCCCGTAATTTCGCTGCAGGGGACGGGTGTGCCCATTTTCGGCGACTCACTGCAGCTGCAAACTGGTCATCGCGACGTTTCCTTCATCCGCGTCTGGTAGGAGCGATTGATAACCGGTTTGTGATGACTGTTCTGTCGCCGTTTGGGCAATAGCCTGAACGGTTTTTTATGCTTGCGAACAGCAAACAGACAGAACGGAGGATTTCTCTTGAACGGACAGTTCCCTAACGCAGATACGAGCCCGGATATGGTTGGCAGCCCACGCAAGGACGGGAACCCACATATGGATGTGAGCCCGGACGTCGATGCAAACTCACAGACGAAGGGGAGCCCCGACGTCGATGGGGGTCAAAAGGTCATTTATGAAGTCCACCTTGATGAATACAGACAGAGCGCGAGGGCTGTCGGGCGACGGAATTTGGTCGCACTATACGGCTATACTGCGACGTCGAGACTGTGGTTTGACGGCAGTCTGTGGCTTATCTATTGGCAGGTGAAGGGGATATCCTTATTTGACATCGGTCTCCTCGAAGCGATTTTACACGTTGTATGCTTGTTCGTGGACGTGCCGATTGGGATCTTTGCGGATCGCTATGGCTGGAAACTCTCCCTCCTCGCCAGTGGGGTGTTTGGGGTTGTGTACAGTGTTTTGTCCCTGATAGGCCACAACTTCTTGTTTGCAGCTCTGGCATTCGCGGCTCGCGGCGTGCAGAGCACATTTGTCAATGGCAGTGATGCTGCGCTCGCCTACGAGTCGGCGCGAATTGCAGGAGAACAGGAGCGCTATCAGCGCATCTCTGGACGAATGATGGCCATCATGTTGGTTTCCATGGCTGTGGCAGAAGCCGCTGGTGGTGCGCTGGCCAACTGGTCATGGAATGCGATTTACATTGCCATCATCATCGCGCACGTCGTTTCGATGACGGTGACGTTGTTCATCTCTGAACCTCGTGGCCTAAAGGATGTGAAGTCAGCGCCGCGAGAGGAATCAAATGCGTCCCGTGAATCCGCTTTGACCGTCGCAAAAGACGCCATCCGCTTTGCGAAGTCGTCACCATTGTTTCTTAGATGGCTCTTGTTCAGCGCAGTCTTGTCGGGGTTTCTGGCGACGTTTTCGTTCTACGGCCAGTCCCTGTTGTTGCACAGTGGTTGGTCACTCGTGGGGATAGGCATCCTGAGCGGGTTCGAAAACGGGTTTGGTGCGGTCATGGCGCTCTCTTCCGACAGGGTAACCAGGTATTTAGGCGAGCGTCGCACGGCCGTCGTAACAGCCTTCATTGGCGGGCTTGGGCTAACCTTGTTTGCCTTTGTGCCGGGAGTGGCGTCTGGAGTGGGGTACCTTACCGGATCGGCAGGAGGAAACCTTGCCGATCCGCTCATCGACAGGAAGCTCAACGACATCATCCCGACACGCCAGCGGGCTACGCTCCTGTCTGCGAATTCGACGGCATTTTCTCTCTTCATGATTGTGGTGTTTCCGCTGTTTGGGCTGCTCTCGGGAAGATTGGGCCTTATCCACGCGGCGGAGATATGGAGTGTGATTGGCGTCTGTCTCATCATTGCCAGTGCTCTGGCAGTGCGTTCGCCCCTGTCAAAAGTTGACCACACAGATACGGTATAGGGTATCGCTGTGGTATGATGAAGGTCAATGAGGAACAAACTGATTATGCTAGGGGGAATGACCGTGTTTCATTATACTGTGACCACGCAAAAGTCACTTGATGATGCAATTAGCGCTGTTTCTGCGGCTTTGAAGGAACGCAGCTTTGGGGTTCTTTGGGAACTTGATATGGCTTCCAAGCTGCACGAGAAAGGCGTTGATTACGAGGGCGCGTTTCGTGTGCTTGAGGTATGCAATCCGAAAGTCGCGAAACAAGTTCTCGAGCACAATCCGCTTGTGGGCTATTTCTTGCCGTGTAAGATCGTCGTCTACGAGGACAAGGACGGCACCAACAAAATTGGGCTTGCCAACCCCACAGCGCTGATTGGGCTCGTGGGAGATGAACAATTATCAGGGATTGCTAAGGACATTGAAGATACCCTGATTGCGGCGGTAGAAGCAGCAAAGTAGTTGCTTGCAGTTGATTGGGCGGGCGGCGGCCGGCGCGGCTCCAGGGACGGGGGACGAGCGTGACTGCCAGCTCAACCACCAAGGATTGCGGAGTCAGGCAGCATAAGTTGACCAGCACTGGCTGGCGAACCTGGCTGCATCAATTGGTGCCCTATTATCAGACCATCACAAGCAACACCAACCCGGAAGGTGCCTGGTTGGTGTTGCTTTTTCGTTTCGGCAGCACGGCACTCAGTTGTTGAGTCAAAGGCGAGAGTTAATGTCACTGGATGGGCGGAACGTTACTGAATAAGGAGGCAGGTGCCGTTGCCACGCGAGGAGTAGACAAAGTTTGGGCACTTCGACAGCCACAAATTGGGCGGGCACCGTCTCTTCGCCAGGCCACCCTTACATAGGCTAGAGCAGAATCCGAAAGGAGGTTCTTAATCCATGTATGGTGTTTTTGGAGGGTACACTCGTTGGGCTGTAGTGTTCCTTATCATTTTCGTGCTGTTTGTTTTGTTCGTCCCTTATGAAGGGATGGGCGCAGGCATGGGTGCCGGTGCAGGTGCCGGCGTCGCATACTAAAGTCTGTTCTCAAGACCGCAACGGTTTTGTGATCCGCTCAAACAGTGAGCGTCAAACTGGAGGCCGCCCTTCTGGGGCGGCCTCTGATTGTCGAGAAGCCGCTTCCTTCAGGGCTTCCTCGACTCCTTTGTCATTGGGTGCCGCGGGCGCCGCCGGCGCCGCTGGCGCGTAAGCGTCCGTGGAACTACTGGTCTTGGTCTTGGTCTTGGTCTTGGTCTTGGTCTTGGTCTTGGTCTTGGTTTGCTCCGGTAATTTGTAATAACGCGCCCAGAGCGCGTTATTTCCGAATGCATGTACAGTGCCAGCAAAAAATAGCGTGCTGTGGAAGCGCTATGGATGAACCTTGAGTCAATAACGACATGTGAACGTGTTATTTTCGTCAGTTTTGGTGAATAACGCGCTGCGAGCGCGTTATTTCCACTTCAACGTGTTTCGGGCAGGGTGAATAACGCGTTCCCGCCTCGCTATCGTCGACCCAACTTCCAACCCAGCCAAAGCCAGAGGGCGCGATGGAATCCCGTGCTATTGATGCCAGTCACACCCGCGGATGTCCATGGCGCAAGTCCATGGCGCAAGTCCATGGCGCAAGTCCATGGGGATGTCCATGGCATGGACATGGCATGGACATGGCATGTCCGTCGCATATCTATCGCATATCTATCGCATGCCTATCGCGTGTCTATGGCATGTCCATCGCCACAGTCAACTCGCCGGGAACGATACGACGGGCACTTTGATGGTCGGGGTCACGGAGACTAGTGTCATGATATAGGGACGAACTCCAGTTTGGTGCATTACGATGGCGTAGACTCCAGGTTGCTTGGCAGAAAACGTGATGGCGGCGGGGGAGCTTGCACGGTTCTGACCTGCCCGGCCTGCCGCATCTCCGGCACCAGCGATGCCCGCTGACGTCGCCCCAGCATTCATGCTGTAGGGGACCACCGAGAGTGCCGCCGCGCCACCGTGGGTGTTCGCTCCCTGGTTAGACCTCATCGTGGCTCTCAGGCTCCAGCCCACAGGGATGGAAATACTCGTCAAGCGCTGATTTGCAGTCTGCGGTGAACTGTTTGCAGATGGGCCCCGCACGTCCGCCGAACTCGTGGAGGTGCGTGGTGTAAAGACCAGCCTAACGGTCTTTGTCGCGTTGTCGACCTGGACTGTGGAGTTACCCGTGAGTGCACCTAAATTCGCCGCGCCGATGCGGTTTTGCATCCCCGAGTTTCCGAGTCCCATCGCTGAAGATGAGTTTGCAGGTGCCTGTGCACCTGAGTGCAGTCGGTTTGGAGTGTTGAGGGAATCCACTGCTTGATTCGCGAATCCCGCAGCTCCGTTCAGGGCGTTTCCTGTGTTGTTGGTGGCGTTTTGTATCGGATCACAAGCGGTGAGAGAGAAGGTTAGACCGGCAAGTCCAACCAACAACTGGATTTTTCGCATATCATTCTCCCCCCTGGTCAATGTGTCAATGTGCCTCTGTATGGATTCATTGTTGTGTAGCGTTCCCGCTAGCCATGTTGGTATGTATGGCGTGCTGAGCCTGGACCACGTTTGACCTGCAAATTCTTCTCCAGGAACAGCGTGCCAACCGGGACAGATACCGCGTCGAGGCAATCGCACAGTGACATATGGTGTAGCACATCTCGTAGGCGAGGGAGGTGTCTTGTATGTACGGTGGATATGGGATATTTGGTGGCTACACACGTTGGGCCGTTGTGTTTCTTATCATCTTCGTGCTGTTCTTCCTGCTTGTACCTGGATACGGCGCGGCTGCCGCAACGTGCTAATGACGGAGTGGGCGCTTTCCCTGCAACGTGACACGCCTGTGCCACATCTCGGTTTACAAACCGAGTCTCAAACGTTTACTTAGAGTGGGGTAAGGTGAGGGATACAGCCCGAGGAACAGGGGACTCCGCGGCGAGCATTGGATTTGCTCGCGGAGTCCCCATTCTTCGGCGGGGATGACGGGACATGCTGCGCTTAGCTTTCAACTTTTTGCTGGGACACTCAAACCTCGACTTTCAGCCTAGACTTAGACTCGCGAAATCATCGGACTATCGCTGTTGATGGTCACGTGCAGTTGAATCGATGCACCTGCAACCGCTTCATCAAGCATGAAATCCGCGACAGGGTCTTCAATCGTCTGCTGAATCAGTCTGCGCAGCGGGCGGGCTCCAAAGCGTGGGTCCCTTCCGTGAACAGCCAGCCACTGCACGACCGTATCGTCGTACTCCATCATCACGTTGTTGCCTGCTAATTGATGGGTCAACTCATCGAGCATCAAGCGTACAATTTGCTCGAGGTCTTCCTCTGCGAGGTTTTCAAATCGGATGATGGAATCCAGGCGATTCAAAAACTCTGGCTTGAAGTGGCCGGTAAGGTCACTTATGACGTCTTGCTGCGCCTTTACGTCGCCATCCGCTTGAAATCCCAGCGTGATTTTCTTATCTGTGATGCCCGCGTTACTCGTCATGATGATGACACTGTCCTCAAAGTGGACTGTGCGTCCCTGGCTGTCGGTGAGTCGGCCATCCTCCAAGATTTGCAGCAACACGTTCAATACGTCTGGGTGTGCTTTCTCAATTTCGTCAAGGAGCACGAGGCTGTATGGATGTCTCCGGATTTGCTCCGTCAGTTGGCCGGCCTCTTCATGACCGACGTATCCGGGAGGCGATCCGATGATTTTCGACACCGAGTGCCGCTCCATGTATTCGCTCATATCCAGGCGGATCATCGCATCTTCTGTGCCAAACAACTCCTTGGCGAGCGCACGTGCCAGCTCCGTCTTGCCGACACCCGTCGGTCCAAAAAAGAGGAAGGAGCCAATCGGACGGTGCTTTGGTTTCAGGCCAGCGCGGCTCCTGCGAACCGCTTTGGCGACCTGGCGAACGGCTGTGTCTTGACCAATCACTCGCGCGCGCAAGTGGCGTTCCAGGTCCTTTAAGCGTTGTTGCTCATCCGCTTGAAGTTTCGTCACTGGGATGCCTGTCTTGTCTTCGACAATGCGGCGAATGTCTTCGACCGTCACAACCTCTGTCACAACCTCACGCGTAGCCGGAGCGGTGGCTGCACCACTGACAGCATCCGAGTTGATACCGTCAGCAGTGTCCAAGGTTTTACCATCGACCGCCGGTGTATGGTCCTTGGTGTGCTCTGCCTTGATTCCCATGGCGAGGAGAGCTTGTTCCTCGTCGCGCAGTCGAGCCGCCCGCTCATAGTCTTCAACCTTAGTCGCCTCGGTCTTTTCGGCGGCGATTTGTTCGAGCCGCGCTGCGATACTGTCGGGATTCGCTCCCTGGCGAAGATTGGCTTTCGAGCCCGCTTCGTCCATCAGATCAATCGCCTTGTCAGGCAACCGCCGATCGCGCAAGTACCGATGCGACAACTCCGCGCAGGCACGAATGGCTCCTGGTGTGTACTGCACTTGATGGAAGTCTTCATAACGCGATACGAGCCCTTCGAGAATGACTACAGTGTCTTCGACGGATGGTTCTTCGACCATCACGGGCTGGAACCGACGTTCAAGCGCAGCATCCTTCTCAATTTGGCGGTACTCCTTCAAGGTCGTGGCCCCGACAACTTGAATATCTCCGCGTGCCAGTGCAGGTTTCAGGATGTTACCGGCATCCATAGAGCCTTGCGCTGAGCCAGCGCCGACCAACAAGTGCAGCTCATCGATGAACAGGATGACGTCTTCCCTCGACTGGAGCTCGGCAATCAACTGCTGCATCCGCTCTTCGAACTGGCCGCGAATCCCCGTGTCCGCTACAAGTGAAGCAACGTCGAGCACGAAAATCTCACGGTTCTTTAGTTTCGCCGGCACTTTGCCGTCGGCGATGCGAACTGCCAAACCTTCCACGACGGCTGTTTTACCGACACCAGGTTCACCAATCAGCACCGGGTTATTCTTGTTTCGACGATTCAGGATCTCGATAACCCGCTCAACCTCTTTGTCTCGGCCGATGACGGGGTCAATCTCACCGGATCGGGCAGCGTCTGTCAGGTTGCGTCCCAGTTGCTCGAGCAGGCCAGGTTGTCCGTTGCCGTTTACATGTTGGCGAATGCGATTCTGGCCGGCCATTGGCGTGCCAGCGCCAGGGTGGTGGGAGCCCGGCCCCTGCGGACCAGCCGTTGGCGATCCCGCCATAAAACCACCCCAGTTCGCCAAATCCCATGGCCCAGCAGATTTACCAGAGCCACTCGCGGGTGCAGGGAATCCACCCGTGATTGCTCCTGGAATTCCACCAGAAATGCCACCAGGGAATCCACCAAGGAGTCCACCGAGGCCACTAGGGAGGCCACTAGGGAGTCCACTAGGGAGTCCGCCAGGGAGTCCACTCGCAGGCCCGCCGGATCCTTGAAGCACTTCGGTGTACCAGTCCTGGTAACAGGACGAGCACAAATTCATTTGTTCCGCTTGGCCGTTATAATCCATCCGAATGACAACATTGGCTGGACGTACCTCACAACGATCGCATTTCATCGCATTTCCTCCTCACAATTTCGGTCTAAGTTTTCAGGTCTCAGGCCACGTATCGGACTGAGTCTCAGGTGTCATTGATCATTGAATCAGGTGTCATTCATCATTGAATTAGGTGTCATTCATCATTGAATTAGGTGTCATTCATCATTGAATTAGGTGTCATTGATCATTGAATCAGGTTGAAGCAGGTGAAGATGTCGCCGCGTCGTTGTCCACATCTCGCAACCGAAACCTGCTTGGGAATGGGATTCGCTGCAAGAACGCAGCCGGCCGAAGCCACTTTGATTGTTCTAGAGTTCGACTTCGACTTCGAATCTGACTTTGACTTTGCTTCCGGTTTAGATGTTGACTTTGACTTTGACTTTGACTTCGACTTCGACTTCCGGCTTAGAGGTTGACCCCGACTTTGACTTTGACTTACTTTGACCTTTCTTGACCACATTATACTTTGACCTTGTTTGACTTTCAAGTCCCTATGTCATTCGGATTTGGACGGCAACGGAATACCCCGCTGGGTATGTGAGATTTTACAGCTATACATTTGTATCTTAAGAGGGTACGGGGGAGGGTATATTGAATTCTGCAGGGATACATTTGTGTCTTGCATGCATACCGGATGGGGTATAATTGAGCGTTTGGGTAAGAATATACCCCCAGGCCCAAGGATGCAGCGATAGTTTTGGTCCTTAGATTCGTGGGGGTACCCCCCAACTCGAGAGCGCAGCGATAGTTTTGGTCCTTAAGTTCGAATGGGTACCCCCGTGTTTCAGGCAGAGAGGGATAGTTTTGTATCTTACGGCTGCCACAGTCGACTCGGCAAGTTACATTTTATTCTACAAAATGGGTCTATATCCCATATTAGCCGACAGCAATTCGATGCTCTTAGTTGTGTAACGATAGATTTGTTCCTTGCGCGGGCTCAACCGCTGTTTCATTGGCCCTCCGGGAATATCGCGCTGTACGTTTTGGACGCTCCTATGGTCGTTCAATGAAGTTCAATGCGGAAGGGGCTGGGTTTCCCCAGCCCCTAACCACTTTATAATTGTCCGCCGCGCATCATCTGAACGGTCTGTCCGCTCCAAAGCCTCGCTCCGGCAGGTGGCCTACATCTCCACAGCCTCGCGGCCGCCTTGTTGCAGCAAGAACATCTTATGATACAGGCCTTGCTCCGCCAGTAACTCCTGATGCGTCCCACGTTCAACAATTTCACCGTGGTGGAGGACGAGAATGTTATCGGCGTCCTGAATGGTGGAGAGGCGGTGGGCAATCGCGATAGTCGTACGCCCTCGGCGCATTCTCTCCAAGGCCGTCTGGATGGCTTCTTCCGTTTCGGTGTCCACACTTGCAGTGGCTTCGTCAAGGACCAGTATCTTCGGCTCGATGGCCATCGTACGCGCGAACGAGATGAGTTGCCGTTGCCCAGCTGACAACGTCGACCCTCGTTCCCGCACTGGCTCCGCGTACCCGCGTGACAGTTTCTCAATGAACGTGTCCGCTTGGACAAACCGTGCTGCGCTCTTCACTTCTTCATCGCCGATCCGCTGATTCCCGAGCCTGATGTTCTGGGCGATGTCGCCGACAAACAGGAACGGATCCTGCAGGACAAGCCCGACCTTCGATCGCAGCTCGTCATCGCTATAGCGGTCAAGCGAAACATCGTCAATTGTGATTTGGCCGTGCACCACGGGGTAGAAGCGCATCAACAGGTTCACGATGGAACTTTTGCCGCTTCCCGTGTGACCAACGAGCGCAACGGTCTGACCTGGATAGGCCGTGAAAGAGATGTTCTTCAAGACTTCCGTCTCGCCGTCATAGGAAAAGCTGACATTGTCGAAGCAGATCTTCCCACTTGTAATCACGGGGTTCATCACGGGGTCAGTGACGGAGTTCATCACGGGGTCAGTGACGGGGTCAGTGACGGAGCTCATCACGGGGTCCATTACCACAAGTGGACCTGCTGCCGCTGCCGGGTCGTGCTCCAGCTTCTGAGTGGGGGCATAGAGTGTCTGGTCTAACAGCTGGAAGACGCGTTCACTCGCCACCATGGCCTGTTGGAAGACGTTCAACTGCTGCATCATCTGGTTGACCGGCTCAAAGAATCGTTCGAGGTAGTTGACAAACGCGTACAGCACACCGATGTCAATCAACTGGTGAAATGACTGAAATCCAAAGAAGTACATGATGACAACAAGCCCAGCAAAGTATAGGACGTCCATCAGTGGACGGAGCAGCAGGCTGTTGATTTGAATGTTTCGCAACCGGGCCGCCTGGTATTCTTGGTTGACCTCGGCAAACTCCCTGCGCAATCTTTCCTGCTGACGCATAGCCTGAATCAGGTACATGCCCTGGAGAGATTCGTTCAATTTTGCGTTTAGCTGGCTCAGTTTCCGCCGCGCAACGTGAAACACACGGCCGCTCCATTTTCGGTACAGCCCCATGCTAACCACGATGAGTGGGGCAAGGATGACACAAAGCAGTGCGAGGCGCACGTCCAGGTAAAACATCGCCACAAAAATGCCAACGAGCAGCATGGCATCTTTGACATAGGTGGAGAGGACCGTGACATAGAAGTCTTTGATTGCCTCCGTGTCATTGGTGATGCGGGAGACCAGCACACCGGTTGGAGTTCGGTCGAAAAAGGCCAAACCGAGCCGTTGCACTTTGCCGAAGACCTCGATGCGCAGTGCCTGAATCATCTTCAAGGCAGCGTTTTGGAACATCACGAGTTGCACGAAGTTCAGTCCTGCACTTGCCACCTGCAGCAGCAGGTACCCGACCGAGAGGAGTACAAGCGGCCGGACGGGAAAGCGCTGCGGGGTCAAGTAGTTGTCAATAAACTTCTGGATGAGCACAGGACCAAGGACATCAGCCGCGGTGCCGAGGCCGAGCAGAAGGAACGCCCAGGTCAACAGGCCCCGGTGCGGCCCAAGGTACCGAAGCAGTCTTCGGAACACGCCAGTGGGCGCGGATACAGCTGCCATTTGATCGACTTCTTTCATCACCGTACCGTCCCTCCTTGCTCAACCAGAGATTCCAGTTGCTGACGTTGGTACATGTCCTTGTACCATCCGTTCTCGGCAATTAACTCCTGATGCGTGCCCTGTTCGACGATTCTCCCGCCGTCAAGCACGATGATGAAGTCAGCGTGTTCGATGGTGCTCAGGCGGTGAGTGGCAATCAGTGTGGTGCGATCCGATCGGTTAGCCCGCAAACCTTCCAAAATCAGCTGTTCCGTCTTGGCGTCCACTGCAGACAGGCAATCGTCAAGGATGAGGATTTCTGCATTGACCAAAATGGCTCGCGCAATCGCGATGCGCTGCTTTTGTCCTCCTGACAAGGTGACACCTCGTTCGCCGACGATGGTTGCGTAGCCGGCTGGGAACTGTGTGATGTCGTCGTGAATGGCAGCAACCTTGGCTGCAGCCTGAACTTCAGGGAGCGTCGCACCTGGTCTGGCAAACGCGATGTTCTCGGCGATTGTGGCAGAAAACAAAAAGTGATCTTGTGGGACGTAGGCCATTCCTTCACGCAACCGGTCCAAACGGTAGTCGGTGATGATTCGCCTGCCAATGCGGATGGAACCGTCAGCAGCATCAAATTCGCGCATTAACAACTTAAACAAGGTGGTCTTTCCACTTCCTGTCCGTCCAACGATGCCAAGTGTTTGACCAGGCTCGATTTGAAGAAGGATGTCTCGCAGGAGCGGCGTCTCCTGGGTAGGGTAGTGGAATGAGTCAATGGAAAACTCGATGCGTCCACTCGGTACCTCATCGACGGCGTTTGGCCTGTCCGTAATGGCCGCCGGCGTTGCAAGGAGAGCACGCACCCTATCGTAGGAGGCGTGTCCACGCTCGACGATGTTGAAGAGCCACCCGAACGCCAGCATCGGCCAGATGAGTTGTCCAAGATACATGGTGAACGTCGTCAACTGGCCAATCGTCAGGTCATGATGGGTGACGAAGACAGCGCCAACGCTAATGGTGAGAAAGAACGAAATCCCAACAACCAGGGATATCGTCGGATCAAACAGTGCGTCAATCCGCGCGACAGCGATATTCTTGTTGACGACATCTTGTGAAAGGTCGCGGAAGTTTTCCTTTTCCACTTCCTCTTGTCCAAACGCCTTAATGACCCGGACGCCAGAGATGTTTTCCTGGACGCGGTCATTCAACTCTGAGAATGCGGCCTGAGCCTTGGTAAATCGCTCGTGCATCAGTCGTCCGTAATAGCTGGATGACCAGGCAATGATGGGCAGCGGCAGCAGTGCGGCGATGGTCAGTTTCCAATCGATGCTAATGGCCATCGTCACGATGACGGCCAGACCTGTCGCGATGGAGTCCACAAACGTCATGATTCCTTGCATGGCCGTCTGCTCAATGGCGGAAATATCGTTGGTGGAATGTGCCATTAGGTCACCAATTCGACGTTCATGATAAAACTCGGGCGACATTCGTGTAAAATGTTCATAGAGTTGATTGCGAAGCTGCGTCGCCAACCGGACCGCAGAGCCAAACAGCAAGATGCGCCAGAGGTAGCGGAGCACATATAGAAACAGCGAAATGGCGATGATGATGACACCCCATTCCAGCAAAAGCTTTGGGGTGAGGGTGTGGCGCCGAATATGATCGACGAGCATTCCCACGATTTGTGGCGGTATCAGATTGACAAGCGAGATGACCACCAACACGAGAATGCCGGACAAATATTTCCATTTGTGGGCTTTAAAGTACCACATGAGGTCAAGAAATACGCGCACGCGATTCGTCCTTTCCGGTACGTGATGGGCTCAAGAGGATGTCCATAGTGACCGCTGCTCTCTGTGGAGGTACAGCGACAGGGCTCATCGGACCGAGCGAACTACGTTCTATCATATACGAAGACTGACTCTGATTCACTTCCGTGACAATTACATCTGAGGATCCGTTTTACATCCCAGTATTTGTGCCGAAAGCGAGGAAACTCATTTATGTTTCAGGAACTGATTGACATTTCGATTTTGGACCTAATGACAGACGTCAACCGTGTTGCGTGTGTTGACCCTGAAAACTCACTCGAACACGCGTTATTGGTGCTTGTGAAGTCCGGGTATTCAGCAATACCTGTGTTAGATAGAAGCAGCGTCGTCCAAGGCACCATCAGCAAGACGCTGATTCTTGACTCCATTTTAGGACTAGAACGCATTGAGTTCGAGCACCTTGGAGAGCAGAAGGTCAGGGATGCGATGAACAAGGAAGTGACCAAGGTTCGAGCGAGTGACGCATTTGTTCGTGCACTCGAACTCGCCATCAACGCTCCGTTTTTGTGCGTTGAAGATGACGAGGGTCGATTCCTTGGAATTCTGACCCGAAGTGCCATGTTGAACCGCATCCACCGTTACGTCAGGACGGAACTGCACAGTTCATTTCGTCCAGCATCGAGTTAACAACAGGAGGTGAAGGTTGTGGGAGTACCAGACGATGCGATGGATACCCTGCGACAATGGGTTCGTGACAGCAGTAACATTACCGTCTTGACCGGAGCGGGCATCAGTACTGAGTCAGGTATTCCTGACTTCCGGTCGCCACAAGGGATTTGGGCTGACGAACAACTGATGGATGCAATGTCTAAATGGTACCTGGAGGAAAATCCGGAAGATTTTTGGACGAAGTACAAGTACGCTTTTCTTAGTGATGACTTGCTCAGGGCGGAACCGAACAGTGCCCATCTTGCGCTTGCGTGGCTTGAAGAACAGGGCAAACGGATGCGCATCTACACGCAAAATGTGGACGGTCTGCACCAGCAGGCAGGGAATAGACACGTATATGAGATGCATGGCAGTGTACGCAAAGCGCATTGCCCGATTTGCCATCGGTCCTATGATGTTGCGCACATCATGGCCGAAGAGGTGCCGTATTGCCGTGCGTATGACGTCAAAGGGACCGACTGCCACTACATTCTTCAGCCAGATACAGTGTTATTTGGGCAGGAGGTGCGGTATTTTCAGGAGGCAGCCTTTTCCATGATGGAGTCCGACCTTGTGCTGATTGTCGGGTCTTCCCTCACGGTTTATCCGGTCGCTGATTTGCCGCAGTTCGCTAAGCAGGGGCGTGCAAAAGTGGCCCTCGTCAACCTCGAGCGCACTGATTTTGACGGACTTGCGGATATCGTTATTCACGGCAAAGCTGGTGCAGTTTTGCCGGGCCTTTTGTGAGGTGTAAAGACTGTAATTTCAGAGATCCGTGGTGGAGGCGACCATATGGCCGCTTTCGTGCGGGCTGTTGAGGCCCTGTGGAAGTGGTATCGAGGGACATCAGCGCGGTTGAAACAGGGTTTCCTGCAGCATCATCCATTCTGCGTCCGATTCGATGTTCCGGTATTGCTCCGTTCCATCAGCTTGCCGTTCGACGCGCAGGAGGGCTACAAGATCTGAGTTTTCCAGACCGGAGAGAAGTACATATTCCTGCTGCATGACCGTTACCCGGTCGGAAATATAGAACGAATGGACAGCGCCAGACTCATCGCGCAGAGATACGACTTGCGGAATTGAGCAACCGCAGGTGTCTTTACCGCATGAACACGCCACTATGCAAGTCTCCTTTTCGGTTCGATGGGTTCCATTATATCACGGCTTCGCTTGGGATCCCTTGTACAGGTATAACCAGATTCCGCCGAGGGTCACCAGCCCACCCTGCATCTGGTATGCAAAAATTGGTTCGTGCAGCAGCCAGGCGGACAGCAAGATGGCGCCGATGGGCTCACCTAGAATCGTGACGGATACTGTCGTCGCGTTCACGTAGCGGAGAAGCCAATTAAACAGGGCGTGACCAAACAACGTCGGGACCAGGGCGAGAAGCAACAGCCAAAGCCAATCCATCGGGCGGTAGCCGTGAAAGGGAACTCCGGTCATCCCTGCGTACACCATAAGGCCTAATCCCGCGACGAAAAACACGCTCCAATTGTAGGCGGTGGAGGTCAGTCGAGCGCGCGCGTGTTGACCAACGAGCATGTAGCCGCTGACGCACAGGGTGCCGAGAAGAGAAAGCAGGTCGCCACGCAGAGCAGAGCTGCTGCCAAGCAGTGAAACACCGGCGAGGTGCGATGTCACGTGCGTTCGCGCGTCGTCGCCAATCGCAATCACAGCTGTGCCAAGGAGAGCAAGGATTAGACTGATGACCCGTTGTCGCGACAAGCGCTCATGGAACGCAAAGTACGCCGCGATACCGACAAAGGCTGGTTGCAGTGTCGTGATAATCATGGAGCTTGCGACACTCGTCTCTTTCAGGGAAGCTATCCAGAAGAGAAAATGCATGCCGAGCAGCAGCCCTGAAGCCACGAGCGCGAGCAGGTCGCGCTTTGACAGCGCGCGAAGGGCTAGTCGCTGGCGGGCGGACAAGAGCGTGAACGGACTTAGGAGCGCGACGGTTATCAGCAACCGATACATACCTATCGCTGCGGCCGGGACTTGGCACACCTTTATCAAAATTGCGGAAAAGGAAACCGCGGCGACGCCGACAAATAGGGGCAGGGACGGAAACAACGGGTTTCGTCGATGCTCGTGTTGCGGGTGATAGTGGCTGTCGGTGGATATGAGGTTCGCGTCTTGACTGTTCGTGAGGACCCCGTCGCCGTCAGGGCGCATCTCACGGTTGTCTAGGGAGCCATGGCTCAAGCGCGTACTGCTGGCTGGCGGATGCTTTGTGAACATAGGGACCTCTCACTGTCTTCTCGGAATGTTGGACTAGCCTGGCCGTATTTTGGTTCAGTATAGCAGTCGCTTACGTCATCGTCATCCTGGATGCTCGTTGCCATGTTAACGCGTTTCCATAGGACCTTCCATTTGGCTGCGAGATGTAACCTACTGGGAACGCGTTTCGTCTGTGCCAGCGAGCACCTTAGCAATGCGATTCAGTGGGCTTCCGAGGACGGGAACAGGTAAGAAGGCCTGCGGAGGGATTTCTTTGGATAGGACGAGAAATGTCCCCCCAGTTACCAGAGCGAGGACGAACCAGGGCAGAGGGTAGTGGGAAAAACCGTAGGCAAACGGGAGGTGTTTTGCGACAATCAACACCGTGCAGACCTCTATACCCGCCAGAACCGAATAGCCAAGGCTCTTCCAAGGTATTTCAATCGGTGTTATCCGCCACGCGAACGCGTAGAGTACGCCCGTCTCGACACTCACCCCGAGTGCAAAGGCGCACACAAGCCCCCAGACGCCGAGATGCCAAACCGCCATGGATAGAAGAAGCGCTGACAGACGACTGACATCGCCTGCAAAACCCGCGTAAAGAAGTGCCCGGCTGCGCCCGTGGGCTTGCACAACCGCGCTGAGCGGTGACTGCGCATAAGCGAACAGTGCAAGAGGGGCCATGACGCGAAGGAGGTTTGCGGCCTCTGGGGCGTCGAGCCAACTTGAGAATGTGGGGGCAAAGACGAAGAGCACTAGACTTGCCGGGACTGACAAGATGAACATCGAGCGAACGACCTGTTCTAAAGATGGGCCAAGTGCCTGGCTGCCCTGCGTGGCTCGCCCTCTGGTGAGCGTCGGAAGAAGCGCAGTTGCCAATCCGTCCGCAGCAAACATCGGAAAGTGTAAGAGTGGGATGGCAACTGCTGCGTATTCCGCCAGCCACTGTTGTGCCATAGCAGGGCCAAACTGCAGCGTCAGTAGGTGTTCAGCCATCGGGAGTTCGAGACCGAAGCCTAAGGTTTCAAGCAGCGTCTGCAAGGTCGGTGAAGCAGTCAGACGAAAAATGGTCCGAAGGTCTCGCCAGATGAGCCACTTTTTGCGCGAAACAGTGCTGTTCTGCTCCATCTGTAGTTCTTCCGGCTGTAGTTCTTCCTGCCTGCGCTCAATGAGCGCATGCCAGTAAAGGTTTGCCATCATCCCGAAAATGAGGACCAGCACGGCGACAGTTTCAGCGGCTGTAACAATGGCAACGCCCGCTTCGCCGCCATTCCAGTGCATTCGTTCGAGAAAACGGACAGTCACGGGGTTAATGAGGGCCACTTGAGTAATCGCCCCGCATGCTTGGGCAATGGCCGGCAGCGTATTTTGACCGCGGCCGATGAGCATCCCTCTGAGACTGCCGCCTGTAGGCATAATCAGCAGCAGCGGAACAGAAAAACGCAGTAGACTATCAACCGGGCCAATTCCGAGCAGGGGAATGACAGACAACTTTAAGATAGCGTTCAGAGACAGCACCGTAAGCACCATCGCGCACAGTGTCGCAATCACAACCGTCCATTTTTGCTGACTCGAGAGCCGCTTTGGCATGCCGTCGGCAGCCAACCACCGAGTGAGTGCTGTCGGGAGTCCGACACTGCCAACAGCCGATGCCAGGATGATGAGGGGGAGGGCTGTCCGGAACACTCCGCCGGCATCGAGACCAAACGCCTTCATAAAATGTGCCAAAAAGAAGAGTCCGAGCAGTCGAGAGACAAATTCTGCGAGACTAAACAGCGACGATTTGCCAAACGGAAACGGAATGCTCATACGGACCTCCTTCTCGCGAAACGGATGCAACATCGATTAGCCCGTCATGGTTTATATCTACGTGAGACCATGTCCGAATAGTCAGCGGTAAATAGACACAGTCATTGTCAACGAACCGCACCGATGTGATGAACGAGAACTGAGGACCCTACCAGATGAAATTTCTCCAGACAAAACCGCAGATGAACAAGGAAAATCCTGCGGTCATCCAAATGATGCCGATGTACTTTGCGACGCGGGCCTCTTTGACCAGGTTTTGCGAATGATATCCACGGCGCTCGACAAACACGCTGTAGAGCCCAGTCCCAATCAAGAGCACTGCCGTTATCGAGGGATACATCTGCGTAAAGTCTAGGTAAGCCATGCGAGTCCTCCTGGCGGTCTGTGGATGTTTCGTGTGTGCGATGGGCGTGATGAGTCGGCTCATGGCATTTGCCAAGGGGTAGCCTGGCGTCACTCGTCTTTCATGCCCATTCTGTGGACGCGGGAGCTGACCTCAATCTGCACTTTCAGACTCGGATAAATTTGTTCCCAACCCGCCTTGTTCTTGACTTTAGACTGCCAGTACTGCGGGTTCTTGGCGCGGATGTTTTCGCCAAATCCGAAAATGTCGGCATGATTCTTCTGTGTTTCCTGAATCAATTGTAGACATCCTTGTGCGATATTCCTGTTGATTTCTCTGACCAATTCTTGAATGACCTTTGGGTCTTGCAGGTCCACGCTTGAATCGTCACTTTCTGTCACGTTGGTATCAATGTGCATCGACACCTTGGCCGTCGGTACGTCGTTTTCGATACGAGTGTGATGCGTGCCAAGCGACGAAAGGCACTCAAAATGACTGTTCCGTTGCCGACGTGGTACGGGACGCTGTATCCGGCAGGATTCTCACCCAAAATCTGCATTACGGCCATAATCTGAAATGGTGTGGTGACGCCCACCATCCTGCTTTTGCGGAAATAGGCGAGCCCTTGGATCTTCAAGTTGTTTTCCTGCTTGATGGTGACGTAAGGCAGGTATCCCTCCTGACCATCGCTCGAGGTCAACGTCCAGAAGCGACCGACAAAGACGTTTGGCAGTTTGCCGGAATCCTTGGCCCTATCCATGGTCGCAAGCAAATACAACGTGGGCACGCGCTCCAATGGCGGTGACAAGGCCATTACATCTGATGCACGCTCGTTGGACACCATGAGCCAGGTGGTGCGGCGAATCTCCGGGTTTCTGCGAAAATAGTCGTTGACGGCATCGAGACCTTGTCTGGCGTACGCTTCAGAAACAATAATCATTCGCAGGTGTCCGAGGAATATCCGCTCCGCAACTTGTTGCTGCATCTGAGCGATGGCATCGGCAATATTTTCACCGCGCGACTGTACGCTCCAGACGGCCTTTTCATTCTCCGTACTGCCACCGCCAGCACCGCCACCGGGGCCGAGTGGAATGCGACCAGGGACCGCGATGTGCGCCGTCAGCACGACTTTCGGCTTCACGCGGTTTTGCTCGGGTGGATGCGAGACATCAAGCGGGCCCTTTGCCATGTCTCCGTCCGGAAGGTCAATCGCAAGTCCCAGGACAGTTGCCCTCTGTTCGATTTCTACACGGTCCCAGCACCCGGTCGTAAACGGGACAGTGAGCAGCAGGGCGAGCAGCAACTTCACGACCTTGCTGATTCTGCTTTTCATTCTGTCAACTCAACCCCACGGACCCGCCGGACCAGTGCCACGACCCACAGCACCAGCGGATAACCGAATGTCAAGATGAGCCCATATTGACCTGCTAACGTAATGACTCGGTACAGCTGAACGATGTTCGGAGGCAGCATGGCGATAAAGAAAATGCCCGCCGCAAATGGAAGGGTGAGCATTCGCGAATCCTTGAGTCCAAACGTTTGGCTGACAACCTCAATGGTGATGTAGAAGGTTGAGTAGATGCTGGTAAAGACCGCGATGACCCAGACGGAGATGAAAACGGCGTCGAGGCGTTCGAGGACTTCACCTGGAAGCAGGGTCGTCTTCGCCATTTCAAGGGTTGGCCAGTAAAGCAGTTTGATTTCCTGGGGTCCAAATACAGCCAGAGCCGCTATCATCGTAAATACGTAGACGCCGCCGGATAAACCCATACCAATGATTGTCGCCTTCATGGCTTTGCTGGGACGACGTACCGCTGCGAGGACGATGGCCAAGATGAACCCACCTTGTAGTAACCCTGCCGTGGTCAAACTGCCGACGGCCATAGAAGCAAGCGGTTCGCTGCTCCAAATGGGTTGCAAGTATAAAAAATTTGCGTTCTTCAGGCTCAGAATGCTGATAATGGCGACGGGTGCCATGATGAGCGGGAAATAAAACAAGTGAATATACGAAAACGTGGTGATGCTGTTTCTCGCCGCGATGGCGACGAGCACAATCATGATTAGTGTCGTGATTTCTGTTGGCGTCTTTTGCAGGACCGCAACCACCGATATCTTCCCGAATTCACGCGCAGACAGCGCCGTGAGAATCGCAAAGTAGGCCGCGATGACGAGACTCATGATGGCGGCTGTCCACTTTCCGAGCACCCGCTTGCCGTAGATAGCGATGGACTCGCCGGGGAACCGCAGCCCAAGAATGGTCACCAAGACGGCTCCCGCAAACGCGATGAGCACCCCTATCAGACTGACCAGGGGCGCCCCTGTGCCGCCCGCATCGACGGCGAGCCGCGGGGCAGCCAGCACACCAACCCCGACAGTGCTGCCAAACAGAATGGCGACGACTTCCAGCACGGTGATACTCCGCTTCATCTATCTTCCTCCTTTCCGCGGCCCGTTGAGAATCGATCTACGCTCTTGTTTTGGGGGCGACTTGGCAAACTCAACTGTCGCTTTACTGACCCTACGGTCATTTTCCGGGGACAGTTCCTTCGGTCGGATGGCCATCGTCCAGAGCGGTGCGCGAATCGGTGCGTCCTTCATGCCTTGCCCTTTAAACGGAGCGTAAGGTGACCAGAACGGTACTCCGAACGAACGCAGCGCCAGCATGTGGTTGAGGATGAGAATCATGCCGACCACGATGCCGTAGAGGCCGAACGTCCCTGCGATAAGAATCATGGCGAAGCGCAGAATCCGCAGGGCAATTGCCGCGTTGTATGCGGGTGTGGCAAACGAGCCAATCGTAGTCAGGGCGACGACGACGACGGTGATGGGACTGACAAACCCGGCGGATACAGCAGCTTGCCCCACCACCAACACGCCCACAATCGACAACGCACCGCCGACTTGCTGCGGCAACCGCAGGGTGGCTTCGCGCAGGACCTCCATCGAGATCTCCATGATGAGGACCTCGATGACTGCGGGGAACGGAACGCCTGCGCGGCCACCCGCCACCGCTACTGCAAATTTCGTCGGAATGAGCTCTGGGTTAAACGAAATCACGGCCACGTAGAGGGACGGAAAGACCAGCGAGAACATCAGTGAGACGAGGCGTACCGCCCGCACCAGTGAGCCCATAATCCAGCGCTCCGAATAGTCGTCCATCACCTGATAAAACTGGGTAAACGTCGTCGGGACAATCAGTGCAAAGGGCGTGCCGTCCGTGAGGATGACGACCCGTCCCTCCATCATCGCGGCACAGCACTTGTCCGGGCGTTCCGTGTTTTGAATTTGCGGGAAGGGACTCCAGTGGCTGTCCTCGATGTACTGTTCCAGCGTCCCGGCGTCGAGTACGCCGTCGATGTCCACCTTGCTGAGCCGCTGGTGAGCACGGCGAACGATATCGGGATCGGCGAGGCCTTCGATGTAGCAGACAACCACTTTGGTCTTGGTCAAGCGTCCAATCTCCAAGGATTCCATCCGCAAGTCCGGTGTCTGAAGCCGGTAGCGAATCAGGGACATGTTGACGCCAATCGACTCAATAAAGCCGTCGCGTGACCCACGTATGGCTTGCTCTGTTTCTGGCTGAGCGGGTGTGCGGTGGTCCACCGACCGTGTGGACACGACGATGGCTTCTTTCAACCCCTGAATGAGGATAACGGTATTGCCGCGAAACAGGCCTTCGCCAATCTTCGTAAGGCTGGTCTCCACATAGGCTTCACTGTAAGTGAGGGTCTCACGCATAATCGCCTGAACAACATTTGCACGCTTCATGGACGTGGTAGATTGGTTGGTTTGAAGTAGCGGTTTCAAGATATTTTCATTGACGAGCTCGTTGTTCACGAAATTGGACATGAACAGAACCGTCACTTCGTAGTTTTGGTACACGTTAATACTGCGGGTCGCAAGGTCGTCGTTTTGCCCAAACAAGCTTCGCATGATTTCAATCGTCTGATTGTTATCGCCGGTAATCTTTCGTTCGCCAAGCGCTTCCAGTTGCTTACTTGGGGGAACTGGTAGATTTGACGCTGCCTTTTGTTTCCGTCGATTCCAAAACGGCATATCGCTCCCCCTTTCTGACTCAGGTACAGTTAGGGTGACCGGGACATGGAGAAATATGCGCATCGAGGAAACCGAGGGAATCTGGGCCAATCTAGCTTCTGACGAGTGTCGGAGAGACGGTACCTGCGCCAAGATGGTATGAATGAACCATGGACAACATAGCACAAACGGTTTTGCGGATTGGTCCGTGTGAAGCTGTGGAGAATGTCAGAATTCAAATATCATTTGTCACATAAGGGTTCAAAATTTCAACGAAAGTTCCATGAGGGGGCGTGCTCCATGATTGCCGACAGGGACTCACATCGCATCTTTTCCGGACTCATACTGATTGTTCTCGGCTACGAATGGCTGGTGTCCGGTCTCGATAAGATTCTCAGCGGAGGATTCGTTGCCGGGTTACAGCAAGCGTTAACCGACGCACTCTCGAACATGCAGTTTGCGTTTTACAGCCGTGTCGTGACGGACTACTTTATTCCAAACAGCGAACTGCTTGGATATGTGGTGGAGGTGAGCGAACTGGCCCTCGGGGTGGCGTTTATCACGCTGGCTGTGTTCTCGATGCGCGGCAAAATGAACGCGGTTCTATACCGTTTCGCACTTGCGACCGGAGCCCTGGCTGCTCTTGTCAGCTTGAACCTCTTTTTCTACCACGGCGGCGCCTTCTTCGTAAGCTTGGCAAACCCATACGGGGCAGGGATTCCGATGAATTTCGTGTTTGTTCTCGCAGACATTGCTGTAGTCGTGTGGAGTTCTAACGCCCTGCTGTCAAGGCCAAAATTGTACTTGGTTGGACAGGGGAAGTCGACGCGCACGAGGTCCCGTAGTCGCCACGTGGGCAAGGGCGCGGTCTCAAAGTAATGGCTGCAACCTCTTCTGGGCCGCGGTCCTCTGCTTCTATAAATCCTTAGATGAGGCCTTCCACCATCCACGAACAAGGAGCGTTCCATCAAGAAGCTGCCTTTCATCAAGAAGCTGCCTTCCACCAACGGAAGGCTTTTCTGTTGTCCGGAAATCGGGATTGTCCGCGTGTGTCATGAACTCCCGCTTCGGTCCCCCAATTTTCAGGGGGACGACTCGTTCAAAACCCCTCTTAATGTGGTATTTCCTGACCGCCGAAAACACTCTAAACTTTCAGGTATATCAGTCTAAATGTATTCGCGCATTGAATCCGCTTCCAGGGAAGGGGGGGTAAGATGGCGACAGCGAACATCCAACCGTCCGACGAGGAGGACCTTATCGACCGGAAAGACCCGCGCAAGGACTTACAGCGGCAGGCGATGCACATCACCAAATCGAGGCGCCTACGGACGACGCTGAAAGTCTTTATGAAGCACGGCATCTTTCATCTGCTTCGGGACAGAAGCCGCGATGAAGCCACCCGGCAGAAATTACTTGGCCAGCGTCTGCGCATGGCGTTCGAGGAGCTCGGTCCGACGTTCATCAAGCTCGGGCAGGTCATGTTGACACGCCAGGAGCTCTTGCCTGCCGCGCTCACGGACGAACTCGAGCCGCTGTTAAGTGAGATTCCGCCCGTACCTTTTGTCTACATGGAGACGGTACTTGACGACAATGTTCCCGATTGGCGGGAGTTCATCGAGTATATCGATCCGTCGCCCATCGGATCGGCATCGCTGGCCCAGGTGTATCAAGGTTGGCTCAAGGATGGACGGATGGCTGCCATCAAGATTGTCAGACCGCTTGTTGACAAGTTGTTTCAGGCGGACATCTCAGTCATTCGCAAGCTCGTCGGACGGTTACAGAAGTTGTTGCCGGTCGAATACGCCTCGTCGCTTGACTTGACAGGTATCATCGACGACTACTACAGCAGTTCGGAAGATGAACTCGACATGCAACAGGAAGCAGCCACGATGGAGAAGCACCGCAAGACGAGCGCAGAGTTTGCCACCGTGGATGTACCGCAAGTCTATTATGTGTCAAAGCGCGTGCTCGTGATGGAGTACGTAGACGGCTGGAATCTCAAAGAGTTCCCCGTCGATTTTCTGACATTCGAAGAGCGGCTGGAGCGCATGACAGACCTCGCGCACTACTACGTGAAGATGTTCCTGCAAGGCGATTACCATGCTGACCCGCATGGTTCCAATATCATGATAGACCGCCATACCAAGAAGGCCTTTCTCCTTGACTGGGGCATGACGGGGCGCATGGACACGATTCATACAGAGGCCATTTTTCGCATGTTGCTGCAAATCCGCGTGAATCAGGCTGAAGACGCGGCAGAAGTGGCGCTTGATATCTATGAACCGACGGCATATACGGATGCGGTTCGGCTCAAAGATCAACTGCGAAGCCTGTTCATCCACTACACCGAGAGTCATCAAGGGAGTCGGTATAACTGGGGGAACTTGCTCTTTAGCACCATCCTCATCGCCCTCAAGAACCACTGCCGTGTTCCAAACGGACTGGCATTATGGGCGAAAGGATTCTCCGCAGCCGAGGGTACGGCCCGGTGGCTGTGTCCAGAGGTGTCGTATCACGATCTCGTTGAGACCGCAGATGTCCAGATTCTTCGGCACTGGATGACCCGGCGGTTCAACTACAGGACAAATGCCAGTTTCATCGCCGAGGTTGCAAAATTGCTCGTGACCGTTCCGCGGCGGATCAACAAGATTTTGGAGAACACCGAATGGAACCGCCTGCAATTCACCATCAATGCACAACTGTCACCGACAGCGTCGCGCAGCTTGCAACGAATAACCAACCGCGTCGCAGTCGCGTTTTTGTCGGGAGCACTGTTTCTCGGGAGTTCACTATTGCTCAGCTTTGGTAGTGTACGCAGTCCAGGTTTAACAGGATGGATTGGCGGCATTGGTATGACGGCGAGCGCTGTACTTGGTCTCAGTGTGCTCTGGAGCGTATTTCGATGGCGAAAACATTTGTGAAGGTCGTGCAAGTCGGGACGGTTTTAACGGTCGTGAAGGCGATACATGCTGTGAAAGTCGTAAAAAGAGGTGACTACCTTGTCGTACGAGCGGACGCCTGCACAGAAACTGACGATGCAGCAGCGCATTGACGCGTTTTATCGTCAAAGCGGCGGACCAAACAATCCAGACATCAAGAAGTTTCTCGATAAGCACTTGATGTACGGAAAAGACCACGGCGTACCTGGGTCCAAGGAAACCATGGAAAACGCTTTTCTGGATATGGTCATCAATGACGATTCGATGCTGCTTTTGTTTCAGCGCCTGCAGCGTTTTCGCCAAGCAAAGGCAGGAGACGCCGAGGCCACCCGAAATGGCGGTGATGTGGTTCGTCTCCGAGAAGAGGTAACACAGTTACGAAACGAAATCAGGGAACTGCGGCAACTGCTTGAACGGGCGCTGCATCACTGAATCACGCCCTCGCGCAGGGCCTTTGCTACTGCTTGTGTTCTGTTCTTGACCTCCAGTTTGCGCATGACTGACGAGATGTGTTCGGAAACGGTGTAATCGCTGATGTGCAGATGCTTTGCAGCGGCTTTGGTATCGAGTCCCTCCGCGATGAGTCTGAGGATTTCCAGTTCCCGTGTCGTGAGCGCGTACGCATTGACAGGTTGTACGGGCTTGTTTGGGAATTGCAAGTGTCTGGTCAGTGCCAAGGTCGTGCGGTCAAGGAAGAGCTTGAGCGCTTGGCACAGGGTCTCATCCGAGTGAAATGGTTTCCCGGCGTGGTCAACAAGCAGCAACCCGAGCGCTTGCCCATGCGGGCCGTGGATGGGACAAACAAACAGCGAGGACAGTTGGAAGTGTTGCACATAGTGCTTTGGCATCCACGTTGACACGTCTTCGAAATACATGGGTTTCGAGAAGCCCGTCATGTGGTGGATGAGTGGGATGCTGCGTTCACTTTCGCGAATCTGGCGCACTTCACCAAGCTCGATATGATGTGCGTAGATACCTTCGACGGTTTGCATCAGGGAATTGTAGAGAAATAAAGCGCTGCGCGAAAATCCACAGACGGTGCAGACATCCTTTGCAACAGCGGTCAAGACTTGTGACACGTCGCGCGCAGCCAGCAGGCGTTCATCAAATGCCAGTAAACGCTCTGCGAATCCGGGAGCCATGGCACTCCTTGGACCGCGGTTGATGGCGTTTGTGACGCGCATAGACCCCGTGTGGTTTTTGGATGGAGATTGTATCCACGTCATCCACCTTAGCCAACGAACCAAATATTGTGGGGCGGCAATTGGCAGTGCCCCAGGGACTGTCGGAACTACGAAGTATAAGTTCTCGGATATGAGTACGGGTTGATGGGGGTCTTGCACTATCTGCTGACGGACTTCATCTGCGACGAGTGCAGTGATGGGTGCACAGACAAAGGACGATGTACTTTCGTCAAATCGTACAAAATCTGTGACGGAGGTCGGCAGTTTGTGTTCAGGGTCCATGCGGACCACGGCCACCCAAGGCCAATGCGCCGCGATGTCGAGGAACGAGAGCAGCCGGCCCAGGCTTGACGGCGGGATGTCTTCGACAGGTTTACGTCCTTCGTCGCCGGGGTTCATTGGTAAGCACGCGTGTCTTGCCACAGCACCGAGCAGCCGATTGCAGAGGTCGTGGGTGCAACGGTAGGCATGCTCCGTCTCGGTTGGCCCGAGAAGTTGATGCGAAAGGGTCACGAGCAAGTCTTCAAAATCGCTGAGAAGGTTGATGGTGTCTGTGACGGTGAGTAAGGGCTGTCTCTTGATAACGAGTGCAGTAAAGTCGTCGGCACTTGGTCCGTCAGAACTGTCGTCGTTTACAAGCTGAGAGAGGAGGTATTCCATTAAATGATAGACATGTGGTCGTACCTGCTCACTGTAGCGGCAGGTTGCTGCGGTGCTGTGGCTCCAAGTAGAGAGCAGAAAATGCTGGTTTTCGCGAATTGACGCCAACAGCATATGCCAGCCGGGCAATGGAAGTGAAGTCTTCGACTGCGCCGATGTGTGACGAAAAGACACCGTCATCGCCCCCTCTGGTGATATAGTCACAGGTCTGCTCATTGAGCAACAGGTCTCGTGACAGAGTCACAGGTCTGTTCATTGAATCACAGGTCTGCTAACTGAGTCACAGGTCTGTTCATTGAATCACAGGTCTGTTCACTGAGTCCCAGGTCTGTTCACTGAGTCCCAGGTCTTTAACACGTGGCTGGATATAGCTTACTTACACATTCGGCAGCATCGTCAGAACTTTGTCTCGTCTTGAAAATTCTCAGAGGTTTTTGCATGTACACGGTTGTCAGCATGGCGAGCACTTCTTCACGTGTAGGGTACCAGCTTGATGATAGCGATGGGAACCTGATAAAGATGCGAACGGGAGGCAGCCATTGATGCGGGAAATGCAAACTGTCACTGAAAAGGGGCTCAACCACTCTATTCTGCCGATGCGACTCTACCATAAGGCGAAGAAGATGGGCATCTGGGACCCGATGGACATTGATTTCACCAAGGACCGAGAAGATTGGCGAGCATTCAACGAGGTTCAACAGGGAATTGTGCTCGGTCTCATTTCCGTCTTTCAGGCCGGAGAGGAGGCGGTAACCCGAGATATTCTTCCGCTGATTCGAGTTATTTCGCTGGAGGGACGTCTCGAAGAAGAAATGTACCTAACCACATTTCTGTTTGAGGAAGCGAAGCACACGGAGGTGTTCCGTCGTTTTCTCGATGAAGTTGTGGTCGACGCGGGGGATTTGACAGAACACCATGGTCCGAGTTATCAAACCATTTTTCACCACTACCTTCCAAATGCGATGGAGCGGTTAATCACAGACGCGTCGCCCATCGCGCAGGCTGAGGCTTCTGTGACCTATAACATGGTCGTGGAGGGGATTCTCGCAGAAACAGGTTATCACGTGTTTTACGACATCCTCGAGAAAAATCAAAAACTCCCTGGACTGTTAGCGGCCATCGGTTATCTCAAACGTGACGAGTCCCGTCACATTGGTTACGGGACCTATTTGTTATCGCGGCTCATCAGTGCAAACAACGAGTTGTGGGAGGTCGTGAATCAACGCATCCAAATGCTATTGCCGTATGCGATGGGGGTGGTCACGGAATTGTTCCAACACCTCGAGACACGTTTGACTGAACAGCAGGTCGAGAATCCCTGGCACCTCGACCAGCAAGCGTATGCGAATTTTGCCATGACACAGTTTCAGTATCGGATGAGTGTCCTCGAGCGGGCAAAGTGGAAGTCAGTCGATGACATCTACCGCGAAAGCGAAGCAGCGATTGGTATCGTGGATTGAAGCACGTCTAATTCGTTAGCAGATTTAATACGATTCTACGGAGCGTCAAATACAATCTCTTAACCGTTGGAGGGGAATCACAAATGCCAAGCACACAGGAAATCTTCGAAAAAATTGGGAGTGTTCTCAAGGACGACCCGAGCCGCGCCGGGGGGCTGGAAGCCATCTATCAATTCAACCTGACTGGGGAAGACGCCGCGGTGTACCAAATCATTCTTGGTGAGGGCCGTGCAGAAGTGCAGGAGGGCGACCAAGAAGCTGCCAATTGCACGCTTGAGCTTGCAGCAGATGATTTTAAGCAAATGGTCGAAGGCAATTTGAACGGTACTGCGGCTTTCATGAGCGGGCGATTAAAAGTGGCTGGTGACCTAGGTCTTGCCATGCGTCTCGAATCTGTGCTCAGTGCCTATACAGCCTAACCACTCGGCGCCCAGCCCATCGGTTCGGCGCCTCTTACAGTCGTCACCCCGAAATCTCGTCATGAAAGGGGGTTGTCGCGTGAATCTCTCAGATTTACTCACAGAAAGCCAGAAACGGTTTGGTGTTTATACAAGCCTCGTCTACGAAGGCAGCACGTACACAAACCAAGACCTCGACACGATTGCGTGGCAATGGGCGCGGGCCCTGAAGTCAATGGGTGTGGAGAAAGGGGACCGGGTAATGGTCGTCCTACCCAATCGCCCTGAGGTCCTCTTTGCTTACACAGCCACTTTGCGTCTCGGAGCGGTCGTCGTCCCTGTGCTGCCGCTTTTACAGGCTGAAGAGATGTATTTTATTGCCAAGGACAGTTTACCGAAGGCGGTCTTGACGTCAAATCTGCTGTCTACAAAGGTAGAACAGGCACTCGCCAGCTTGGCAGTCCGACCGAAGGTGATGTCCGTTGATGCGGATGCTTACAACAGTCTCTCGGTGATTGCAAAACAGGAACAGACCGCCCCTCTGCATGTAGAAGTGCACGATGAGGAGCTTGGCGTCATCCTCTACACGTCAGGAACGACGGGTCGACCGAAGGGTGTGGAGTTGACACACGGGAACTTGTATTCAAACGCGCGGGATGCCGCCTCGTTGGCGGAAGAGTTCACATTTGACGGTGACGAACGATGCGGGCTTGTCGTGTTGCCGTTGTCGCACGCGTTCGGGTTTACCATGATGAACACCTCACTTCTCCTCGGACAAAAAGATGTCTTACTTCCCTTCTTCGACCCCGTCCGGGTCTTCGAAGTGATAGAGAAATACAGGGTAACGCATTTTTCCGCCGTACCCGCTATGTTTCACGCATTGCTGAACCATTCCAAAGCATCTCAGTATGACTTGTCTTCGTTACGGCTCTGTATCTGCGGCTCCGCGCCGCTCCCTGTAGCTGACATCCTCGTCTTCGAGGAAAAATTCGGGGCACGCATCTTTGAAGGGTATGGCCTATCCGAGGCGGCGCCCATTGTCACCGCTCCACGCTTTGACAAATACAAACCGGGCTCCGTCGGTCAGCCGCTGCCCGGTATTTCGGTGAGAGTCTTGAGTGAAGACGGAACACCGCTGCCGACAGGTGTTGTGGGTGAGCTTGCAGTGCGGGGGCCAAACGTGACGCGCGGGTATCACAACCTGCCCGAGGAAACCGCGATGGTCCTACGCGACGGTTGGTTGCTTACTGGGGACATGGCGCGCCTTGATGAAGAGGGCTACGTCTACATCGTAGAACGAAAGAAGGACGTCATTATCCGCGGCGGGTTCAACATCTACCCGCGGGACCTCGAGGAACTTCTCATGCAGCATCCCGCTGTCCTAGAAGCCGCAGTAATTGGGGTGCCGTCTGAAGAGATGGGGGAAGAAATTGTCGCCTATGTCGTGAAACGACAGCGCGAACACGTTTCCCAAGAAGACCTGCTGGAATGGTGTCAGAAACACCTTGCAAAGTACAAGACGCCGAGGCGGATTCAGTTTGTGACTTATTTGCCAAAGACCATTATCGGCAAGGTCGACAAAAAGGCGCTGCGCAGCAAAGAGGCCGGTGCCTGAACCGTGGTCTTTGCGGGGGCAGTGACTCTCTCTGCAAGGACATGTGAAAGGAATGAGAGGGTTGATATCTTTTCGCAGCACCGAAGAAGAGCAGGCATTTGTCAAGCTGGCAGATGCGTTTGCCAGAGAACACCTTCGTGTGCAAGCCCGTTTGGCTGAAACCGACGAGAGAGTGCCGGACAGTCTTGCGCGGCGGGCAGACGAACTCGGGTTATGTAGTCTTGAAGTCCCCGAATCGATGGGGGGATTAGAGCTGCCGCTGATTTCACAAGTTCAGGTTTTGGATGCACTCGCGTTTGGCGACCTCGCCATCATCCAGGGGCTGCCGGGGTGGAATGACGCTGCGTCGTTCTTCAGAGTTGCCTTCGACCTTCCGAACGTTCGGAAGTATGCCGCAAAGGGCTCGGAGTCTCCCGGTTTGACCGCTGCCGTTATCGCTGCCGACAATCCCCATTTGGCCTGGGACTGCGGTCTCACGGTGCAACCGTCCAGGGACGGGTACGTGCTGGATGGCGTGTCGAGACCGATTCGACTCGCGAAAACTGCTGCTTTAGTCATCGTCGCTGCACGCGACACGACCGGCGAAGCAGTCGTCTTTGCGCTCGACCGCGCGAACACGCCTTGGCAGGCAATAGACGGGGACGTTCGCCTCGGGTTACTTGACGCAGGCGTCGCCAGGATTCGTTTTGAGTCAGTCGAAGTCGGTCCTCTGAACGTGCTCTCACATGGTGAGTCGGCGGAAATCGTCATCAGGCAGGCGCTGGCCCGTGTTCGTGTGCTCGAGGCTGCGAAGGAGACGGGACTTATGCGGGCGTCTCTGGAATACGCGACGTCCTACACGGCCACACGCAAGGCTTTTGGTCAAGAGATTGCGCACTTCCAAGGGGTCTCCTTCCTTGTTGCAGATATGGCCATGCAGGTCCAGGCCGCGCGCCACCTAACCTGGCAAGCTGCCTTGGCCCTCGACGCAGGCAAAGCAGATGGGCCGGAACACGCGGCGCGCGCGCTTGCCCGCGTCCACAGGACGGTGCGTTTTGTGACTGACAACAGTGTTCAGTTGCTCGGTGGCTCTGGCTACGTGCAGGAGTATCCCGTCGAAAAATGGATGCGCGACGGCCAGGCCCAGGTGATGCTGTATGGCCGCGAAACCGACCTCATGCTTGACAGCGGCGCCTCCATCGTCACAGCGGAAGGGAGGCCTTGACGTGATTTCCTTCGAACTGACCGACCAGCAAAAACAGGTTCGGGAACTGGTTCACTGGTTCGCCGAAAACGAGATGCGACCGCTCTCCCTGCCCGCTGACAAGGCGGGGGAAGTCCCACTTGACTGGCTGAACAAGGTAAACGCCATGGGCATCAGTCTCAGTACGTCCGTGGTGGGTGGCGCCAGCCAAAAAAGTGCGTCTGACCGAGAGGCAAAGGCAGCGCTTGAACACCCGGAGGCAGCCCGGCAGACTAACCGTCTTGGGGTGATTGCTTCTGAAGAAATGGGCTGGGGCGATCCCGCTATCGCACTCAGCCTCCCTGGCCCCGGTCTCGGGGGGCCGCCCGTCCAGGCAAGCGGTACACCGGATCAAAAGGCGCGCTTCCTTGGGATGTTCAAGAAAGATAAGGCGCGGTGGGGTGCCTACGCGCTCACCGAGCCAGACGCGGGGTCGGACGTGTCCGGGATTCGAACGACTGCCAAGAAGGTAGATGGCGGCTATCTCTTAAACGGTCAAAAGATCTTCATTACAAACGGTGGGAGGGCGTCCTGGGTGGTGGTGTTTGCCACCGTTGATGCGTCGCTTGGGCGAGCGGGTCACCGGGCTTTTGTGGTCGAACAAGGGACTCCTGGTTTCAACTGCACGAGATTGGCGCACAAGATGGGAATGCGCGCATCGGAGACCGCAGAGCTGGTGTTTGAAGACTGCTTTGTGGCCGAGGAAAATCTGCTCGGCGGGGAATCGTCCTACGCAGCCAAGGCATCCGGCCCTTCGGGTTTCCGCGTCGCAATGGCAACCTTTGACACCACGAGACCGATGGTTGCTGCGATGGCCATCGGTATCGCGAGGGCCGCGTATGAATATACCTTCGAGTACGTGCAAAAGGAGTATCCGAAGGCAGGACGTTCCTTTCAAACCGCCGCTGCAAAACTGGCGGACATGAAAACAGATATTGAAGCGGCTCGGCTTTTGACGTGGGAAGCAGCATGGATGGGTGACGCAGGGATGCCAAATACAAAGGAAGCTGCCATGTGCAAAGCTTACGCCGGCAAGGCTGCACTAGCCATCTGTACAGACTGCCTCGAGCTTTTTGGACCCATCGGGATGGAAGGACACCTCGTCGAGAAACTGTACCGCGACGTCAAGGTGTACGACATCTTTGAAGGAACCAATCAAATTCAGCACCTGATTATCGCGCGCAGGCTCTATGAACAAGAGGGGTTGCGCATCTAGACGTAGGGAGGACGGGCGCATGACCTATTCGACACTTCGCATCGAGCGGCGCGAACCAGGGATTTCCCTGTGGACGATTGACAATCCACCTGCCAACGCAGTTTCTGAACTATTGCTTCAAGACATTGACCGGGCCGTGGCAGCATCGGCGAACGACACGTCGGTTCGGGTTGTGGTCATTGCGTCTGCGCACCCGAAGACATTTCTTGCAGGTGCAGACCTGAAAATGATGATTGCGAATGCAGGACAGTACGCGGGGGAGCCAGGAGGCATTGCGAAGAGCAGTCGCAAAATGCAGCGAACGTTCGCGAACCTTGAGTCACTCCCAAAGCCTGTCATCGCGGCCATCAACGGCCACGCCCTCGGGGGCGGTTGTGAACTTGCACTCGCTTGTGATTTTCGCATCATGGGTGCAGGAACCATTGGCTTGACGGAAGTGAATCTGGGCCTCATTCCAGGCGCGGGTGGGACGCAACTCCTGACGATGCTGCTCGGTCGTGCCAAGGCGACGGAACTCATTTTTCTGGCTAAGCGCCTGACAGCTGCGGAAGCAGAGGCCACCGGACTGATAACGAAGGCGGTGGATGCAATGCAACTTCTGCCGCAATCCTTGGCATTTGCAGAAAAACTTTCACGGGGCGCCGTAGGCGCCATGGGTCTCGCGAAATCCGCCATCCAACTGGCAAGCAACCCTGATGATAGAGGGTACGAGCGGGAGAGTGAAGCCTTTGAAGAGACCTTCTCAACGGGGGAACCGCTGGAGGGGTTGCAGGCATTTTTTCAAAAGCGCAGGCCAGAGTTTCTGAGGGACGAGCGAAACTTCTAGAGCTGCGGTCTACGACAGAATCAGCGTTGGTCACACAGTTGCATGGAGTCGATACAGGCAGTACAGGCAGTCGATATAGGCAGTGTTTGCGACTGCTAAGCGTTTCATCAGGCAGGAGGGGAAAGTGTGTCATCCTGGAATGAATTGCTAAAGGGCAAGGTGGCCGTCGTCACGGGCGCATCACGCGGTCTCGGTCGGCAAGATGCCTTGGCATTGGCGGAAGCAGGTGCCGATGTTGTCATTACCGACATTCTCATTGAGAGCGACGCGTCGATTGGTGAAGCAGCAAAGAAGTACGGTCCGCTCTCTCAAGTCATGCAACTGACGAACGTCGTTTACGCAGAGAAAACGGCTGAGGAGATACGGGCGATGGGGCGTCGGTCGTTTGCCGTCAAGATGGACGTCACAGATAAGAATCAAGTTGTAGAGGTGTTTAAACAAATCGCGGAAGAGTTTGGCAAGATAGATATTTTAATCAATAACGCTGGCACGCTCGATCACGTTTCACAGATTGAAAATCAAAACGACGACATGTGGGACCGCGATTTGCGAGTGAATTTAGGCGGTGCCTACAACTGCACCAAAGCAGTTTGGCCGTACATGAAAAAACAGGGCTTCGGCCGCATCATCAACATGTCCTCGGTAGCAGGAACGCTTGGAGGCTTCGGTCAAGCGAGCTATTCGGCGACAAAAGGGGGAATCCTCAGTTTCACCAAAAGCATGGCGCTCGAAGGCGCAAGGTACGGGATTCACGTCAACGCGATTGTACCCGGTATCATTTCCACCGAGGCTTTCCGGATGGGAAACCCGAAGATGAATGAGCGGATGGCCGACCGCACTGCGCTTAAACGTCCGGGTGAACCAGAGGACATCGCAAATGCCATCGTGTTTCTTTGCTCGGAAAAAGCGAAATACATCACCGGCATCGGACTCCCTGTCTCGGGCGGAATTGAACTGTTCACTTTTTAGCTCCGGATGCGACACCGAGGATGGACGGGGAGGGATGAGGAATGACCAGACAGGCAGTGATTGTAGATGCAGTTCGTACTGCCATTGGCCGGAAGCAGGGTAGCCTTGCAGGAACACATCCCGCAGACATGTTGGCAGCTGTTCTCACGAACCTTGTTGGGCGCAGTGGAATTGACCCAGGTACGATAGACGACATCGTGACTGGGTGTGTCACCATGACCGGTGAACAAGGGGGGAACATCGGTCGGCTGTCAGCACTCGCGGCCGGTATCCCACCCGAGGTCCCAGCTCTGTCCATGAATCGGATGTGTGGTTCGAGCCAACAGGCATTGCACAGCGCCGCACAGACGATTCTCGCTGCAGATGCGGACATCGTTATCGCCTGCGGGGTTGAAAATATGTCTCGCGTGCCTATGGGCAGTGACATGGGGAGTTTCAGTCGTCGACTGATGGACAAGTACAGCATCGTGCCGCAGGGCCTTTCGGCTGAGATGATTGCGGAAAAGTGGCATGTTGAACGGCCCGAACTCGATGAATTCTCGCTCGCAAGCCACGAAAAAGCCGCTCAGGCAACAGACAGCGGTGCATTTTGCAGAGAGATTGTACCCATTCGACCGACAGGGGCGAATGATGACTTGGTCACAGATGAAGGCGTTCGCCGCGATACGTCGCGCGAGAAACTGGCAACGCTTCGTCCCGCCTTTCGTCCGGACGGTGTCATCACGGCCGGGAACTCGAGTCAAATCAGTGACGGGGCAGCCGGCATTTTGCTCATGTCTCAGGATAAGGCAGACCAACTTGGACTGCGACCAAGGGCACGCGTCATTGCACGCGCCGTGGTCGGAGAAGACCCCGTCATCATGTTGACAGGCGTGATTCCTGCAACCCGCAAGGTGTTGCAGAAAGCCGGCCTGTCGATGGCCGAAATTGACGTGTTCGAGGTCAACGAGGCCTTTGCTTCCGTCGTTTCTGCTTGGCAGCGGGAACTGAATCCCGACATGAAAAAAGTGAATCCCCGTGGTGGGGCCATAGCCTTAGGACATCCACTCGGTGCTAGTGGTGCCCGCATCACGACGACACTGCTGCACGAGCTTGAGGACATGGGTGGACGCTATGGATTGCAAGTGATGTGCATTGGGTTTGGTATGGCGACGGCTACTGTGATTGAGCGACTTGGGGAGTGAATCTCGCCAAACTGGCCACTGCAAGTTTTAGCTAGTAACTGTTCTTTTGCTGCAGACGACACGCACAAGCAATACTTTTTGTGGGTTGGTGTAGAATAACGGTAAATCTCTCCAGAAAGGATGATGCAACCGTGTCTTACGCAAGCGGAGAACATAGATACACAAACAGTCTCATCCACGAGAAATCCCCGTATCTCCTGCAACATGCCCACAACCCTGTCAATTGGTACGCCTGGGGACAGGAGGCTTTTCAAAAAGCGGCCCGCGAATCAAAACCTGTCTTCCTGTCCATCGGCTATTCGTAGCCCTGCGGGGCTGCGAATAGTACACCCAACAGAAGAGGAAAAAGTCTACTTGTCATTGATGCCGAGTCCATATATTACTCCATTGGAGGAAGATGGAGGGAAATAAGCTTGTGATGGCGAAAAATGAGTGCATTAGAAAGAGAGAAATTAGTTTAGGTAAGGGCAAGAAAGTTGGAATGTACGGATTTTCTATCTGCGATGGTAAGACTGTATATGATCCCGCGCCTATCGAGCAGAGCACGACACACCTCACTAAAATAACTGATAATGCAGGAAGTTCATATGCAGATGATTTTACGAGAGCAGTTTCTTTTCCCATGCATTCTTGTCAGCATCATCAGGTACAGCCAGAACAACTAGCTTTCGTGGCCTTGTAATGCCCACATACACGATTCTTAGTTCTTCAGAAGCCGTTATGCTGGTATGATTTTTAATATAAGTTATATAGTTACTTCGCTGACCTGCTTTCTTTTTCAAAAAGAGCAGTACAGCTTCAAAAGTCTCTCCTTTTGCGGTATGTACGGTTCCTAATCTATAGTTAAGGTTTCCGCCGACTAAGTCAGCCGTTTCAAACAATTGGTCAAACGTCATATCTCCAAAAGTAGAGTCAATTTCAAGCCTGATTTTCATTCCATTTGTCCTGAAATTACAATTGACTCGATTGATCCAATTACCTAATTTGATATTTGTGGATGGTAGTAAGTTCAAAACATTACGAATCCCTTGCCGATATTTCAAGAATCCTTCTTGTGATACTTTTTCTGTGAGATCATTGTCTGAACAATAGTCTTTTCCAGAAACCGCCTTATATAATGCCCGCTCAATCATTTTATATCCATCTTTGAAAAGAGACCGGTCATACAAGTATTTTCCTTTGGCAAATTCTCTTGTGAACATGCTTCCAGGAAGCCAAGGATCGTCCCGATGCAAAGCAGCGTTACCTACGATTTCTTGATAAAATCCTCTGCTTCTGTACAAAACAGCCACGTTATCAGGTGTGATTTCGATTTGATGATCTCTACACAAAAGCAAAAATTCATTAATTGTCTGGTGTAAGTTATTTTTGTCATATGTAACTACAGTCGGTCGAATTTCGCAATCCTTTACGTCTTTACTTACAGCCACCGAGGGATAATCCAACGAGGACAATCGATAAGTGAAATTGCAGATATGAAATGAACTTCGTCTATTTTCGTTTAGTATAATAGAGTTTTCCTTCCATAAAAGGTGTTTTTCAATAAATAACTCAGGTCTTGCCTCATTCCATTCATAGATTGCTTGGTCCGGGTCTCCGATCAGCATGATGTGTTCCAAATCGTTAACCAAGAGACAATCAAGGATTTTCATTTGAACATCGGATGTATCTTGAGCTTCGTCAATCATGAACTCTGGAAATCTCTGTCCGATTGATTTTGCTATAGCCGGGTAGGATTCCACTAATTTCATTGAAATGTAATTGGCATCAGATTGTGTGGCAAACCCTTTCTTCCAAAATTGGTACTTCACATCTCTTACGTGCTTTATGTGGCCGCTTTCTGTGCCATCTTTATTGTTTTTCCATGGAAAATGGAAATGTGTCGGACTCTTAGTTCGAATTACATTATCCTTAGAATTGAAGCTTACCGCATCAAAGTATCGATTATAATCTCTTTCATATTGCCCACCAGCCCAGGTGCCATGTGGCTCACCGACCAAAATAGGACGTTTGTTGCATCCCATAATGAGATGGCCATAGGGTAAAAAAATGTATTTATTAATAAAGCTGTCTATAGTACCTAGAAAGTGCGGATAATCAACAGGAGTCTTGATATTGAATTTTTCATTGAGCTGTTTTTCAATTTCTTGCCACGCTACATTAGTAAAGGAGATAGATGCAATACCTTGACATCTTCTATCCCAATGCTGCATCTTATAAGCTAATCTGGCCGCCAGAGAATAAGTCTTTCCACTTCCAGGACATGCTCTGACTATGGATTTTCCGCGTGTCTCGAATACAATCTCTCGCTGTTTCGGTGACAAAGAGCTAAACATTAGTCTCCCCCTGAACCACCCACTTAATTGCCTGTTCAATGTACGCCGGCACTCTGAAATTAACTTTCATTGGTTCAACGAACATTCCATTCTCTTGTATCGAGTCCTGATTCGCCGAAGATTGAAAAGTCGATAATGAGGATTCAAGACTTATCGCCAGTTTGTATGCCAATTCCGCCTTGTCCTTATTGGTGTTCAACTTTTCCATGAACCTATCGGCATGATCTGTGTCGAAAGTCCCTGCTTCGATATGAGTTTTTGGATGCATTTTGTTGTAAATATCCAGCATCAACTTTCGGTTCTCTACACTAGCCAGAAATAAGTCATGCTCAAATGTTTTCTTTGATAATCGAACCGTTAAAAGTCCTCCCTCTAAGGACTGGGCATTAGTGGCTCTCGCAGACTTATCGTCCGTGAGCTTGTCCGGATCGCTATCTGTTAGGATAGCGGCTCTTGAATTCAATCTCTTACTCTCATCCGTTGGATTAAATAACTTGGCGAAATGCTCGAAAGCTACACCGTTCACGTTGATCACTTCTATGCCATTTTTATCTAAGTCGTATTTGCCGTGTGAGTCTATGAGTTTTGCAAAAATGGGAAGCAATAGAGCTTCAGAAATACCTTCAACAAAGATAACTCCGTTGGCAAAGAACAACTGCGCTTTTGTAACATCCAAGAATTTAACTAGGAATTTCTTGTTGTCGTCACTTAATACCGAGTTTTTAATAGACAACGTTGAAATATTGATGTCCTGATTTTGCAGTACAATGAGTGCACCTAAATCCGCCTTTGCCGTAATGGTCGGAGAATGCGATGTGATGAAAAGCTGAAATCCTATCTTATTCAATTCGTTTAGGTACGTGAAGAAAAGGTTTTGTAGCTGCGGGTGCAGATGTGCCTCCGGCTCTTCGATAAGTAGGGCAATGTAGGTTTCAGGCTCCAGGCGTATTCTGTTTTTTAAGTCTCCAAGAACGGTGGCAGTATAAATTAAATTGTTGTATCCCAATCCATTTTGATGCAGCTCAAAAAACTCTTGCTGTGATAAATCGGTTCGCAAATTTTCTTGATTGAAAACAGGGATTTGCATTCTCAGGTTGTCAACTATGCCTCGAAATTCGTATGGAAGAAAATCAATTTCAACAGCTTGTCCTTTTCCTCTAAAAGTTGTTTGTTTTAAATGTTCATTGACCTTATCTTTACCGCTGTGAATTAAATCTGACCATTCTTGATCACGTCTCAGAGTCTCGGTTACCCTCGTAGCCAGTTCCTTTCTCTTATCATCATCAATTCGATTCTTATTCCGGTCTTCATTTAAATTGACGTAAAGTTGTCCGATACGATTTCCTCTGGAGGGTCTCAGATTTTGTTCGGCATCTCTCAATGCTCCAAGGTAAACATGCAGCAATAAATCCCACACTTCCGAATCAATTGTCTGACCTTCGTTATGCCCACCCCACACTCTATACTTGATTCTCTCGACACTTTTACGCCGGTCTATGTAGTATCGAAAATGAATTTGAAGCTCACTCTTGCCGCTTGGAGTCACTGCATGTAAGTCATTGAACCAGCCTGTTTCCTCATCTTTCTCTACTTGAAAGAACAAATGAAATTCGATCTCTGGCACGGAAGAGCCAGGATTCGATCTATCGATGTAAAAGTCACTTTTGCGGATATAAATATCACGAGCCTGTTTTCCATAACTTAAACAAATCCGCAGCGCATCAATAATGGTCGACTTACCAGCGTTATTTTCCCCTACAAGAATATTCAATCCTTTGTGGAATTCAAGGTTTTGTTCCTTGATTGCTCTGAAGTTCTTGATTCGAAATTCTCTAAGGTACATGTCTTCATCTCCATTAAAATCCAAGCGCCAACAGGATCAAATAGAATCGTCGAAGTAGACACTGATGGAGCGTGAATATCCAAGATCGACTTTTTCCGCCATGTAAAATGGTCGGTTCAGGACTTTCTAATCTATTTGGGTTGATTTGCTAACATTTCACCTCTTCAAAGCCGCATTCAAAAACAATTAAAATGTGTTCATTTAGAGGTCTGCCAGATAGAATTTCCACCATTGGTATTCAAGTTTTTGCCTTATTAACTTGGATCCATTGTACCATGGTCGTTTGTATATTGAACATTGAAGAGACTCAAAGTACATATGGAACGGATTACATCTGCCACTTGGGCTGTTTGTCCTGTGGGGAACTGCGGTCATGTATGTTGCTGTTACGCTACGGATGGTGTTCGTATGAGTTGTAAACCCGCGTTTGAGATGAATGATATATCTACGCATGCTTAGGAGTGGCTCGTTCGGTTTGACTACTTAAATATCGTTGTCGATTTCAAGGAGGTGGTTTCACCATGCATTTGTCGAGTGCGCCCAGCGCTTTCTAGAGGTCTGCACGCAATAGGAATATTCACCGTACATAATTCGTGCGTACCGCGTGCAACACACGTTGCTCATCAGGGACCTTGGGGACGTGGAAATTGTTGCGATCACGTTAGACTAATTCATGACCTATGCAGTTGTCCCCAAAAAGTGGTTGGTTGGAAAAGGGCAAAACCATCCCAATTCTAAATTAGGCGGCCAAAATCTATCAACCAGTCCGTGCAAAACCCTTTGCCACTGTGTCAAGATCGAGTGTAATCGAGTCTTTCTTGTTTGTTCGACTGGCTCGACGTGTGTGGCAGCGGATGCAAAGTAGATTGCGGATCACTTGGCAGTGGGTGCAATCTTCTTTGCCCTCTGTTTTTCGTTGTTCCCAGAGCAGATACCGAATGAGCGTTTCTGCCGTGAATAAGAGCGTCAGGTGTGCATGAATATGGTTCTCGTTGGCTGAATGGCAGTTGAGCATACCCAATTCCTGCTTTGCGGTTCGAAACAAGATTTCAATGTTCCAACGTCGCAGCCATGCCCCAAGAACTTCTTGTGCTGCGTCATGACGATTGCTAATGAGCAGATACGCACCCTTGTACTCCGCGGCCGCCTCGTCCTTGGATTCCTCAGGACCGACGATTTCAGACTGTTCCGTAGTCTGAGATTTCTCCTTGACCCGCCAGCCAACCACCGCAGCGATCCGTGTGTATTCCATCTTCTTAACAAGACGCCCTTTGCGATTAATTCTTTTTATCGGCATCTGCATGTAGATATCCTGGCAGGAAACGGACGCGATGTGCACATTTGTTTGCGTCTTTAGGTGTGGATACACTTGACGAATCAGATCTATGGGCTGTATCGGTACGAATCGCTCACGCCCAGTGCCTGGTTCTATGAGTCGACGGAACAGTTTGGTACTGCTCTTCGCCTTTGTAACCCAATCGAAATTCGCAGACTCACATTGGCGTAGGAACTGTTTACTGAGGTACCAGCGATCCATAACGACCCACAATCGGCATGACACTTGCCTTCGGACATCCTGAAGCATCTGCCAAGCCAAATCGAATTTCGTTACCTCTTTATCTGTCTGTGTTTCAGGTCTCTTCCAGATAGAATAAGACCAGGGATATTCGATGCCGTTGCGACGAACTGCGTGCAAGGCGACAATATTCATGGCCGAAATGTAGACCTTCCGTGAACTGTCATAAAGCCGATAGAGAAACGGAATTCCTTTTGCGTAAGGATGAGGAGCGTGGGTATCGTCCAAAGCAAGAACGTCTCCATCTGTAAGAGCCGTGTCTGTGTCGCTCTGAAGCCTTTGAGTACGCTTTTTGTTAAATACATCCCACCCAGAAAACCCCGTCAGAAATCGACTAAGTGCGGATTGCGAAATCTTCTGGATGCCAAACATTTGTTGCAATAGACCGTCCTGATTGTAAAACGACGACACAGCGTTGACAGATGGAGAACGCTTGATAAGTCCAACCACATAGAGGAAAGCCAGAGCCCAGGTTGCCACACCGCGAATCTTGAAAATGCCGGATTGAGTCAGCAGGAGAGATAGGTCAAAACGGTCCCAAAGTGCACGAAGCACAATGGCTCCGCCAACCTGACTAAAAGACGACAACTCTTTAAATTTTGGTTTACATAAGTTCGTCATGAACAACACCCGAATCGCTATGAGGTAGGTAACAAGTACCTTCTCGGCGATTATTGGGGTATTCTGGATTTGTCAAGTCTTTTTACGTGTTTTCTGTAATTCATAATTTATACAGCAACTGCATAGGTCATGACTAATTGTGGGAACATATGAGTCGCCACATGTACTCGAAACCGGTTAGTTTGGGTCACGAGGTCGATGCCATCAAAGCCAGTTCAAAATGGCTTGTTGGAGCGGAATTCCTCATAGTAGCCCAACTCTTAGATTAAAAAAACCGAAGCGAGGAAAGCGGGCTCCGAAAGCTCTGACTCTTAACGAACTCGAATTGCTCCGGGATTCATGCGAGAGTGTGTTGGAACACGCGCTGATTGAGTTTTCCTTTATTACAGGATGGAGCGAAGGCTAGAATCTGGCTTCGCCGGTATCTGGACAGCCGGAACGATTCATACTTTGCACTGTTAGTTAAAGAAAGGAATCCCAATCGAATGTCGATTCATTAGATACCTTGCCTAGAACGTACCTGCCTTTGGCTCGCTTAAGCAGTTTGTGACATGCCTTCATTCACGGACTTCAAGTTCGCCTCATCATTCGACCCTAAAACCCCTTACTCTAATTTTACTGCACTTTGAATTGCAGCTACGACTGCCCTGTTACTTTTCAGAACTGCCTCAATCAACGTTTTCAGATGCTTTGTCGTTACGGAATAACCATCGATATAACCAGAGCGGATCAGGTCAAGGAAAGCACTCTCACGTAGGTAACACCCAGAGAGTCTCTCATAACTTACAATTAAGCCATTTTTCGGTCCTCTAAATGCTGGGTCCGCACACCGGAACGGGTTACTTGGAAAACGCATAGCGTAGTTCATTTTCTTCCATCGAACAGACCAGGAGCTTTTTGTGTTCTGAAGATACATAGTCACCCGAACCGTTTGGAACATTTTGCCAAGTGTGATGATAAGGCCGACAGAGAGTTTTTTCTTGGTGTTGTAGGTTGGTTGGATACAGAGGTCCCCGGAATTAGTATCGTGATGCTTCCGGATGGCGAGATCAAAGCTCGCACAGTATACTTTATGGGCAATTTCGAGCCTGTCGAGTCGGTATTGGTCGCTGGGCCAGATATTAAGTTTTGGAGGCAGCATGTCGACATAGAAACATCGTGAAGAATTTCAACTAAGGACTGTTCAAGCGTTTGGACAGGGTACCGCAAATCTACGAAACTGTTTGTCCTGTGGGGTGGTCGGTGTCTTCGGCATTGGGAGTCCCGTTACAGAAATGCTCTATCGTCTTGGAGTCGGTCATCTTGTTTTGGTCGACGGAGATAAAATTGAAATTAAAAATGTTGGACGAATATACAACTCCACAATGAACAATGCCCGAAGTGGCGAGTTCAAAGTGCACATGATGGAGCGGGCAATTAAACCGATCGGGTATCCATACGAAGGGCGGTTCAATTCCAAAGGATCTTTATCATCCTGATGTCGGTCGTCAGCTTGCACAGTGCGACGTCATATTTGGTTGTATGGATTCTATAGACGGTCGTCATCTGCTGAGTTTTATTCAATCCAGTATTTCGACTTAGGAGTTCGCCGATGCAGACGGAGTGGGTAGTGTAGATCAAGTCTGTGGGACTGTCCATTATCTACAACCTGATGGATCAAGCGTGTTCAGCAGAGGCGTGTATACCATTGACCAGCTGAAAGCAACTGGGGCGAACCCAGAGTTATACGAGAGTCAAGTTAGAGAAAAGTACATTAAAGGGGTACAAGAGGATCGGCCAGCAGTAATAAGTGTAAACACTCTCATCGCGAGCCTGGCAGTTAATGAGTTATTAGCTCGGTTACATTAGTTTTAGAGATGATCCTAACGGGGATATCGGCTCACTCGGCATTAGTTTAACTCAAGCGCGTCTTATACAGGATGAAGAAGGGGAACCATGCGGAATTCTTTCAAAGCATGTCGGTAGCGGTGATGTGGTGCCATTACTGAATATGCCTCCGGTCAGCGAAAGGAGATAATGTTTATGTTCCGCAGGGTTGTACGTCGACTTTTTGCTTGGATTAAAGGTCTTTTTGGGGGACCATACGAGGGAGAAGGGTTATAAAGCGACGTTTCTAGGGGAATTGCCTGAGGTCCTTAATCAGCACACGCTGTATTATATACTGGGAGAGGGAGAACATTTGTGGTCAGCGGCAATGCTGTGTCCGTGCGACTGTGGAGCTCCTTTGCAAATGAGTCTACATAAGGAGGGAAGGCCACGGTGGGCATTTCTTCAGCATTGTGATGGGTCGGTTTCACTAACGCCGTCAGTTTGGCGACAAGTTGGGTGTCGAAGTCACTTCTTCTTGACGCGAGGGAAGATTATGTGGCACGAAAAGCACACTTGAAAACGAATACCAAGCGTTTTTTGAAATCAGTTTTTAAAATGGCATTTCCTCATTCAAGTACTCGCCCTTAAAAGCGAGGTCGCCGTCGAGTCGCAGTTCTGCCTGATAACTCCCCAAGTTCTGTAATCGCGTGAGATTCACCCTCCAAGTTGGACCAAGTCGATACTGCTGTTTCACGAGCCGACCGTAACTGTTTCCGGCTGGATCGACAATCTCTAGGCTTACATCAAATACTGGATTCTGCCCCGTGTGAAAGGTAAAGGATATTGTATCTTGGCTTAGATTGGCTCGCTCTACGTATGTTCCATTTGCGTAGTAGAGACGGTTATCCACTGCGATCCTGTCTATCCACTCGAAGAATGTGGCAGTGTCGAGAAGTTCCAACAAGGTTTGCTTTTCGGCGGCGCTTCGACACACAATGCGTTTGAGATGTTCTAACGAGCACTCGGTAGGTATCACGACCTCAGCTTGTCGATAGTTGGCGATATTTGGGCCGTTCTTATCATATCGTCCTTCATGGTAAACGTAATCGAACTGAAGTCGTGTAAAGTCTTCAGCATCAGTAAAGGTCATAGCGTAGGGAGAAGCCAGCGTCATATCTGAGAACTCTGATTCTGGTAGAGATAACAACGAGACCGCATCAAATAAGAAGAAAACGGGTACTGGGCAATGGGCGTGTAGATACCTTTGTTCAGGGGGTAAAAATCCTTCATTTCGATATTGCGTCGGTGTTTTAGGCCGAAAGTAGAAGCGGACATAATCCTTCCATCGATCGGCTGTTTGCGCAATCACTTCTGGGCTAGCGTTATCATTGAGCATGGTGCCTTCATCAATTGCCGCGTTCCGGGACAGGAGCGAACCACTGGACAGTATCTGCGCTGCATTCTTGACATCCGTAAAATGAAATAGGTACCTCGCCCACCATTGGTTTGGACCTAGTGATGCCCCTACTTCGGTTAATGTCTTCGCGAACACCTGCCAATTTTGTTTTCTGCTCACTGGATCACTTGCTCCTCAATCGGTTGAGTCGGTGCAATCCGGTACGGAACAATTCGTATACCGGCCCGGAGGTCATTTGGTGTTTGAAAATTAGAACCGATGCTGACTGGTTCGATATAAGACAGGTGCTGGAGCAAACTGAACAAAGGTCCAGACACCACATGGAGCCCTGCAGGAAGTTCCTGCTGTCGCGTAAAACCGAGACTACGAAGATGAGCCCAAAACTCCATTAATTGGTCCTCTGAAACGATGAATTCGGTTTCCTTGCATTGAAACTGAAGACCAAGATCATCCCCCTGATTCAGGGTGACTAGGTATCGACCACCATTGAATACAATTTCCTTGTCATTCTGAACGAGAGCCACAACGTCATCCCAAAACTCACTGAAACTCAAAGCAGATGGATAAGATTGAAGCCATTGTTTCATTTCTTCTGGTTTTAGATGTTCGGCCTCACGATTATTGAACTTTTGTGACAGATGAATAAAAACATCGATGGGGAGGGGTTTTAGGTATTTCTCCATGACAGGTTGAACCTGCAATTCAAAATCCAGTCCGCCATTCCCACACCCTAGTAGGGGAAAGGAAATTGACGTGATCCCCTTCTGAGCGTACGTGTCCACAAATTTCTTCAGGCCCGCTTCAATGTATTCGATTTTTGAAGGCGACCGCCAATGTTTTTTGGTCGGAAAATTGAGGACCCATTTGTGACTTGTCTTGTACAGCCAAAGCTGGCCGATATCAAACATATGCTTTTCGCAAAGTGCCCGGTATTCCTTGTACATTTGGGGATATATGGACGCAAATTCCTTCGCGATACCTTTGCCCATAACACCGACGGTATTCACGGTATTGACAAGAACCTGCGCTGGACTTTCGAATAGGTCTGTCATGACGTATCGAAGCACTGTGGAATCACATCCTTCAGGACTGCAGTTTGAAATCAAACTATTCAATAAGAAAACGGGTTGTAACCGTGCTGTCATCGCTGAGCAGTTCGCGAGTTGGTGTCGCTCGTTACACTTTCAGTCAATTATACCCGACATCAAGAATCGATTTCCATGATGTATCGAATAACTGATGGACATCAGGTTGATTGGGACCGGGATGACCTTAAGCCGCTATATCATCGGAATTTAATTCGTATGTTGATTCCATATCCATCCCGTGTATACTCAATCCGTTCAGTGATCTGCTTGAGCAAGCGATTCTTTTCACCTGGTTGTGCGTCGAGTTGTTTCCACACATTGTTTAGGTTTTCAATGCGTTGTAGTCTGTCCCCGTCGGATACGGGTCCTCCAATCTGCAGGGTTTCTTTCAATTGCTGAATTTCGTTCTCCTTCTTTGTGATCAGGTCCCTTTGGCGATCCAGTCGCGAACGGTATTCCTGCTTGGTCAAATCTCCGGACACATAGAGGTCTTTCAGCCTGGAGATGCCTTCATGTAAGTTATCCAGTTCGGTCTCTCGTAGCCGCAACATCATTTGCGGGGTGACATCATTCGAATCCGTTTCCTGAATCGGTCGTGAACGGATTTCTTCTTCGTATTCCCGCAAGCTCTCCAAGACAGATCGATTAACATGCTCCACGTCGCATCCAGGATTCCCGCAGCGATTTCCGTAAGGGTCGATTTTCTGACACTTTTTCACGAGGACTCGGCCGTTCTCCTTGGGCTGAAATTGTAATGCAGACCCGCATTTTCCACAGAACACGAGCCCGGAATACGGGTAAGTTCCATGTCGAGTTCGTTTTGCCTGGATGCGACGCTGCTCCAAGAACTTAACGATTTTTGCGTGTTCTTCGAGTGTCTTTACGGCGGGATGCGCGTTTTCGACCACGACCCAATTTTCTCTTGAATTGATTCGAAAAGGTGCCGTCTTACGGTTCTTGTGCAGGCCGCCGCTGGTTTTACCGTATATGATTCGCCCGAGGTGTACTTCGTTAAGTGCCAACCGGTAAACGACACTCTCCTGCCATAGCTTCCCCTTGGGCGAAGGGATGCCGAGACGATTCAGTTCCCAACAGATTGAGGCGCACGTTGCACCGCTGAGGAGACGCTTCTTGATGAGTTGATAAATCTCGAATTTGTCGGGATCAATGTCGAGGGATTTGGCTTCGGAATTGTAGACGTAGGGGAACGGGGCAGGGCCATTCGTCCAATGACCGAGGCGGGCACCGATTTTCTTACCGCGTTGGAACCGCTTTTTGATCATTCGATACTCGTATCGGGCAAAGACGCCTTCAATATCGGTGATGAGTTCCTGGTCTTCGTCGTTGAGGTCATACACGCGACTCGGCGTCACGACCAATGTGTTGGAGAGTTTGAGGATTTTCTCGACACGGGCGCGGTCTTCTTTGTCGCCACGGCTCAACCGGTCGTAGTCCATGACCACCACTGCGTCGTAAAAGTCGTTTTCTACGTCTTTGAGAAGACGTTTGAATTCCGGGCGATAGTCGATGCTGTCGGAACTGCCGATCTCGCGATAGATGACATAGCGCCAGTTGTTCTTGCGGACGAGGTCGGTGAGGGCGGTTTCATGTTTGAGCAGAACGTCCTCTTCTCCATCTGTGTCGTCGCGGCTCTTGCGCAAATACATGGCGACTTCGTAAATCTTTTTCTGCTCCACCTGGATCACCTCGATGTTGTTGGAGTTTACAGCGGCGAGTATGATGTTTGGCTTAAGGGGCTCCGTCACATGTCCTTGTTTTTGTGTGGTCATGGAGCCCCCGTTGGATGTCCAACTTAGCTCTGCCTACGTTGGCAGTCAACGGCAGAAGATGGAGGGGGATTCATGCATGGAAACCGTTAGACTTCACGCAAAACTGGCGTTGTTGGGTGCATAGAGCCTTCTCTGCGCTGGCTTATCCGTCGAAAGAGGTATTATGGGGTTCATCAGGGACGAGGTTCAAAATTCCGTGGTCTCCCTGTATTTACGTTCTTCATATGTCCAATCCATGTCGTGGTCGTGAAAGCAGACGTAGACATGTTCGACGACCGGACGATACTTTGCGCTCGGCAACCCGCCATCCCAACCCCGGTCATAGTTAACAAGGGCATGTAGAATACCGTCACCTTTGCGGGGAACGATCATCAAGGCGGAGATTCTACCGTCGTTGATGCCAAACTTAGACGACTCGTCGAACACCCGAGCGTGCACGTAGTATCCGTCTACAACGCCTTCGTACCACGTTCCACCGAATGGACTTGGTTTCGTCGTAAATTCGTATTGCAATTAAATCCCTCCTCGGCAAGTGACAGCTTTACTCGGCGCGCTTCTCCATCAACGCCTAAAATGGGTGTACCCAGTGTAGTCAGCGCTCTTTGGGGCAGAACAGATGCGTTTTAATCTTCCGGTTCAATGCCGTAAAGGACGCCTTGTAAATATTCGTGTTTGTGGTCAATGAGCCACAGAAGTGTGTCTCGGTTGTTGAGTATACTCGCCAGTTCCACGACGGCCCGGTAATCAAACATGTTTGTCGCACCAGACCGGCGGATGGCTTCAAGACCCTCAAACACTGCCTTTGGCACGCGGATTTTATCCATACGGGGCCTCCTTTCGTTCGGTAGATGAACGTGTATCCGTGTTCGAATCGGTTCACCTCAGCAGGGCATGAACGGGCGAAATGTATCAGTCCTCGTCGACCACGAGGTATCCGAGGCTAGTGCGGGTGATGGAGAACAGATAGCCATACGTTTTCTTGGCATACTCGACAATTTCAAGGGCTTCAGTTTTGGTACTCACATGAAGCTGGCCTTCCTTTCGTACACGCCGAACTTCATCCTCTAGAGCCTGGTTGGGCATGTGGATCACTTCCTTTCGGTGGTTGTTCAAACTAACTCTTTTGTGGGCTGTCTGCAAGTACAGGTTTGAGTGGTTCTTAGCCAGGAGGAGGTATCGTGGGAGATGCGGTAGTCGTGGCGGTCGACGCCAGGTTGAGGGACAGTGTCGGAGCTAATTTCTCAGGTGACGGCGGCAAAAACCACGTGACCGGGAGAGGGGTATTTCCTTCTGTCAAGCTCACAACGATGCCGCTTGTCCCGGCTTGCCCAAGGATCTGACCGGCTTTCACGGGTGTTCCAGTCGACACCACCGGGTGGAGTCCTTGTTCTGTGACACTGAGCCCGGTTCCCATGTGGATGGTCACGCGAGTCCCTGTGACGCTGGTCACGGTCCCCTGGTGAACGGCAACCACGTCCATGCCCGCAGAAGCGTGAATCCGGATACTCAGTGGCTCGTGCCCGTTGCCCGTCGCTACGGCGACCCAGTTGTGACTTGGTACCGGCCACACCCAATTGGAACTGAGAGGATTCCACGCTTGATACGTCTCTGCCAACTGAAGAACCTCGCGTACATAGTCACTGGAGTGATTATATTGAAAGACGGCCTGATACGGGTTTTTCCGGGCGTCGTTTGCGGACAGGTAGTTCGCGGCAGAGAAGATAGCGTCGATCGGATCATACGGGTCAACCTGACCATCGCCGTCTGCGTCAACCCCATATGCGGCCCACGTCGCTGGCTCGAATTGCATCCAACCAATCGCCCCTGCGGAGGATACGGATAAATCCCTGCCAAAGTTGGTTTCCACGCGGTTGATCCCCGCCAGGATGGCCCACGGGACGTGATACTTGGCACCCGCCGCGTGGTAGATCGGAACGAGCTCTGGCGGAATGGGCTCGACAGCCGTTCCTGAGGAGAACGGAAGGGGATTGTCCCTGGATGAAATGATAACCCCAAGGGTTATAAGGAGCAGGAGAAACAGGAGTAGGACAATTACAATACCCCACACGCCAAGGAGACCCATGACCCACAGGATGAGCTTTCGCGCAGGGCGTTTCACGACTCGTCACCGCCATCGTCGCCTCGTCCCTTGGGACGAAAACGACGATAAATGTTCTTCGCAAATCCGGTGGAGCGGTTGAACGACCTGGTGTTTTCTCGCCAATGTTCGCGTACATAGGTAACGGACGTGTGCATCATCTCGTGCGGTGTGGGTGCGCCAATCTTGCTGAGAACGGCGCCGAGGATCCGCTTGCGAAACAGGAATGCGAGAAAGAAGAGCAGGGATAGCAACATCTGCTGGAGGAGGAGTAACCCGGTTGTCCGGGTTAACACGTCCGCCAGCAGTAATGTGATGCCGAAATAGAATCCATACACCACTTTTGTCCCGAGTGCGCCGATGAGCCAACCGAGCCAGGCGCGTACGAATGCGAATCCACGTCCTGGGAGCAGACCGACGAGGAACACGAGTGGGGAGACCAGTATGAGCGCGAGGGCGATTTCTTGAGCGGCCACCAGCATCCCCGCAATGACTGCGCCAAACACCAGAAACATCACGGATGCGACCAAGGAAAACATCGCGATCACCATTCTCGGTACGACACTGCTCGCACCAAGCACGTCTGGCATATCCGAGTGTCCACCGTGGTTGATCGACGGATTCCCAAGCGTCGTGGCGAGGATGTTTCGCTGTTGCGATCCCTCGGGGTATGAGCGCATGAGGGTCATCCAGTTTTCTCCCGGATAGACAGGCAGGGACACATGGTCTGAGGCAGCGGCCTTTGCAATCGCGGTCGCTTCGGCTTGTGTAACGCTAATGGGTTGTTGTTCTGTCCGGTCAAACTCGCCGATGACCCATGGACGTGTCACGAGTAAATCCCACACCTGATTCCCGGTGACCACAAGCTCTGTGTCCGCCACTTGATTCGCGGAGAGAACGGACGTGCCTTCGATTTGTTGAAAGGGTTGTGCCAGTGCGCCCATCGTCAACTGCGAGAGTTGATCCATGGTGTTCGATAGAAATCGAATATCCGTGCCGCTGTTCGTCATGAAAAAGAAACCACCTGCGAGTACTAGGACACTTGCCAGAATTCCTGACCACACCTTGGCAGTCTGGTTGTCGACCATCGCTTTTTTCACGGCCCACGCTGCTAGCGCAATGAGACTGAACGGGAGGAAACGGCCGAATAGGCTATGGCGAAGACCAATGAGTAGCGGTGTAATGGCAGCCAACTGATCGTTCACGAGTTTCGTGTGAAACCCGAGTTCTGAGAGGAAAATGCCAAAACGGGTGATGAAGCCGGCTCCGATGAAGATCCAACTCGCGATCGCGTTCCCAAGGTAGGGGATCGGGTCGTTGAGACTCGGTTTCAGTCCACCCCATTCCCACGTGACAAGGCCGTAGCCAAGGTCGAACGCATAGTGGTCGGGTGGATAAATGCGGTAGGTTGGCGTGGTCGGGACGGACATGCCGATTTGGTTCTCAGTCGGCAAAATTTGATTCATCATCGTTGACGATGGAGTTGTCGCGGCAAAGACGGGCTTTGCGCTAGTGAGAAAGAACGCCACCATGGTACACCCAACGAGGGCTATCGTGACCATCCAAAACCGCCACTTTCGTTTCATGAAGAGGACCTCCCATCGACGGAGGTATTAAATACGTCCAAGAGGTCATCGGGGGTCGGGTCGATATGAATACGCCCGACGCGGCCTTCGATGTCCTTCATAAAACAGTCCCCGGAGCGCAGGCTCCGAAACTCCTGCCACAGGCTGGCTTCGTCCGGGTCGAGACCGAGCAGAATCGCATTGTCGCGGCTCGCTCGGGGGTCCTCGGTTCGGAAGCAGAAGATGGCCCCGAGGTTATTTCGCAACTCTTCCTCCGCAATGTCGCCAGGGTTTTGCGTTACCAGGATCGGAACGACGCCGTAGGAGCGGCCCATCCGAACCGTCTCATCGATGAGTTGTCGTCCTTCGGGGAATGAACGAAGCAGCCAGGCCTCGTCGATCCCGAACAACTTCAGCTTTCCAGGATCGGTGTGAAACAAGCGCTCCCGACCCAGCGCAGCCATGAGGTACATCATGCCGACTCCGAACCGTTCATTGGGCGTGAGGCTGATGCTTTCTCCCGGTACGCGTTTGGGGAGAGGAAGACTTGCAAGACTCGCAACGACAAACCGGGTGCTGGGGAGGGAACTCTGACCTTCGTCCCGTGCGAACACGAGTCGTCCATAGGGGCTTTTCATGTAGCCCTGAAGTCGCGTCTGGCAACGTCGAGCTTCGACACGCAGCGCCTCGTGACCGCCGGATTGGGCGAGGTTTTGCATCTCACGCATGAAGCGCGCCAAGTCACGGGGGCCGTTCGCAAACACCTTTTCAACCGCTTCCATGATGACATCCGCACGTTCGTCACTTCGTCCGCTGTCGAGCAGGAGACTGAGGTAATCGAGTGCGACGGCCTGAGCGCGCTCTTCACTTTGGGCAAGCCGGAAGGGATTGATGCGCGTCCGGGACCCGGCAGAGAAGTCAAGGACGGTGAGGTCTTTCGCGATCTCCGGAATTTGATGGAAGCATTTATCCTCATCCTTTGGGTCAATGCTGAAGATCGTGCCACCTCGGTTGTAGGCGAGGTAGAACAGGAGCTTTTTGAGAACGGATTTTCCACCACCCAGGGTGCCGACGATGCCGACCGCGCCACTTCGATTCATTTCACTGGACATGGGTCTCGCTAAATCCAAGAGGACCGGTGTTCCTTGCGTTGTGCGGCCAATGTAGTCCCCGGTTGGGTCCCCGGCATCTCGGCTGCCATGGGGAACCCCTGCCGCTAGGTATCCGGGATCCATCGGGATGTCCCATGGTTTCTTCAGGATGTCGGTCCCTGGGAAAAAGTCCATGAACCCACGCGCTTGGTCACCGGGTGAGCGGACAATGCGTAGGTGTTGGCTGCTGCAAAGCTGGGCGAACTGCGTCGCACGGGCTTCCAGTTCTGTACGCGTTGGGGCGAAGACGGCAAAGGTGAGGGTCGCGTGGATGAGTGGCATGCCGCGTTGGAGCTTGTGTTCCAGCATCCGGCCCCGATCGCCTGCCCACTCCAGGCTCAGCGGCAGGTCGCCCGTTCCCTCGACGTATTCCCGCTGTTGGTCTTTCAGTGCCTTGCGGCTTCGTTCCAGCCCGGCAGCGGCGGTATGCGGCGCTTCGACATCCAAGTGGATGCTGTATTCCACCGGGTCGTGTAGGTCATCCAACCGGTATAACCATTCCTGTCCCACGTCGGACACCTCTTCAGGGACGTCCACAAGAAAGTAGAAGGTCTGCCAACTGGCATGCTCGTCCTCGTCGTGATGACGGACGACGAGGGTTTTCATTCGTTCTTCGACCACACTGTCCCCGGAGATGAGGATGGGGAGTGAGGTCCGGGGACGGATCATCACCCGCTCTCCGCGTATCGCGATTTGATAACTCGGTTCAAGCCCCAATTGGGGCGGATGAGGCAGGCCACGATGAAACGAATGACGAAGCAGCCATTCCACGTCGGAACTTTGCATACGCTCTCCATTCAGTGCCGCGCGGACGGACTGTGCCACGAGGACTTCGGCACCGAGTGCCTCCTCCAAGACCCTGCGGTCGACCTCACCAGACGGTCCTGCGAGAAATTGTTGCTCTAGCACGCGTCCGAACCCCATCACCCAGTCGCGAAGGGACGAGAGCGTTTGCGCCGGGGATGTGAGGTGAAGGTCGGGCGGCGTAAACCGGGAACGAGGTAATTTGACGAGAAGGAACAACGACCGTCTCCAAGGGTGTATATCGGCTACTTTGTGAATGACCGCTTCGCGATATCGTTCAAATTCGGTTCCATGTTCGGTGCCGGACTTGAAAAATCCCGTCGGGCGGATTTCGTCCGTCAGGGAAAGGAGATGGCACGCTCCGCGATAGGTGTGCAGAAACTCGCGCAGGCTGTCCGCAATGGCTCGCTTTTTGTCACTGGACTGAAAGGCATACGGCTGCTGTGGAATGCGATACGCGGCCCAAGTCTGGAGCCGCGTATCGAAGAGGACATTTTGCTCGTAGTAGAGAACGGGGCACTTCATCCGACACCCCGCCTTTGGTGCAGACGCGCTTTCGCGCTTGTAGCCTGGACGGTGATATCCGCCGGGGCCGTCACCGTCCAGGACCAAGCGCGTCCTCGGCGCGTCGCACGTATGTCTTCTGCTTTTCGCTCTCGATGTGGGGGCAGAGGGGTGAGGGAAAACCGATGGGTAGGCGCGTGCCAACGGATTTTTGAAGGTGGATACACCCGAAGGACGGACCGAGGCTCTAGTGTACCCTGGAGGGACTCTGCCAGGAAGAACTTGATACACATGCCGTTGTCCACATCGACCCTGTGAACCCGTCTGCCTCGGGTCACCCAGTGAACCGTGCGTTTCGGACGCGGTGGAGAAATGCGCTCGAAGCGGCGTACGTACTTCTTACTTACGAGGTGTCGAAGGATGTCCCTGAGATACATAGACGTCGACTTACCCGCCGGGTCCAGCTTGTGCAGGAGATAGGCGAGTCCTGCCGGACCAACGCTGAGTGTGAGCGCGGGACCGAACGGAGAGACCCAGGCCAAAACCGGGATCATATAGTAGAACACCAAGAACAGGATAAAGGTCTGCACCCATAGTAAGATGAGATCTCGGTCAATTGGCATCCAGAGCCGGATGTCTCCAATTTGATATAGGACAGTTTTGACGCGAAAGAGCGACCGATAGGCCGCGTAACGCGTCTCCGTGGACTTTTGCATCGTAACCACCTCCTTTTCGGCGCCCTGCAATCAACCGCCGACATTGATACCGAGCTTTTGCAACAAGTAGGTTGCAAGGAATTCTGCGATTTTCGGGAAGAACACGAAGACGGCCAAAATGCACGAGAGGATGATGTGCGACCAGAGATGGTTGTGTTCACCTCTGGCGTACAACTTGACACCACGGTAGACTGCGATCAACAGGAAGAGTGCCTGAAGCACATGTTCCGCCCAATTGATGCCCGTGTTGATAAAGTCCACGAAGCTCACCTCCTTGTCCTCAAGGCCTAACCAGTCGTGCAAAAAGCTGGGTTATTTATGCGATCCAATGTGAGAAGGGTGTTTACGGTTGCAAGGAGGAGACAAACCACTTGCCATCGCTTCGGACCATGACGAGGACATAGATTTGTGACAGTTCCCGTTTCGCGATCGGATCCACGACATCCGCCGTGGCAATCACCGTGTACGGTCCCTTACCCAGTACCTGCAGGTCCGTAAGCGATTGCCACGTGAACAAGCCACTTAAAGGCTGGAGTGAAAATCCGGGTGCCAAGAAATTGGACAGGTCTGAGGGACTGTGCCCCGAGAGGTACGCCTCTAGAAACGACACCACGGTCGGTCGAAGTGCCGCTGTGATGGCAGTCGGTACGGGCGATGCAGTCTGTAGCGGTGCGCTACCCTGTGCGTCAGGTACCGGCTTCATCATCGGAGGATTCACGATGAAGGGATGACCGGAGGCATCCAGCTCGACGGGGACATTCAGGTCGATGAACGGGTGCATATTCGTTTTGGCATAGACGCTGACAAGAAACTGATTTGCGCCTTGCCGGGATACCTGAATCGGAAATACAGCTTCGACCTGTTGAGACGTCTTTCCCTGTGCCACCGGTTGTGGAAAGTTGCTGTTCAGAAGGGACGTGGGAACAAAGGGTTGCAGTTGGGATTGCCATGCTGCGGGTGTTTCTGCGTCGGGCCAGGTGAGCCATGCGCGGGCGAAGGCGGTTGCGAATCCGGATACTGCCTGGTCCTGCAGTACGGTCGATTCACGAAGGCTCGGACTCTTGGGTTTGGGCTCGGGTGGGCTCGTCAGAAGATGGATGGACCCGGCGGACGACACGATTAACATGTACCAGAGGAGAACACGGACGAGTACACTACGCGCATGGTTCATCGGCTCCAGCCTCGTTTCGCGCGGTTTGGAAAGGGTTGCTCACGGACCTGTTTACCAAGCGGGATCGCCCCTTCGTGGCTACCTTGCAATCGAGGCATGTCACGCCACGTGACGTGTCTGCCGTCGCTGCTCCGCCAGACGGGTCCGAAGGCGCCTTGATGTTCGAGTGCTCTTTCGGTCACCGTCCATACGGCAGGGACGGGTTGACCGTTCAGAGCATCTGAACAAAGGTCTGTCCAGAGTTCATGGATACGTGTACAGCGGCTGTCCTCCCGAGTGATGAAGAGCACATTGGCGAGAGTGATATCGGCCCAGAATTTGGACAGGATATCGGCGTATTGCCACAGCTTGTGGTGCAGAACCCAAATGTGTTCGCTGCCCGTGTCATACTCCACGTGGAATACCAGATCCCCGCCTTCAGAGAACTGGTAGGTACCAATCCCATCTGGGCGCAAGGGCGTGTTCCATTTCCCTTTGGAATCTACCTGTGCGTATCGATCTCCGCCATCGCGCATCCCGATCCATTCGACGAGTCCCTCCCGGATCGGCCGGGATGAACTCTCGCGAATGAGGTTCGTGAAGAATCGATTGACGCCATGGAGGTGTCGGATCTGGCCAGCCATGGTTCCCGTTTTTCGAAGGAGCCCGGCACGGTACTCTTTCGTAAGGCCGAACGCGACTTCCACCCCACCCTTGGTCAGGACCCACCCCCTGGCATTGCGACGGATGAAGTCAAGGGAGAGAGACTCGATCCATCCCTTGGAGCGCATGGTTTGAAAAGCCTTGTAGAGGGTGTCAATCTCATAGTTCAACAGCAGACTCAGTTGACCAGAGGTCATCATGCTATACCGGTACAAGGAGATGAGGATCTCGCTTTCAATATGGCGGGGAACTTGCATCAGAGGATTCCTCCTTTCACTCGGGGGGCGGATTGGGAATAATGTCCCGCTTCGTGCATCCTGTGAAGTCGCATGGTATGCGGGACCTGGCGGGATCCGATCGTTGAATAACTGTTTGGAACCCTGTCCGAAACGGTGTGCGTAACCCTGTTTGGAACCCTGTGCGGGGTTTGATTGCTTTCGATGACGACCGTGCCATGGCTATCCCTCGAATGGCGACCCGCCAAATTTCACTTGTCCGGGTTTGGATGCGGTATGGGAGCCGCCGTACATGGTTTCAATCTCCCTGTCCACGTCGCTTGCAGGTCGACCGTCTACGCGGTCAGAGTGCTCGAGAACACGCTTGGCCCACTCGGGATTGCCACCCTTGACGAGTGGGTTTTGCATCGTGAAGAGTTCCGTGACGCCGCCATCGAGCTTGGTCCGGACGAGGGCATTCAGTTCGGGTAGAGTCATCAACTCGCGAGAGGAGACATCCGGCTTCAACCATCGTGTCAACCGGTCGGCATCCGGTCCGCCGAGCTGTAACATGATGAGCGTACCGACGTTACCGAGAATGCCAGCAAGCACCGGGTCAGGCAGTTGGTCCAGGTATTGCGTCGCGAGAAACAGGGAGAGGCCGAACTTCCGATCCTCGGCGAGGATCTTTTGCAGGACATTGACCGCGTACAAATGAGATTCATCGCCGAAAAACACATGGAGCCGGGAGCGGTGCTCCGGTCGACGTTTGCAGGTGAAATGCAAATCGATGAGGTATAGTCCCGCGATGATTTTGATGGCATCCGCTGTGCAACCGGATCCGTCAATCAATACGATGTGACCTTCGTCCATCACGGTGCGTGTGTCGATGGCACTCTTCGCCTGGCCGAGTACGCGACGCAGAGAAGGGTACGTGGTCAGGGCACCAAGCTTGTTCCAGATGGGGCCAAGGTGATCCGCAATGTTCCGGATTTCAGCAAACTCGCCTGTCCAGAACTGCCGAAGGTGCGGTGGCAGCTTTGGTAGCAGCTTGCTGCGAAACGCTTCGTTCGCAAAGAGGTGCGCAATGCCAAGTACGGTCTGTGGTGGGTTTTGGAGCAGCGACAGGACATTGTTACGCAGATAGTGCTCTGAACGGGGCCGCGACCCCGGCCACAGTTCTTGCAGCGTGTTGATGAATTCCCCCGTAATCGCCTCGGCATCCGTCTGGTGATCCATCCGGAATAAATTGAGTCCACGCGGATAGTCCGTGGGGCCAAGGGGGATGACGTGCACTTTCTCATGAAGACTGGGTGGAATGTGAGAGAGTAACCGTTCAACCGCACCGCCATGAGGGTCAAAGAACGTGAAACCAGGCGCGACGTCAGGGTGTTTTTGCATCCGTTCAATCAGGTCCAGCATGACCTGCAGTAGTGCCGTGGTTTTACCGGATCCGGTTGCACCCGCCAGAAACGTGTGTTTGGCCGCTTGATTCCGCGATATGCGTATCTCCTCATCCTCAGGGCCGGGGAAGTTGGACCATCCGAGTCGAATGCCCTCTCGTGACCGAGACTTTGGCGGTGGAAGAATCAATCCCGTCGCGGTGGACACATGCTGAAAACACGGCTGGTGGCTGTCCGGAAGATGGACGAGGGATGCTAGTTCTCCGGATGTCCACCACATGGGGTGGGTTGGCGTGCCGCGCTCAAGGGCTTTCGTGAGCCTGCGTTTTGTAATCCGGCTTGGCACCACCCACCCCTGCGTGCGCAATTGCTCCATGGCCGCAAGGAGCGCCGGGAGGTGACCTCTGGCTTCCGTCGACCCGTCGGCGAATACGCGGACGGATACCTCAAACGGACGCTGGTCGGGAGAAATCCGAGACCGGATCTGTTGTTTTTGGGCATGTTCATGTTCACTTTGAACGGGTGCCGGCCCCTTTTTCGGTGCATGTTGACCGAAAACCCCTGCGATGATTTCTGCCAGGGAGAAATACCCCGAGCTACTCCACTCGCCAGATACACGCGCGTTTTGCTGGATGGCACGACGAAAATGATTATCTCGAAGGGGTTTCATCCACACCTCGAAGATCCAGCGACTGGTGTGATCTGCGCCAATGACACTGAGGACTCGACCGAGTGGATCATTGGTTTGGCCGACCAGTTCCGTGGCGAGTGGTAACCACGGCTGTAGGCTGTGCCCGCCTTTTTTGAGAGTGAGCGCGATCGTCGGTTGCGTCGATGACAAACCCTCGGTCGGGGCTTTCGGTTCTGGGATCAGGTGGACATTCGGATAAGAACCGTCAAAGGCAGACCGAAAGGCGAGGTCGCGATCCACTGCGACACCGAAGTAGAGTCGGATATTCGTCTGGTATGCTTCTTTGACGGCCAGGAAACGGGTAGGCAGTGCACGCCGACGCCGCCACCTTTGACGCTGCCAAAGGATGGTGGCCAGAGACTGTACAAACGTGTGAGCTTGCGTGGGTGTAAGGGAGTAGGTTGCCGGAAGTGCGACACGAAAGTAGGTGAGCGAATCACGAGCACTTCGACGTGAAGAGGTGTGCTTCATTTCGCGTGCACCCCGTTGTCCAAGGTGTAATTGCGAATGAGGAGCTCGCCGGATTTCTTGCCTGTTTTTTGGCGGCTGATGGTGTACTGGACGTCAATGGGTTCAATCTGAAAGTCGGCGTACCAGTCCCGAACCTCTGGATGGTCATTGATGCTGAGTAGCCACTTTCCTTGTATACCGGCGAGAATATCCCTCAGTTTTAGATGGTCTTCACGCGTAAACGGATGTTGGTGATAGCCGGTGAGATTGTAATACGGCGGATCGCAGTAAAAGAACGTTTCTGCTCCATCATAACGGGGGATGACGTCGTCGAAGGGGCGGTTTTCGATGTACACACCGCAAAGCCGTTTGTGGGCGGCTTCAATTCGCGGGCGGATGGCAGAGAAGTCAAACGCCGGCTTCGTTTTCCCATAGCCCCAGTCATATGAGTCGTTGTACTTCCCGCCAAAATGCGACTGTACCCGGTAGTAAAAGTCGTAGGCACGCAAGAGTGGGTCGCGTTCGGTAGCGCGTCGGTCCATGATCCGAACAAACTCTTCACGGGAATAGAGCGTCCAATCAAATTGGTGCAAGAATCGCTCCAGGTCGTTCTTCACCACTTCATAAAAGTTGACAAGTTCCGCGTTCACATCCGCGATCACTTCCGCTTTGGACTTCGGCTTGGCGAAAAATACCCATCCTGCACCGAAAAACGGTTCTACGTAACAGGTGTGCTCGGGAATGAGGGGGAGAATGACCCTGCGCAGTCGGGCTTTGCCGCCCTGCCACTTGATCGGACTTTTGAGCATGGAAACACCTCCACGACAAAAAGACAGCGGTCGGATCGCTGCCTGTGCGTCAGATATTTTCTTCTGGAACGAAAGGGAAACGTTTCAAACCAGTGCCAGGATGGAGACAGAGGGTACAAGAGAGACGGTGGGTGTGGATAAAACAGATAGGCGAGATATTTGGAAGGGTGAGAGCGGTGTATCACCTTCTTTCCCTGCATTCATGTGAATTGCGGCTCTTGAGAAGACGGATTCGTGTACCTGTAGGGTACATCGGGGCATGGGGCCACGGGGTGCCGTCGGGGTGCCGAAACAGTCTCACATTTCAGTTGCTGACGCTGGCGACGAGAGGTAACCTTGGACAAACGTAAGAAGGAGGCGAAGTCCATGTGTGAACTGGCAAGTCGGCTATTGGCTGAGAAACTCATTGATGACTTCTATGAAGAGGATGGACGAAGGGAACCGGGTGGGGCGGAGGCACCCGAGGATCCTCTGACGGAAGCGTTGAAATCGCGACTCTCTACGGATGATTATGCACTATTGTTTCGCTGGCAGGCGCAGTGCACGGAGACATGTGAGGCAGAACTACGACGGTTTGCTCGGTTTGTGGCAGACATGATTCTGGCGGGTACGGATTGCCCCGTGGATCTTTCAAGGGAATGCGTCTCGGGAAATGATTGACTCAATGTGCCACGGTGGTGGATGGCGGCATCGATTGGTGACCGACGTCGAAGAGTAAATCATGTGCAAATGCCCGGGCCTCCGATTCCCAAACGGAAGGGCCGGGTTCGTCCAATTCAAGGAACAGTGAACAGTGTTCTCGATGGAGCAGAAAATGGGCGAGACCATGCGCGACATATAGGCATTGCTGGTCTTCGGTGGTATTCACGTCGTAGCTGAGGAAGGCGCGGCCATCATGGCTGATGAAAGCGCCCCATAGGCCCGGAGGGGTCCGACTGGGCAGGAGGTATAGGCCAAGGTCTTGACTTAAACGAAAAGGATTGTTCGTTCCGTATGTATGGACAATTTGCCTTACCGTTGCCTTCACGGTTTCCACAGGACTGATCACCCTTTCTTGGCAGACGTGCGTCGTCGATTCATACCCGTACGCACACGCTCTGTCTGTTTGTGGATTTCTGAATATTGGTATAAAAAGTATAGCACCGTGGAGAGATCGTGAACCTTAAGATTTCCGAAGGTATGATGAGCGGGCTTGTCACAAATGTGCTACAGGAAAATGACGGAAAGAAATTGTCGAATAGGACCGAAAGTCATCACTGTTATAAGGCAAACCAGTGGAAACGCTGGAACGCAAAGCTACGGGTCTACGGACAATACGTTGTCTAGGATCGCCGGGTTACCAGTGTGGATCGTTCTGTCTGGCAATCTATATCTTATCTTCCGCGCTGTAACCTAAGGTTCTAAGTGAATTATTGCAGGTGAGTTGGCCGTTCGGGTCGAAATAACCTTTTTGGGTTTTTTATCCCGAGGAGGATTTCCAGTTGCTCGATGATCTTAAATTTACAGCTAAGAAGCTTGGTTCGGGGCCCATCTGGTCCTGGATGATTGACCGACTCGGTTGGGTATCCAAGGTGGATGAACTTGTTGAGGTTGCGCCTGAGGACTGTCGGGTTTCGGTGGGTGAACGGACGAAAGCCCTATTGGTCAACATCCTGACTGACCGCAAGGCCTTATATAAAGTACAGGAGTTCTATGACGAATACGACGTCCAATCACTTGTAGGTCCGAACGTCACGGCGGATGCTCTGAATGACGACGCTCTTGGCCGCGCCCTGGACGCAATTCATGAGGCTGGGATTGACGGTGTGCTGAGTATGGCCTCATTCTCGGCACTGGACTTTGCCTCTGTGCCCTTGGACCGCCTGCATGGAGATACCACGTCCATGTCGTTCTACGGTCATTATCGACAGCACCGGAGTGCTCCGGATGATGAGGAAGGCAGTCGTCTAGAGATTACCAGAGGGTATTCCAAAGATCACAGACCTGACTTGAAACAAGTCATCTTCGGCATGGTCACTGCACACGGTATCCCGCTTCTCGCTAGTCCCGAAAACGGGAACCTCGACGACAAGACTTGGAATGCGCAAACGATCGCGAAACTGGCCGAAAGTCTTCCCAAACAGAAGCTCAGCCAGATCTTTTACATTGCGGACTCTGCTGCTGTCACCTCAAAGAACCTGCCGCTCTTTCATGAACACGGTATTCGGTTTATCTCTCGTTTACCCAACACATTTGCCATGTGCGACAAGGTAAAGCGCAGTGCACTGGAGAAAAATCGTTGGGAAGACGTTGGTAGATTGGGAGAGCGACAAGACGCGGCCACCTACCGGATTCAGTCATTTTATCGCGAAATGGATGGACTGCGGTACCGATTTATTGCTGTCCAGTCCAGTGCATTGGATGAACGTAAAAGGAAGCGATTGGAGAAGCTCATTGAGACTGAGTACAAGGACTTTGCGAAGGTAGCAGCTGAAGAGAGCGAACGGGCATACTCGTGTTTGGCGGATGCAGAGCGGGCAGCTGCAGAATTGTCTAAGAGTTTCAAGGGTTACCACACGATTGAGATTCAGACAAACGAAGAGATGGAAGTGCTGAAACGTCTGACTCGTGGACGACCACGGAAGGATGCTCCTGCGCCAACGCGTAAGGTATTCCGAAACATAGTCACCATCCATGAGCCCAGTCCAGAGGCGCTGGAAGAGGCTAGACGGGTTGCATCGATGTTTGTGCTCATCACCAATGTGCTCGACGAACAGACCATGAGCAACCTAGAAGTGCTGCAGGCCTACAAAGAGCAAATCGAAGTTGAATACCGTTTCCGTTTCCTAAAAAGCCCCTACTTCGTTGGACCCGTGTACTTACAAAATCCTGACCGGGTGGAAGCATTGGGGTGTCTGATGCTCATGGCGGTTATCCTGTATGCCACCTTTGAATACATGATTCGAGTGCAGATGGTCAAAGAATCCGAGCCACTCATCCTACCCGGTAAGAGAAAGAGTATGCGCCCGACGGGACTGTCCATGTTGGAGATGTTCAACGGACTGGCAATGGTGCTCATCCATCTCGACGAGCGCATTATTCGCAAAGGACCTCAGGTCGATGGGCAGCGTGAACGGATCCTCAATATGCTCGGCGCCGGCACGAGTGTGTACAGCGACATGAATAAGCGGGCTTAAGTGGCCGACCGCAACGCGTACCGTGCATTTCCAATTCCGATCAAAAATACAAATGATCGCAGTTTCATAGAACCAGAAAACGGAAAACGAACGGGCTCCGTCATTTGAGCCCGCTTACAGGTGTAATTTCCAGTTGATTAGGCCAGGTTATAGCGCGGAAGATGAGCTATATGATGGGTTGTTTTGATTTTGAGTGGGGAAAGAGGGCAGCAACCAATTGTCGATCATGCGCACGGCGAGGTCTGTGGGTTTGAAGCGTTGAGTCGTCCTTTTGAGGAGAACTCCGCGATTGCGCCCGAGGTTCGGTTCCGATTGGCGTGCGAACAAGGACGACATATTGAAACGGACCTGTTGGTTTTACAGGATGCTTTGACCACCGTCATCCGGAGATAACGATGCGGGAGAACCGGACTGACAATAAACGAGCCTAGATGGTAGACATATTTTTGAGGACTGAACGGGGCAATGACTGTTGAAATGGTTGAGCAACTTCGTAAACAGAGTGCATTCATTGTGCGCAAAGATGGCCCCGGGAGATCCACTTTGGAATTTGACGTGTACGAATCCCCTCAGGGTTTCACGGGGAAATTTGCTGCGGTCTGTGCAGGCATATGGGCCTATCTAAAAAGACGAAAGACCACACTTCTCACGGATTGCGCCGAGATATCGCCACTTGGCCATGGTTCATTATTGGCTTTTGTTGAAATTCGAGTAAACTGGAGTCGGCTGGTTCGGATGAGATGGAAAATCTCCACGCCCACGCGAGTTCTGAGGACAGAGGCTGATGAGCAGTGGAATTTCGAGGAAAGTTTGTAGCGATCGTCGCGATCTTGCTTCTTATTGGTTGGCGCTTGTTTCTAATGTCAGTTCTCACTTTGCCTCTCATCACGATAAGCCTCTTTGTATCTGTGGCAGTTCTCATCACTTGGTTAGGGTTCCAGTATGATCGGATGTACTTCATAGCAACGCACGACGCATCCACTGGGCTATACAATCGCGAATACGCCTTACAGCAGATCAAATCCATGCTGCGAGATGCGCAGCGTCTTCAAATTCCTCTTTCTATCCTCATCATAGATGCCAACAACTTAAAACAAGTAAATGACACGTACGGTCACCTTGCCGGTGATCAAGGCATTCGTATGATCGCAAGGACTTTAAAATTATATACGACGACGAAGCGTGACGTGGCGGCCCGGCTTGGAGGGGATGAGTTTATCGTCATTCATCCAGGGGGTGATCGGGCGGTCAGTGAGGTTGTGGCCAATAGAATTCATTATGCACTGGGGGAGCAGTCGAAAGTAAGCCGGATTACGATGACAGTTTCTATCGGGATCGCCACCTTTCCTGAAGATGCAGAGAACGCCACGGACCTGATGAGAATTGCTGACTCGAGAATGTACGCGGAGAAACATCAGTTTCATGTTTCGCAACGAAATTAGCACCATTGTCTGTAGAAATCTGTGTAGACAGACGAGAGTATTCCATGTACGCCTCGACACAGTGGTTGGTGGGAATTAAAGGATAATTTACACGGCTTGTCGAATGAGATACATAAGGTACAGCATTATCGGGGGAAGGATGCGAGGGTATGTTCATCTACCCAGATATGAAAGAAGCACTCCAACAGCTATCGGCCATGGGGCTAGTCATCAGTCCTTGGCTTGCAGACATGAATGGAGACGGGCGATTTGACCCGCTGGTGCATGAATACCTAAGCAGACGAGCACGTGAGTGCGCATACACGCATTGGACCGAAATGGAACGGAGCTATGTGTTAAACGATTTACCGGCGCCAGAGCGTATCGCACAGGTAGCCGTGTACGAAATCGCAGCATCTACCGCTGTTTATATGGCACATGAAACCAGTGGGGAATTGGATGTAGATGAGGGATTGGCTCGAGAAGCCGTGGATCGCGTGGAATCGTTCGTGAGGCAGTACCGGTTCGGAACGCTGCTACAACTTTACATGCTGGTCACGAGTTGGGAAAACCAAAATGTGCTGCGTCATTATGGCGAGATACCCGAACGCGAATTCGTACGAGGGACTTGGCATCGACCGTGGGTGGATTACAGCCTTGGTGAAGAATTGATGTTTGCGTCATTGGTGGGAAATATCCGTCTTGAGCGCCGGGGGGACCGGCGTTTTGTGCAACTAACGGACGACGGCCATCAAGTGTTGAAACAAACGACAGACGTACTAGCATCCGTCGGCTACTTCCGCCAGCGCCTCAACATGCTTCATATCTCCCAATTTAATTTGTTTATCGATTATGAACAGTTGGCCAGCGAAATTTGGCCCAATGCGATGGAGCTACGTCGTGAATTTCTGTGTTGGGCAGGGATAAAGGATGGCATGCAAGTCGTCGAACCTGGCTGTGCCAACGGTGTTTTCACCTTTGATGGGGGATTAGCCGAAGCGGTCGGTCCATCTGGTCTCGTTGTAGCGGTGGATCCGGCTAAAGCGATGCTGGCTCGGGCACGCATTAAGCAAGAGCAACTTGGTATACAGTGGGTTTCCTTTCGACAAGGTCGAGCTGAGGGGTTGCCTATCGGAGAAGAGCAGTTCGACGCCGCCATTGGAGTCGGCTTCTTACACTTCACCAATCGTCAGAAGGCTCTCGAAGAAATGAAACGAGTGGTACGCCCCGGCAGCATAATTGCCAGTATGCACCCACTGAAAGCCGACCTGGATGCGCCATTCTTTCGGGAATGGTTTGCACCAATTTTAGAACTCGCTGCAAAGCGTCAGGAGCGCCCCAGGGACTATCTGCTCGACCCAAACGCGATTCACGCGGATTTCATAAGTGCGGGTTTGACCGACGTGGAAGAACAGATCATGGCCATGCCATCTATATTTGTTGATCCGGAAAGAGCCATTCAGCATTTTATCCGGGGAGTAGGATGGTTTGGTGAAGAACTCGCATCTCTGCCGTGCCGCGCAAGGGAGGATTTGATTGACGAACTCATTGAACGTGGCCGATTTGTGTGCGATCGGTACTCAGAGAATGAAAGGATCCTACCTACATCTATGCAGGCAATCAAAGCTAAGGTGCCGATTCATAGTCTTGATAGGCCATGAGCAGTTTCGCAATTGAATTAAACATGGGCAAACCCTACGAAAGTTGGGGACGCAAAGCTACAGGGGCTAAGGACCGCGCCGGTCTATTGCCAGCCAGTTGCCACGGTACCACCCCCGTGTAACTTTGTAGCCGACTCTCAAAAATTTCATATGAGGGGGCTCGGGTGATGGAGCGTGGACGAGATAGTCGTATTTGGTTGGGTGACGATTGCTATCTGAACCTCAACGGTGCGGTCCTCGTTAAAGATGGAGAAACAAAGTATCTAACACCAATTGAATTTCGTCTGCTCCGATATTTAGCAGAGCATATGGGTGAAGTCGTTTTGAGCAATGAGCTGATTGTGCGTGGGTGGGGAGAAAATACAATGGCTCAACGTGACGAGTTGTACGTATTTATTCATCAGATCCGGGTTCAGCTTGAAGACAATCCGGAAAACCCGACTTGCCTGAAGACCGTCCGTAGACGCGGTTACATATTATACCCGCGAAGAAAGTACTGCTCATCTTGTACCCTGCCCCCAGATGGTATACGTAATGCCAAGACGTAACTTCGGTTAGATATTTCCCAACCTTATGATAATTTAAGGTTCGTTTCGTCGTTTTTGTGATAGGATCTGGATACAACATCCAGATAGTCGTTGTAATGGGGCCCCATGCAATCGGCGACGGCAACATAGCAAAACGCTCAAAAAGGGAATGTTATGTCCAGAAAGACTGTCGTTGCTTCAATAGGATTAGGTTTTGTACTTGCGACTGGATTATATGGTGGGTCACCAGTCTTTGCAGCGTTAGGTACCCAAACATCTATACCTACAGTTCACGGTATGGTCCAAGGAGCTGTGGAAAAACTCACCGCACTGGATGCTAAGAATTTTGGCGGAACGAAATTTGACGTAAGCAAAGTTCCCTTAGTTCTGACCAATCCGCAATACTTCGTTTCTCATGGTCAGCCCAGTCAAAAAGGAAGCCAACATGGATATGATTTTCAGTACCTGGTAAGAGTCAAACAGGGGCAGGCTGGTCTCATTGAACTAGCGTACAATTCACAGACCCATTCTCAACTTATCGAGGTCGGTGTACCGACTGCTGCATCCGTTGCCGCAATGCAAGCATAGTAAGGTTCCTCAGCTACGTCAAAGGGAACTAGCCAGTCAAGTAGCGGGAGGCGCAGCCAACAATATGAACAATATGACATCTTCTACCGGAGATCCGACAGTTACAGCAACATACTTAGATCATATGGGAAGACCCGCTCAACATCCAAGTTAACAATTTACAGTGAAAGCCCAAGAGGGAGTTCCAGTCTTGTAGATTGGAACTATAGAAAAATAATACGAATGGTACAGAATTGATTGAACTGGGGATTCCAACTCTCAGCAATCACTACGAGATGCTGAAAGGACTCCAGCAGCAGGTTTCTCAGCTAGTTCGGCAGGGTCTATGAAATGAGTGAAAGACTGCGGGTGATGATGTGATTATCGGTCTGTGGGTATTAACGGGGCTCGTCCTCATAACGACACTCCTTGCCGCCTTCGCCATTCCTTCGTGGCCCGTTGCCATTTTGCTATTGCTTTCTGTGTTGGCCAGTTTTTTGGCCAGAATTAAAGCACCGCCTATCGTACTGAAGGTGCTCTTTGGTATGTCACTGGTAGTGGTCGCTTATGATGTCTATCGATTGGTAAGTGCTATGTTCCTATAATGTCGGAGAGGAAATCATGTCGTTGTTGTTTGTCAGATCGAGTCTAACTTTGTATCTGCCATGTCTTACTTCTTGGCTTCCGGTCAACTTAATGACAGAGACAGATGACGGGAAGCTCTATTTCGGATTACCCTCCTCATCTTTCTTCGATGTAAATGAACCGGAATTGGATAAGTCGAGGACTTTACGCACGAGATCGTGAACGAAATCTCGCTGCTCCGGTGTCAGCAGCGTGCCGTTGTATAAGATGTTTTCCTGCTCAAGGAGTACGCCAAGATCAAAAGCGGCGGCCTCAGGGCGATCGATGAGTCCGAGAAGATAATCAGCCGTAACTTTTAGATGTGACGCTAAGCGTTCAACTGTTTTGCGGCTGGGGAGTTGGTTTGAGCCGGACTCCCACCGTTCAATCGTCTTAGGGGATAAACCGCATGCACTGGCCAAGTCCTGTATGTCGATTTCCCGTTCAAGCCGCATGCTCCGTAGGCGATGAGCAAAGAGAAGATTGAGATCGTCTAAATATCCTGCGGCACGGAGCACCTCCCCGTAGGGAATCCCAAGGGCAAGGGCCAAAGACGATAGCGACTCCGCCTTTGGCTTTCGCTTCCCGTTTTCAAGCAACGAAAGGTGCCCAATCCCCATCTTGGCTCGTGCTGCGACGGTTCGCAGGGTAAGTTTTCGTTCCTTCCGCTGTTTTCGTAACCACGCACCAAACTCTTCGCTCATCGCCTTAACCACGTCCTTTACACTCTTTGCCGATGATACCATTCAAGGTCAAAAAAGTACACCATAAAGTTATCAAAAGTGAACAAAAATGTGGTTGCCAATGAAAAGATCCAGGAATTATCATGAGATTATAGAAGCGTAGACAGGGGGCGGTAATGTGTCGAAGCGTATTGGACTCATTCGGGTGAAAACGCATTCATTCACACGGGCGCGCGTTTTGAAAGGACTGTCACAAAGGGAACTGGCGCAGGTCGTCGATTACAGCATCGGCTATGTCAGCCAAGTGGAACGGGGGGTCAGTCATCCAAGTCCGCAAGCGGCCCGTGAGTTTTGTCGTGCATTGGACAAGCCCTTTGACGACCTTTTTTATCTTGATAAGGTTTACAAAAGTAAACATCAGAGAACGGAGGGCATGGAAAGTGAAGGATGAACGGCATTGCCCGAAAACCACAGCCCAGCCAAGTCATCCTGATCGACGTTATCCGACGGAGCAGAAGGAGTATGAGAAATTGATGCGGCACGACTCTTATCGTCGAATCCACCGGCGTTTACGTCAGACGAAGTGGGCGGATCGTACATGATCAACGCACAGATGCGTGAAATTGAGGCTTGGTTGTATGCCTATCCGATGTGGCAGCGCAAACTGAAGAACCTCCGTGTGCAGCTGGGCGATTACCCGCGCATGCGCTACGAATTTGTGGCGGTTGCATCGTTTGCAAAGGGGAAGGAAAGTGACCCAACCTATGATGCAGTCGAGAAACGGGTGGAGATTGAGGAGCAGAAGATTCGCCCACTCGAATTCAAAGTGCAGTTACTCGAGAACGCCCTCTCTGTTCTGACAGAGGAAGAGATGGATTTGGTACGGCTGAAATACTTTGAGCACAAGAATAATACGATTACGTGGGAAACCTTGTACCTCTCTCGGCGGGCGTTCTTCCGCAAACGCGTATCGATCCTTGAAAAGCTCTATGAAGCGCTTGGAGGGGACGGGGCGATCCTGTGGAAAGACCAGGCCGGATCAACTATTCATTCGTGAGACGAGGGCAAGGATGCATCGCGTTTCTCGTTTTCATGAAACAGGTTGAGCAGAATTGTATGCAATGTCTTGGTAAAGTTCGTGATTGCACTGGCGGAGGGGCGATTGCAGGTCACGGAAACCATAACGCCATCCAGATTCAGGTGAAACGTATTGGTTTCTACGTGCTCGTCGTCCCCTTGCTTCTGTGCCGGAGTTGATGTCGTACTCATCGTGTTTTACCTCCTTTCACGTCGGCGGATTACCAATTGGAATTGAACAGCGTGGACTTGACTTACGGAGCAGTGGGAGGGAATCTCTTCCTAGAGAAAGACGGAATTTGAGCAAGGCAATCGTACCACTAGCCCTGAATCGTGTGGTGCCGCATGTGTGACAGTGGGTGCCCGTAATGAAACCTGTCATGTACCCGGCTCTCCTGACACACCACGTGGCACGTAGATGGCACCCATCGGTTCACTTCGCATGCTAGGCTTTCCATAACGAGAAATGGGAGGTGTGTGAAATGACCGGGAAGCGTAGCGAAGTTCATCCAGCAATCCGTGGGTTCGGGTTCGCGCTCATACTTTGTCTGAGTACAGGTGTTCTCGCCGGTTGTGGTTCTGGTCGTCCGATTCATCCACTGGACCACAGCGGCACTGGCGAGAACGCCGCCAATCAAACGGCGAATGTAACGAACGTGGTGCCGGATAACCTCACTGTCAGTGTCATTGGGAATGCGGCTTCTTCTAATCCCAGTCCACCGAGTCCTGCCACCAAACGTACGAACCGTACGGGTAACGAAGGGAATCAAAGCTCCGCTTCAGCCATATCGAAAGCCACGTATGTACCTTCGAAGTCCTCTACGTCTTCCGAGCAATCGAAACAATCCAAACCAAAAACGACAATCAAATCTCAGCACAGTGGCCATACGACAGGCGGTCACGGCTCTACGACGAAAGGTACGAACAGAGCTACATCTTCAGGTACAACCCGAACCACATCAGCAAACACCGGAAATAACGTAGGTGGTTCAAGTAGTCCGTATAAGCCCTCTGGCATAGATGTCACTTGGACCAACCGGCTGAACAGCCCGTATGTCGGTCGGAATTATACTGGCCCGAACAGTTCATTGTTCGCCGGGTTAGTTCAACAGATGGCGGCAGGCAAAACGTCCGTGACTACCGCAAAGGCCACCATCTCGGCTTTGCAATCATGGAATGCCGTATGGACGTCCGCAAACAATGGGGACGGGAAGACGTACACCTACCATGTGAACGATGTTGGTGCTTTCGTGTTTCAAACAAAGCAGCTAACGGATGACGGGATTGCGAAGGAGTGGCAGGCCCATTCGCTGGCTGTGCTGGATGATGGGTTCTATAGCACATGGGCCGTTTACTGGCATGCCGCTCGTCAAGAATACACGGTGGCATTTCTAGACGTGGGATTTTATCTTGCATCAAGTGCACCATCTCAAAACACGACCAACTGAAAAGGGAGGTAGGGCAACCCATGCCCACGCTTTCGAAGCGTGGTTTTTTTGCGTGCCCGCAAACCAGTGGATATTCTGAAGCGTGGCCTGAAGGGGCTGTTCATCGTAACCGCGACTGCCGCAACGCTGGTTTCCCCGCGCTTGACTGTGGCAGCCAGCGCGAGCACAACCAAAACGGTTACCCTCACCAGTTACAGTACAGAGGAGTGGTATCAGAGCACGTCGGACACGCAGTTTTCGAATACGAAAACCGTGACCTATTACGATTCGTATACCGGTCAGACGTTGACATTCCAAATTCCGAAGCGCGGTTCACCGAAAGCCATTGCATCCCAGGAACAGACACTGGCGTCGATCTCAAACGGAGCCAATATGTATTACGATCCGGTCGACCACACACGACTCGGCTATATGTCGAACAACACAACAACGTACTGGAATGGCGCATATCGATACGCGAACGCACCGAGGACGCCAGCAGATTACTACGGGCCGAATCCCGACAAAACGGGGTGGACACTCGTCGCGATTCATTGGGCGGACAGTGAACCGCAACCGGCATCGGATTATCCATGGCTGACGAAAACGCCGAGGGGATACTACTGGGTTTCGGACGGGACAGATGGGCAACCCGTCGAATTGAACAAATACCGTAAAGGCGTATGGTTGAAGTATCAGAAGACCGTGCGGATGTACGAGTGGCAACAGGAATATCAGGGGACGGTCCAGATCCCGTTGACGAAAACGCCACCCGCACCTCCACCTCCACCACCGAGCGGTCCAACTTGCCCACCACCAACGATTCCGCCCAAACCGCCCAATCAAGTGCTCTCGTACCACTGGTCCCCGGATGGCTCGGGGGGACAGTACCTGACGTGGACGGACACGAACTGGGTGTTGCAGCAACGTAGTGACGGAAATGGGTGTGCCGTTGATACGTGGGTAGACGAGCCAAGGACGTATACACATGATTACCCTCTCAACGTGAACCACTTTCAGGTGACAGCGCTGTTTTATGATCCGGGATCGCCCGGAGACCTGTGGTCCCCAAGTAACCCAATGGCTTCACAACGAAACCAAGATGCCGGTACGGATGGGTCGACAATGAATGGCAATCCGGCCTTACCCACGTTTGGAGATCCAGACCGCTCCCCAGCCGTGTACGTTCGCGTCGGAGGCGGGTTCGCGTTTCGTCTCATGTGGACAGGATCCCCGCACGATATGCCAGCGGCTGCACGTGTTATCTTCCGAATCATCAATCCAAGGGGACAGGTAGGGACATTGGGGAAGACATTTCAGTTATTACCTGCGACCGTTGATAACCATGGCGACGTGCCCGTTTGGGATCCGTCCGGGCAAGGATACCCGCCGCCTGCCACGGAGTATGGTTTCGTCTACACACCCATTCCAAAGTACGCCAGTACAGGTATACCGACGTCATTTTCCCAACTCACCGCGTGGAACCTGACGGGAGCCCCTACCACGGCAGCAAGACTCTCCGCAGCGGTAACGTTCACGATTGCGAGTGGTTCCTCCGTCACGTGGACCAACTCTGATTTGGCGCAAACGCTTGGGTATCCGACCTGGTACTTCCTTCATCAGATCCCGAATCCATCAGCCAAGTACGAGGAGGTGCAGCTAACTTGGAATGAATCGTATACGAATCCGCCCCTGCCACAATTGGGCGAGAGCGGGCAGCTCATTCCGCAAATACTGACCCGCGGACCGTAACAGGAAGAACAAAAGCTACCGGTCCTTCGCTGGCACTCGGGTGGCACCAAGGGGCACGGTGGCCGTGATACCTTGGCTGTAATAGGAGGTGGAAAGTCAAATCAGGTGATGCCTATACCAATCCCGGGATGGAAAGGAGAATGTGCGTTGCTGTATCTGGCATTTCCGATTGATCTCAGAGACCGTTTCAAAGGCGCTGTCTGGCTCGCCTACGCCGGAAAGGTTCAGGAGACGGAATTTCACGCGGAGGATACTTTGGTCGTTGGCGAATGGATGTTTCCGCATCGCGATACGCTGCTTCAGACACTCTCACGCGTACGCCAATCGGCTGCACGCGTCGTATTCATTGGGCAAGTGGCCCGCGCGTCAGATGACTTCAAGCGAGAGCTTTGCTTACTTGGCATCTTTGACTTTTTGTTTGTCGGAGATGAACTGGTTCTTCAGGATCTCGACGCGCTGCTGGAACACCCTCGTTCAGCCAGTGATGTTGCGGTCTATCTGAGCCGTGATGAAGGCCCGGATGTGGAGGCTCCGAAACTGGTCGATGTATTCGAGGCAGCGGACGAGCCGTTTGTCTGGGAGCCCCTTGAAGACGATGAGGATACGAAGTTGTCCCGGTTCGATGCGTTGTTTGAACCCGGGGATGCGGGGAAGTCCGTGCAAAGTGACGGCCGTCACGGTCCATCCGTACGCCGGTTCGTATGGCCGGACCCGCCGCCGTTACGCGTCCAGATTCTTGGGGAATCCGGATGCGGGAAGAGTTTTGTGGCGCTGCAGTTGGCGAGCCTGTGTCACGGTCGGGAACTTCAGGCAGCGGTGGTGGAAGAGCATGTCGATCCCCTTCGTGGATGGTGTGAGGAACCGCTGAGATCTCATATCTATGATGCCGATCCTCCGAAAGGCTACCGCGTGATCCTCGATACCAGAGCGGATGGGGACACTCCTCTGTCTGAGATCGACCTCATGTTGCTCGTGACATGGCCCGACACAAACCATCTGAAGGAAACCCTCAATCGACTTCGCGACCAGGAGATGTTGGACCGTGTGATGTGTATCGTCAATCACGCCGTGACGGGCCTGTTTCCGAACCACTCCGATTCTACAACCATGGTCTACATTCCACACGAACCCCGTCAATTTCATGCCATGCGCATGCGTACGCCCCTCGTCGATCTCGATACGCGTTTTGCCGAGGCGTTTCTCCCGGTCGTTGAACGTATTTCAACACGTTTCATGGATCCGGATCGCACCACGGGAAGGGGAGGTGAGTCATGTGCTGTTGTTACTGGAGTTTGATCGTGTCAAACAGGCAGCAGCTCGCGCTGCAGCCAAGCGATTGGGACTAGAACTTCGGGCCGTGGACCACGAGGACCAATTGGCACAGGTGGATTTCACGGATGTGGACCTCGTGCTCGTCGGCCATAACTGGCCTGTAGAGGTACTGAAGAAGTTTCAAGCGTCAGGACTCGACTGCCCGTTCATTTACGTGGCGTCGGACACGGAAGACGATGCCGCATATCAAATCGCCAAGGGACAGGGTTGCGTTGATGTGGTGACCCATCCCCTGCCCATGGAATACCTCAAACGGTGGATAGGCGAGCCAGATCCAGAATACACCTCAGTAGAATCTACTGCACCCTTGACACCACTGGAGGCGATTTTGAAGCAGCATCGTCCACCGGAACCAGAACATACAAGCGACCGGAACCCTATCCAATCGTCACATGACCCGGAACCACTCCTGCGCGGAAGGGTCATTTGCATTCATAGCGCAAGGGGCGGGGTTGGGAAATCCACGTTGACGGCGCTCCTAGCAAGGGCACTGTCGAAGAATGGGCTGACAGTTGGGGTGATTGACCTCGACCCCAAAGGGAATTTGTTGTCCATCCAGCACCAATCGGCTGGCCTCACGACAGATGATTTTACGCGGCTACCCGCACAAATGGACGAGACCGCCTTCAAAGAATCCTTGTGTTTTGTAGATGGGTGGTATCTGTTGCCGAGTGGCCGCGCCCGGGACGGGTTGGACGCTCAAACCCTCGGACACGTGGTTGCGCAGTTTAACCGCTACTTCGATTTCACGCTTATCGACACCAGTCCCTCAACTGGTTCCACCTATACCGCGCTTGGACTTGCGGACCGAGCTGTGTTTGTCATGACACCAGAGTGGATGGCATTTAAGCGATTCATGGAGGAGTATGAACTGGTCCGTCACCTGAAGACGCCCGAACGCGTGGTCGTGGCTGTCAATCGGATCCGCAAAAATGTATCGGAACACCGACGTGCCATTCGTCTCCTCGATGAAGCCCATATTCTGTCGGATCGGGTATACATCCCGGAGGACCATAAGCTGTACCGGGATCTGATGACTGCATCGCCGCTTGCAGGCAGTCGCAAGATATCTGACGCCATGGACCACCTGCAAAGTGCGCTTCGGATCTCCAAAGCATCGGAAAATCGTCGGTCCAAATTTCGACTCGCAAAGATTCGGGAGGTGGCGTCCAAGTGAGAAAGAGCACGCTTTCCTTTGGCCTCGGTGTCGCGTGTGCCGTGTTGGCGGGGGTCATCGGGGCGTTCGCGCTTCACCGTGCCCTAAACACAGAGACGGTGGTTGTGGCGACCCACACCCTCTATCCGTACACGCGCATTACCAAAGCCGACGTGACGACGGTGACGGTGCCAAAGACGAGTGGCATCAAGGGACTCTCGACGAACGAAGCGACGGTGGTGGGACACTATCTGTCGTATTCCGTGCCAAAGGGAGATCCAGTTACGGCCGGAGACTTGAATCCGTCCGGCGGGAGTTTCTCCACATTTTTAACCCAATACACGGAACGCAGTGGGCAAACAGGCATGCTGATGTCACTCCCCGTACAGACGCCCCTCGCGTCCGTCGTCAACCCGGGTGAACAGATCGCACTTTTGATTCCACAGCAAAACGGTCCGTCGAAAACACTGACGACCATCGAGCCGGTTCCTGTATTAAATGTCCTACAGCCCGCAAAAGGCGGTACACCGACCGCGCTACTCATCTTCGTAAGTGAGAAGAACTACCGGATCTTGGCTCCGGCGATTCTCAACAACAGCGTACAGGTGGCCCTGATCCCGCAAAACAACTCGTTTCACGCACCAGGCTCCTTACCACTTTCCACTGTGCCTGCTAGCGTGCCCACAGGTGGATCGGGTTCTTCCACGCAGGTGACCACATCTACGCCTAAGGCGAGACAGACGCCTGCGTCCGCTCCGACTGGGGGTGGACATTGATGGACGAACGTGTGAATCGATACATCGAGCAATTGAAAGCGGTCGTGGTCAATCACCCGAGATTACAGCAACCGGGGCTGACCAGAACGGATATGCATGCGTTTTTGTACCGCCTCTGTGCTGAACCAGACACCTTTGTGCCGGCAGAGCATCGGGAAGAGGTCATTACGAACCTGCTCAACACCTGGTTCCGGTTCGATGTCCTCCAGTCCGTCATGGAGGACCCGCTTGTCACGGATGTCCATGTCATCGGCACGACAACCCTCGTACAGCGAAACGGGAAAAAGTTTGAGCACCCGCAGGCGCACTTTTCATCGGAAGTCGCGCTTGGTGAATTCATCGACCGGCAACTCGACGGCACGCCGTATGTATACGCGCAGTCCGATCCTTTAGCGGATGCCATCCTGCGCGGTGGATATCGCATGAACGTTGTGGGCGGTCCGGGTACGCGCTACACCGTCCGGGACGAAGAGGGGCGCATCGTGACGGAGTCGAGAACGATCGTCAGTATACGCAAGCCGATTTACCCATTCAACCTTGACGATCTGCTGGCCCTCGGTCTTATGGACGCGGACACGCGTGCGTTTATCCGACTCATGATGCAACTGGGCGACAGCTTTATCGTGTCCGGTGGTGTGGGTTCCGGGAAGACCACCTTGATGAATGCGATGACAGGCGACATCCCGACGGGACAATTGAACCTGGTCATTGAGGAACTGCCTGAAATGGCGCCTCTCTGTGAATGGGCCATTCGATTAACCGATCGGGCGGAAAATCACGAGGGCAAGGGTCGTATCGACATGGCTCGAAACCTGATCAATTCGCTTCGAATGAACGCCGACAACGAGTTTATCGGGGAAGTCCGGTCAGCGGGGATCGCGTACCTGTTCCTGCGTATGAGTCTGATTGTCCGTCGCCAGACCGGAACCACGTTTCACAGCCATGTGGGACTGGGCAGCGGAGTGGAAGGAGTGCTGACGCGGTTCTTGCTGGAGGCGGCAGATGGTGCGCCGTCCCGCGCTTCGTACCTGAACATCGCGGGCATGATGGGGGACAAGATCCGGTTTGTGTTCACCCTTCGTGATACCCGCTTTGGCAAGCGGATTACGGAAATCGGCGAAATCCTCGGATTCGATTTCGAGGCGCATGCCCTGCGTTGGCAGCCGGTTATGACGTATGACGCGGTGAGGGACACGTTTCATTTTCACGGTGTGACCGACGCGATGCGGGAACGGACCAGCGTCGAGGGCATTGAGGTGACGCTGCCGCAAAACGAAGAACCGGTACGTCTGTATCGTATTGCGACGTGAAGGAGGGCTACGGATGCATGAACTTTTCGATGCTCGGTTGTTCGGCTTATCCATTACCGCCGCTACGGTGTTTGTGGTCTTGGGCCGGGAATTGCGCAATGCAGAATGGCGCACACGATTTCGGGATGTGATGGAGGAGCGAACGTCAGAGCGGCATCGACGAAGCCTGTGGTCGAGGTACGTTGACCGGGTTTTGGCACACTACCAGATCCTTGATAAGCCCTACACCGAGAGGACCACGCTGACGCATATCGCGGTCCTCTTCTTCGCCTGCTTCGCTGTCACTTGGCTCCTTCACTACTTTGTTCTCTTTGGCATTGTGACGAGCCTTGGCGTCTCGATGTTACTGTATGAACGGTACTTTGCACGCTTGGCAAGACGTCGTCGGGAGGAGATCCTAAACGCATTTTTGCGTCAGGGTGTCGAGCGGGGCGTGCACGTTCTTTCCGCCACAGGTCAACTGGACGAAGCGTTTAGGCGTATGACGGACACCGTCCGGTTTGCACCGCTTCGCAGGCGGCTGTTGGCGCTTTGTCGTCTCATGGCGTCTCCACAATTCGCGACGCCGGAGGATGCGTTTGTCCATTGGGCAAACGGTCTTGGCATTGAGGACATGGCACACTTTGCGCTTGTAACGCGGGAAGCGAAAAAGTATAACGTCCCGCTCGACCAACTCTGGCTCGATATGGCGGAAATTCAGGGAAAGGAACTGGAATACGTTCGTCGCATCCGGGCGGAGACCGCACACCAACGAACGGGTGGTTACTGGTTCTATGGGATGCTTACAGGCAGCTTTCTTGTGGCGTACCCGTTTGTTTCATCGTATATGAGCGAAGTTACGCGGTTTTTCTTCTGGATCACGCTCGCTGTGATGACGGCGGGGCTGTATCTGATCATTCGCCGTAGCCAAGTGATCGAGGTATAGGAGGAGATGATACATGAATCTCACTTGGGCGTCTGCCGGGTTCGGCACACTTGTGACGCTTTCGTGGTTTTGCTTTTGGCAGTGGAGAACACGGGCATGGCAGGAGTTTCGTCAGCGCGTGCTGCATGGTCCACCTGTCAGACCCAGGCGGCCTCGTTCCTACATGGCGTTGCTTCGACAGGAGGCAGCGGCACTTGGTTCACCGGAGCAGGCCGCATTCTGGCAGCGCATCGTGATTCTCTCCTCAGCTTTGGTTCTCGCCTCTGCACTCCTTATGCGGTACTGGACGCTCCTGTTTCTCATCCCGGCCCTGTGGGCTACGCCACTCCTCTATGCTCGCATATCGGCCCGCGCCCACGTTTGGAAACTCACCAGGCAAACGCGCGTCACTGAGATCCTGCTCGCGTTTCTGATGCGAGCGGGTGCCACGCTGTCCGACACCTTTGCAACCTTGGCCGTTCGGCTCGATGCCCCGATCCGAGACAAACTCCGAGAGGTGAATGCCCAAAAGCGGTTCACGACCTTGCCAGGCGCACTCGAGGCGTTGGCGGACTCGACGGGCGTCCCTCAACTTCATGAACTGGTATCCCTCGTTTCGGAGTCAGAGCGAAACGGCACGCCGGTCGCGGATGCGCTCTTTCGCAGCATGCACCTCGATATGAAGATGCGAGATGCACTGGCCGCCGAACGCTACGGAAAGGTGCAACTGGAGGTGGCGATGTACGCGACCTTGCTCATTGCGATGCCGGGCTTTGGATTTGCGATCTACGCCATGCTCACGTTTGCCCTGCACCTCTTTAGCGTGTGGAGCCTTGGCTAATCTTTGGCACCCGTCGGGCACCTACACGGTGTGTCGGCGAGTGATGCTTGGAGGGGAGGTGATTTGCGTGTGACAAACGTCTTCAAGCGAGTTTGGCATTTTCTGCAGGTAGATGACGGAGGCATCATGGACGAGTACGTGACCATGGTCGGGTTCTGGATCTTTTCAACGGTTGTTGTGCTCGTCGCGGCAGGTCTCATTTGGGCAGCGCTGTCCGGTGACTTGCAGGCCATGGTTAAAGATTTATCCAACCTTTTTTGAATCATCGGGAGGCGAATTGTCGATGAACAAGTTGAAACGAATGATGACGTGGGTGATGGCCACAGACGCTAACACGGCGGAAGAAAATACGAACCGGGGCCTGTGGTGGCTGGTGGGCATCATTGCCGTGACGCTCATTGCAGGGATTGCCTATTTCATGATCGGGCACCTGTTGACGCAGGCCCAAGGCGGGGTCGCGACAGCGTCGACCAGCCTGTCGTCGCAAAGTGGCTTGACCCAACTGGCGCAACAAGCGGAGAGCGGAACACTGCAAGTGGGAACGTCCTCTGTGGGCAGTGGCGGCTACAAGGCACCGTAATGGTAAAGCCGTGATTTTAGGGGCAGGCGTAAACGGTCTGCCCCTCAAGTTTTTTCTGGGGGTGAATCCCTTTGCCGAGCAATCTGATTACCACACTGTTTGCCATCTGCGTCAGCTTCGCCGTGGCTGTCATTGTGATGCTCGCGCCACCGCTCGTCAGTACCAAACTGAAAATGGACACCGTTGCACAAGACGCGGCCCGGGTGTACGCGATCACGGGAAGCGTCAACGCGGTACAAAACGAGGTCACTGCGGACCTGGCCGCAGAACACGTTCCGACTTCGTGGAACGGGCAAACCCTCATCTCGGTGTCCGTGATCCCAGATGGGAGTCAGCAAGCCGGGGTAGTAATGGACGCGACGCCGTCGTCGGAAAACTCCGATGTGGTGATTCAATACAACGCCCCTGTCCCATTTGATCGGGCGCTCACCTTGTTCGGCGGACCGGTACTTCCGGCAACCATCCCCATGAGTGCATCGGCATCCTTATGGAATGAAGTGCAGTACACGGGGGTGGGTTCCGGATGAAGGTCATGGGTCGAGTTTGGACATGGTTGTCGCGAGAAGCCGGCTACACGTTCAGTCTCAATTTTGCGTTTCTGACCGTGACGGTGGGCATGATCCTGCTTCTCATCCTCGCTTGGATCGCGTCCGGCCTTGCAGCAGGGACGGAACTTCGCAGAGCCACGGCCGCCGCTGCACTTGCTGCACAGGACAACGTGACGCAGTCTGTCACCGCCTCAGGAACGGGCTTTTTGACGTCCGCGGGGTGGACAGTCGATGGGTCCTATGCATCTGCAGCAGAGCAGGCGTTTGTCATGGAAGTAGTGGATATGCACCTGAACAACGTGTTCGAGAACCTCGATTGCCAGACGTCTGTGACAGGAAATCGCGTGGCGGTAACCGCGACCGGATCGTTTCTGCCGGTTTTTCTAGAGGCCGCTGCAAAGCGCATTCCGGGTCTTCAGGCAGTCTCTGTATCCATGAGTGTCACGGTGCCAGTGGAATACAAGGTTGTGGGAGAGGGGGGATCTTGAGATGGAAAGGGAAACACGCATGCTGCTTTGGGCACTGTTTGGCATTGGGGTTTTGACGGTCGCATTTCTTCCGGCGGCATGGACCAGCCTCAATCACAATACGTCAACCGCGGTCAAATCAAATGCCAAGATGGCGCAGGTGCTATGGGGACAGTCGCCGTCCGTCACACCGTACGTTTCAGGATGGGCGAAGGATACGAGCGTCCCGATTATTCCTGGTGCAGTCCAGCCGCATATCACGTCTTTGTCTTGGAAGACGTCAACGTGGGGTCCGCAGCTCGTCATCTCCGGGTATGGATTCGGCAACCCACCGGCGCCCGGGAACGCATCGATCACGATTCCGGATACCACGCGCGGATGGGTCGCAGGCGACGCCAGTCAATACGGCGTACAGCCCATCGTCTCGCTCTGGCGCAATGACCGGATTGAGATCAGTGGGTTTGCCGCATATGGGCAGTCGGATGTGAGTCATTGGTCGGATGGAAACGGGAGCTGGGTATTTGCGTCAGGCGACGCGTTAACGATCCAGGTGACCAACCCACAAACCGGTGATACAGGAAACTATCAGGTGCTTTATCCACCGAGTGCTCCGTTGCCATCGTTGACACTGAACCCGCTCTCGGACCTTGTCGCAGGTGCACAGACAACGATCAGCGGACAAGTCACCTTTACCGGACAGCCGCTGGCCAATCAAGCGGTGAATGTCTCCGTGACCTCTGGTCAGCTCGGTGGCACAGCGTATACGGACAACCCGAACGAACATGTGGTGTACACAGACCCAACGGGGCATTTCTCCATTCCCTATATGGCAAACACAAGTGGCATCGTGTCGGTTACCGTCATGGCAGATGGCGTAACAGAACACATGACGTTCACAGTGGAAAACCCGCACTTGGTACTCCAGGTGAACGTACCGACGCCAAACTTGAGTTTACCAAGTGGCGCGGTGAACCCATGGAATGGCGATGTGACAGACTTTCCGTTCTACGCCTTCTCCCAGCTTCCCATCAACATGAACTTCCCTTACCCGGCGCAAGCTGTGTCCGGTGGCACACACACGCTTTGGAACAAAGACTCGGCGATGAATTTTTGGGTGGGGCAAAACCCGGACTTTCCAAACGGCGTGCAGTTTGACCACACCACGGTCACCGTACCCACTTCGGAAACCGCCCAAATCAGCCTTCCGGACGCTGTATCTGACGGATGGGTGGATGATTTTGAAGTCATCTACGTGAACGGCAGACCTGTCGCGATATCCACTTACGGGGCGAGCGCTTCCGAGTTTGCAGGGGTTCCAATGTTTTCAAGTAACATCGAACAGATCCCGGTTCAACTGAAACCTGGGCAAAACGACGTCGTGATCGAAGGCCTGAACACAGATGGATTTGCTGGGGCTGGCTTGCAACCCGCGTTTATGGACCTGAAGATGACAGATCCGAGTGGGAAGGTCCTTGCGTCTACAGCGGATCCGTCAGCGTGGCAGAGTACAGGGTATATAGAGTCCACTCCCTCATCGTGGAACACGGCTGCAACGGAATACATCCTACAAGAGGGAACTGCAGAACCCGTTTATGAAGAGCAGTCGAGTGCAGCACTTGTCGGTCAGCATTATCCGGTACAGGGTCGGCTCACCTCGAACGGACAGCCGGTGGCGGATCAAACGGTGAGGCTTACGGTAACGGGGGGTACGGTACAGCCCGGTGTGGTCAAAACCGACGCGTCGGGGAACTTTACCGCAACCTTTACAGCACCGGGTACTCCCGGTATCTACAAGATCACCGCAACGGGAGCAGGGTCATCCACGACGACGACCGTACCTGTCGTAAGCAACCAATTGGTGAGCGGTCCCATCATGAACGGCATGCCCTCACAGTGGAGTGGGGATTGGGCTTCGCATATGTATCTCACCTCTCTTCCGCAAAACGCGCAGATTCTGGCCAGTAATGGTTCACAGCCAACGGCAGCCTATTTCCGGTATGGAGGCGGACAGGTACTGGTTGATGCGCAGACGGTTGAGTTTTACTACGGCAATGACAGTTGGGCGACAATCGAGTGGAACAATGTGATCCACGATTTTCTCGAACCGGCCAAAAAGCCAATCTTACTACTCTACGACGGCGTAAATTGGGGCAGCAACGCACAGGCGGTGAACGCCATCAAACAGGCGGTGCCAAGTGCGGCGGTGAGTACCCTTTCCACACCGAATATCCCGGATATGAACCAGTATGGAACGATTGTGGTGGATGCGGTGCAGGCAGGTTGGTTTGAGCAGAACCTCGAACAGGTCATGCCGCAGATCGATACCTGGATTCAGAACGGTGGGACGCTCATCTTTGACTCGACAGAGCAGCAGAACATTCAGTGGAGTGTAGGGCCAGACGGAATATCTAATGTTTGGGATCTCTCACCGGTGAATGACCTCGTGGGCAATCTTCAGTAGACGTGACAATGACGCGCCGCTGGGCAGGATGGACACCGTCGAATCGATACGTCTTAGCGGCACCACAAGGGAGGTGGGAGCTTGGTCTCGAAGATTGTTTTGCAGGCACTGTTCGGTAGTTCGGCGATGATAGAGGATCCATGGACACTTCACGCTCAGGTGATTTGGCTGACGCTGCTTGTCTTCACGGTTGTCGCTGCATGGTTTGACATAAGAGAACGCCGCATCCCCAACACGTGGAATCTCGCGGGTTTGGAGGTTTTGCTAGGATTACAAGTTTGGTTTGGGGCATACATCAGTGCATTTGTTGCCGTGTTTCTCACGGGACTCGTGATGCTCCTGCCCACAGTCTATCAGGCATGGGGCCAAGGCGACTGGAAAATGGCAATGGTCTATGGGGCAGCACTGGGCGTGCTGCCCACGCTTATGATTTGGTGGCTGGCCATGCTGGTGGCCAAGGTCTACAGCACCATCATAAAGAAGATCGGGGTTCTACGGCTACAAATGGATGCCAAAGCGGGCCTGCCCGTGGCTGTCTTCGTTCTGATGGCGTCGATTCTCTTCTTTGCTGCCTTGTCTCTCATATAAAGGAACAATGCGGCCTATCGTTGATTGCGTCTCTGAAGGAGGCCTCTTCTCGATTGTCTGATGCGGCAAGCCGCTATCTAGCCCTCCGCACACAGGAGGGGTTTTTGCCCTACACCATCCGGGCTTACCAGGTTCAACACAATCTATTGATTCGAGACATCGGCGATGTCGAAGATGGACCTCATCACATTAGAACGTCTACGGGGACATGAACAGGAGCACACGCATATGAAGCCAAGCAGTCTCGGGCATAAGGTACGGGCCATTAAGGTCCTATTCAAGTGACCGGTAGAAGAGGATCTCCTTGTGCGCGATCCAACGGTGAAGCTGAAGGAATCAAAGCTTGGCAAGCATGTACCAAAGGCGCTCATGATGGATGAACTTGAACTGCTGCGGGATTCCTGCACCAGTATCTTGAAGCAGGCGCTGATGGAGTTTTTCTTTACCATAAGGATGTTGGGTGGGGAAGGTCCAAAAGCTGAATCGCAGTGCCATCGACGGGCAGCGCGGCTGTGTGAACGTCATCGGGAAGGGCAACAAGGAGCGGGAGGTGTACTTTGGCTCAAAGGCCCACATTGAGCCCGATAAGTGACCATTTCAACCGTTTGTTCACGACAAGGATTACCTCCTAAAATCCAGTGAATCCACCGTATAGGCGGATGAGCAGTATTGTGATACGGGACAACATGTTCGTGAGTAGCAGTACACCCATCACAATCATGATGTACCCGCCTACTTTTGACAGGATGGCGCCATATTTCGCAAGTTTGCGGACGGACCCCAGCGAAAAGCCAAGGATCAAATAGGGCATCGCAAAGCCGACGATATAAGCGAGAATGAGAGAGATTCCGTAAGCGCTTTGCGTGGCACTGAGAACCAGGACGCCTGCGAGGATGGGGCCGATGCAGGGCGACCAACCTGCCGCAAAACTTATGCCGACAAGCACGGAACCCAAATAGCTCGTCCTGTTGGTTTTGTATTCCCATTTTTTCTCCATCATGAGCCACTTTGGTGTGAGCAGACCGCTGAGTGCAAGGCCCATGACGATGACGATGATCCCGCCGACAACCCGAATGACATTTCGATAGCTGACAAACAATTGACCAATCAGCGTGGCTGATAACCCGAGTGCAAAGAAGATGATCGAGAAGCCAAGGATGAAAAACAGGGTGTGCGTGATAGCCTTCATGCGATGGTTAAGTGTGTGTGCTTGTGACGGGCTGAACGTAACACCCGAAATATAAGAAATATATGATGGGTACAATGGTAGGACGCACGGAGACAAAAAAGACAAGACACCTGCGAGAAACGATAAAAACACGGTGGGATGATTACCTAGCAGAGAGAACCCTCCTCTTCGTACATACATCGAGATGGTGGACAGCACGGGATTCATTCAGTTTAGCAGACCATTATGAGAAACTTGTGAATTTGAGCTGGAAGGGGGGCTGTGGGATGCCAAAGCCTACACCTATGTGATATAAATACACAGCGGTAGCGATCATTGTTAAGCAATGTTTGCGACCACCATTGAAGTTCATCGAATGGATTAGGGACAACGAGTGGAATAGGATGTTTTTCGGCTACGGTTGTGTACCGACCAGCATTGCCTTTGCCATCCAAACCAAGAACGGGTACGTAAAAGCCGTAGATACAGGGGCGTACGGGAAACAAGGCAACTGACTGACCGACGCCTGTCTCTTGCCAGAACACTTGGTAACCATTCAACGGTTACCGTGGCCAATCAATGGAGAAGGTCGTTCCGCTCCCTGGGTTACTCTCGACGCCAATCTTTCCGTTTGAACGTTCTACCAACCGCTTCACAATTGCTAGTCCCAGACCACTTCCTCCTCGATTGCGGTCTCTGGACTTTTCCACACGGTAGAAGCGTTCAAAGATATTATCGAGTTCATGTTCTGGTATCCCGATACCCGTATCGGTGATGTGAACATAGCTGCGGTTCTGTATTGAACCGACATTTACATGGACAGCACCACCTGTAGAGGTGTACTTTACGGCATTGTCCAGCAGGTTCCAAACGATCTGAGATAGATCATGATTGTGGATGACAACGGGTAGGGGTTCTATCGGGGCCTCAAAAGAAAGCGTAATTCTGGAACTCTCGCATCGGGGGACAAACATTTGAACGACTTGCTCTGCAACTTCCCTTAGATCCGTGTGTTCGGACACAACAAGAGGAATCTGGTCTGCCTCGTACAAGCTTTCTACGGATTTGACCAGTGATTCGAAGCGCTCGACCTCTTCGATACAACTGCGAAGCCGATCAGGGCTTGGTTCCCATATGCCGTCGATGAATGCCTCGATGTGAGACTTGAGCGTCATCAGTGGTGTGCGAAGTTCATGTGCGACATCTTGCATCAAATTCTTGCGAAACGCTTCCTGCTTCTCCAACTCCTTGGACAGGTAGTTTAGCGCTTCGGCCATTGATGACAATTCGTCTTTGCCCTTAACAGGGGCGGATTCTTCCAAATTCCCTCCGGCAATGCGCACAGCCTTTTGTCTCATCCATAGGATCCGCTCGGTGAAAGCCCTAGAAATTAACGTCACGATAAGGCCAACGAAGAGGATGAATACCGGCAGTGTCCATATAAGGCTTTGTGTAAGAGCTACATCGAAGCGATTTTGCAAGGCTTGAGCAACGTCGGGAGGCAGAGCCTTCACCGCCTCGCAGGCGAGGCCAAAACACTGGTGCATTTCGAGGCGGAGGACAAGGGCGAGAATCAGTATCACCGTCGTGACAGTCAAGAGTAGGGTCAGCGTGAGTTTCGTTCGAATGCTCATGATTCCATGCCTCCAAAACGATAACCGATACCATATACCGTCTGAACGTATACCGGTTCTTTGGGGTTATCTTCAATTTTCGAGCGGAGATTTTTGATGTGAGCGTCTACCGCACGAGACCCACCTCGAAAGTCCATCCCGAAAGCAGTTTCAATGAGTTCTTCCCGCTTAAATACCCTGCCTGGGTATCGGCACAATGTTGTAAGCACCCTATATTCCATGAATGTCAAGGAGGCGTCAACGCCGCTCTTCAAGACACATTGTTTATCGTTATCGATGACGAGATCGCCACTGTGGTAGACGAGGCGACTCGCCAACGTCTCATGTTCGTGTGAACGCCGTAAAATAGCGCCGACTCGTGCGACCACTTCCTTTGGGCTGCACGGCTTCGTCACGTAATCGTCCGCACCCAAGTGAAGTCCGTCTATGCGATCCTGTTCTGCATGCTTGGCAGTCAGCATCAGAATGGGAACGGATGAGGTACGCCGAAGGCGCATGCATACTTCCTCGCCGGACACGTCAGGTAGCATTAGGTCCAAAATAACAAGAGAGGGTCTATTGGCTTCAAATAAGCGTAAAGCGTCACGACCAGTGAAAGCGCAGATGACGCTGTATCCTGCTTTTTGGAGATAGCCTGACATCACGTCTACGATTTTGGGCTCGTCATCGGCCACTAAGATGGTATAAGGTTTCATTTTTGTCACACCTAGAGATATCGTCTGCGGGGCACACTGCTCCCGTAGCTTCTGCTTGTTCGCTTCATTTACTCTTCATGCCAGCTTGTTTGGCGTATTCAACCATCTGTTATTCCGTAAGCGGCCAATGAGGTGCTGCACAGTTCGACCTCTTGAGTCGATCAGGAAGAATAATCGACTCAACGGTGATCTGGAGCATTCAATGCCTTCTTGTTGTCGTAGAAGTAATGCTCTATTTGGCGGTCATTCGACGCTTCCAGCTTCGATAACTTGGTTTGATTCACTGCATCTCTTTAATTGGGTTTAGCCCCGTTCATCGCTTCATTTATGAGCTGTTGAATTTGGTTCTTTGTGAGAATTCCGATGTGAACATTCACGATTGTACCGTTTGGATCGACAATGAACGTTGTCGGATACCCAATAACCTGATAGTCATGTGAGAATGCACCCTTGGTATCTAACAGTACAGGATAAGAGATTCCGTATTTGTGAACGAAGCTCTTTGCGTCGGTTACGGAATCGTCGCTCGTCATGTTTATGCCAACGAACTCAACCTTACCGGTGTATTTTTTGGACATAGCAACTAAATCAGGCGTTTCTTGTTGACATGGATAGCACCAGGATGCCCAAGCATTTATCACCAAAATTTTATTTCCTAAGAGCTGGTTGAGGCTGACAGTGGATTTTTGGTCCAGTGTTGGCAACGAGAACTTTGGGGCCGACTTACCGACCAAGGGACTCTTTGGAACTGGTTGTCCAGCGGCGATATTTGTGGGTGGTTCAGAGGATTGAGCGCTAGTTGTTGAAACTGTCCCGCATCCAGCAAGAAGTAACAAAATGGATGCGATTGGCAAAACGAGTTTCTTCACGAATCTCCCATTCCTTTCATTCTATGACTCATAGCATAAGCTTCACAATCCGTTGATTCAAGCTAAACAGACTGCGTAGGACCGACGAGGTTGTGTTGAATCCTCCGCAGGAAGACTCTGTGGAAAAGAGGCGTGCATCGCCCACCAAACCGCCTTGGCGATTTTGTCAAGAACTGCTGCGTCGGACCATAATTGCACATGGCGTCACAATCGCACCGGAATTGACACTTGTGATTACTTTCGGCAATCCAGACTTGGTAGCCCAAAACAGCAGACCATCGAAGGTTCGAAGATCAGACCGAATTTTATCATTCGATCGGCTCTGAGCCGATCTTTGTTTTCGAAAGGGAAGTGTTGTAAACGAATTCTGGATCATGACGAAACTCTCGTATCAGTGATGCAAATCGGCATGGGTTCACGGTGCTCCTCCCAACTAACAATTTTTCGTGTTTTCGATTACACATGGTGCAGAGATAGGGATAAGCGACTCCCAAACACGGAGAGGAATTGTTGTGAGCGATTTTGGTAGTTGTGGGGAAAAGAGAAGGGAGAGGGTTGGTCCCTTCTCCCTTCAAAACCCGTCATTTTGATTCAGAGTTAATTTCCACCTTTAACTTCTCCAATGCATCTTCAACTTCGCTGGAACTCTGAGCCTTTTTGAGTTTATCAAATTCATAATCTAACCCAGAAGTCATACCTACATATGCCGCTTGGGCTTCGGCTTCACGTCGTTCCACTTTCTCTTCCATGCGGTCAAACTTGGACAACGGATCGACGAGGCTAACGCCTGCAATGGCATCGGCGGCTCCCTTTTGCGCAACGGCACGTCGGTTACGACGTATCAAATCATCTCGCTTCTCTCTAGCCTCTGCGAGTTTTTCTTCCAGTAACTGCAGTTGTTCCTTCAACTGCTCAGATGTGTGCTCGGCTTCAGCAGGTTCTTCTTGTAGCTTGGACAACCGGTTCTTCTCATGAGCTTCTCGTTCCAACGCTTGTCGGGCCAAAGTTTCCTGGCTTTGTTGTAGGGCGAGTTTTGCCTTTTCGTGCCAATCATCAATGGCAGCTTGACAATGCTTAATCTGGTCAACTAACTGTATTCGATCTGCTTCGAACCGACTAACCTCAACCTTGAATTGACGCAACTGTTCAGTTGCGTCCTCGATATATAAATTGAGACTCTTCTCTGGATCCTCGGCCTTACTGATTAAATCATTGATATTTGCACGAACAAGGTCTTTCAAACGACTCAGTAACGGCATCGTTGGACAATCCTTTCTTGAGTACGTGATGGCCTCCAAGTTCAGTGTACGACCGAAATGTGTAGAACTCGTGAAGAAAATCGGCTAGTCTTCGTCTGCGCAATACTGACGTGATGAAGCAGGTGCAAATGAAGCCTTTGTAACAAATTCGCCGGGTTCGCCATCTTCGCCGTAGTCCCATACAAAGACATGTCCGGTCGGGACCCTATGACCGACAACCTGGATCGGATCAGAAATCACTTTGTAGACAGGTTGAAATGGACAGCAGGCCCAGTACCCGTCCTCCCGGACTTTATGTTCATGCAACAGATCTTCCACCGTATTCTCGTATTCTCGCTCTGTCTGTGTAATTCGATGAAGTCCCCAGAGTTCAGCGAGATCCCGTTCCGCCTTCCACCATTCTCCAGACCTCCGAATCTCTCGTTTGGCGATGTCTGAAGTGATGCGCCACACATCGTCTTGGTCGAGTTTGCATTGACGCTGTACAGACGGATGTGTAAGACAGTCCGGATAAGCCAAGCCCTGTGCAACCAACAAATACGCTGAAAGGGTCGCCCAGTATTGCTCTTCGGCTTCCTCATGGCTTTCTTCCGCAACATGTTCGCCTCGTGTAATGGAACCCACAATGGCATCACCGATTTGACGTCTGGTTCTGGCCTCCTCATACATGAGCAGAGCATTTTTGTTCTTCTCGGGATCCAATCGAGCGTTGTCCAGTTGTGGAGACAACAATCGTTCCACCTCGTCCGCAGCACGTCGCATGCCGGCTAGGTGGCTCACTGGACAGGCACGATGGGACTCAATCTTCCTTCCTAACCGTACAGGCAAGGGCGTGTTTGCACTACGTTCCGATATGGCTTCCTTGCGGGCTGATATCATCAGATCTGGTAGCATACTGTACCATTCTTCGGCCTGTTCATGAGTCACAATGGGGACGGGCAGGTCCTCATACGCATCCTGGAGCAAGGCATCAGCCATTGTTTGCAGCACCTTAGCTGCCATCACGAAAGCACGTACTCGGGGCTTGTCACTGGCTGCAAGTTCGACCTCAATCTCGTAAACCTGTTCACCCAGCCGACGATATCCGGCCAAATGTTCTGGGGGACACCTTCGCTCCCCAGAAAAGGCTGCGTGAATGCGCTCCATAATTCCCATTTACATCACCTCGGCTTCACATTTTTGGTACAGACGCTATGATCGTGTGTTCGTCGTTGAGTAAAACATTCCTATTTCTTACATCGTACTACACTTTCTCCAAAGGGGCAGTGTTGTCTATGTTTGTGACTCCGGTGTATTGCCATATTCCCGCCGCTGCGTAGTGGGGCCAGTATGTGGGTCCCCAAAAGAAACACTGAAGACATGAGGAACACTAAGACTTCATGGTCGTGAGGAGAGATGATATAGACCAAGATTCTGAACTATATTTTGTGATGGATACTAGGAGTATAACGCTACCCATAACAGCCTCTGGGTCACATCCACTTGTCCACGTGTGGGATTGGATAATCGGCGTATTCGACAACCGTAGCTAGGCCATCTCTCATATGTTGCAGGTTGTGGCAATGAAAGAACCAGTTTCCGGGGTTATTCGCCAATAAGTCAATCGTACAGCGTTCCATCGGCCGTAAGTTGATAACATCTTTGACCAGTGGGCGTGATAAAACCTTTCCATTGAAACTGGTGATTTCGAAAGAATGTCCGTGTAAATGCATGGGATGTTCCATCATACTCATGTTGCGCATTTCAATTCGTACCCGGTCACCCCGTTGGATCCGGAGAGGGGCCGTGTTGGGATATGACTGGCCGTTGATGGTCCAGTTCGCCCCCATCATCATTCCACCGCTCAGAGTTAATGCAAAGTTTTGATTGACTTTCCCTAGCTTACCTTGCCCAGAAGAGGCGCTGCTGTAGGACCACGAGTTCCCTGATGTGGGCAGTGTGGTGACCGCCCCATCGGTTACGAATGGAATCACGACTCCTTCTTGCCCGCCCATTTTCGACCGTAGATACCACTTCCCGGTTTGTGGAGGTGTCACTACAATGTCGTAGCGCTCGGCTGGAGCAATATACAAGTCACTCACCGGCACAGGGCTGCTTAGTGGATTGCCATCGGTATGCGTCACCAGAAAACTACCGTCCATCGTAAACCAATACGACTCCGTACCGCTGGCGTTGATCAAACGAAGACGCACTTTTTCTCCCGGTCGAATCACCATGGGTTTTAGTGCAGTCGAAAGGTCCCCGTTTATGAGGTGAATTAACCCTAGACTGGAGGACGTCATGTTGCGACCGCCTGTCATCATTTGACCCATACCACCAGAACTTTGCATCCCGTAGTCGATGCCTGACTGATAGCCCCAAGTCGAAAAAACCAGTGTAGCTTCCCGACTCACAGGGTAAGGTTCATTTTGATTCACTGGGTCGATGATGAGTGCTCCAAACAATCCGTTTGTGATCTGGTCCATTTCGAATACGTGCGAGTGATACCATCTTGTCCCAGATGGACCGGCAACGAATTCGTAAATGAATGAGCCCCCTGGTTGTATGGGGTCACGTGAAATGCCGGGTACGCCGTCCATCGGTGACGGCACATTGACACCATGCCAGTGTAATGTGGTAGGTTGGCCAAGGTGATTGTTGACCGTGATCCGAACCTTGTCTCCTTCACGGACACGAATCGTAGGGCCGGGGAATTGGCTGTTTATTAGGTATCCATCGAAGCTACTGCCGTTGCTAAGGGAGACGTTCCCCCTTGATATATTAAACAAAAAGGTTTTTACGCTGCCGTTCCATTGGACAGTAGGGTGTTCTGGAATCGCCATGGGAGCGGATATGCCAGGTAAAAAATTTCGAATGAGCGGATAACCACCAATACCAATCAATGCAACTCCGCCAAGAGCCATCAGGAACTCTCGCCGAGTCATGAGTCTATCGCCGTTTGCCACATTGTCACCTCGCACGGATTAGTATGTGATGTTTGCGCTACACTATGAACAGAAGACAGGGGGTACGAATCTGAATGATGAATGGTAATGGTATGATGGGATTCGGGGCCATGAGCATATATTGGATTTTTTGGTCACTACTCGTCATGGCGGGAGTCCTCCTCGTCGTCTGGGTGATCTTTCGAGTGATACGAAGAGCAGGTTCTCGGCATCATGACGTATCTTCTACGGATCCCGCAATTCGGCTGCTCAGAGAACGCTACGCCCGTGGAGAAATAGATCAGGAGGAGTATATGCGACGTCTGGAAAACCTAACGGATTAGAGGTCTCCATACTCCTCCGTGAGAAATTGTATGTTTAGGACAGAGATTCACAAGTTGTCTCTAATGTGTTTGTACTCTTCCTTGGTGATTTCACCCTGTGCGTATCGCTTCGCCGCAATCTCTTTTGCGTCCGGTTTATTACGTATCGTGTCGTTTCTGTACGAGAAAGACCGTACTAGGTAGACGATAACGGAAATGATTGCTACCAGAATGACCAGTTGAAACACCCATCCCAGAATTCCCATCCCATACCCCGTTCCATACCCGAATCCACCAAAACCCATCATAATAATCCCTCCGATTCAAGAACCTTCATCATCCAATGATAATTTTCCCGTACATTCCTTTAGCAGCGTGGCCGGGATATTGGCAAAGGTAGTAGAACGTTCCGGACTGTGAAGCGGTAAAGCTGGTCGTGGCCATTGAGACATTGTTGCCGTCAGCTTCCGGAATCGGTGCAACCACCGAGCCAGAATAGATGCCACCTTGCATCATTGACATATATCCGTATGGCGGTCCCGCCGTTGAAACTTCAAGGCCGTGTGCCATGTCGCTGTCCTCGTTGACCAATTCAAACGTAACATTTGCACCTTTTGAAACATGTAAAGTCGGATTGACGAGTCCTCCAATGACGAATTTCTCGGCGGGGCCCGTTTTGTTGTCACTCATTGCTCCTCCAAATACTACGATGCGAACAGAATCCCCAGTGTACGTAATGGAGTTGTTTGCTTTATCTACAGTTGCACGGGCCAGTGATGATTCCATGTCATGATTTGCTTGACTCATCGTGAGCTCGGTGCCCTGTCTGGAGACTCCGCCTCCCATCATTGAGCCCATCGCACCTGACCAAGCTCCCGACTCCGTACTTGCGCCTCCCCCACCATATTGACCCATCATACCGGGTGACCCTGCTACGTTACTGTTATATCCGGTACCTGGCACTGCGCTGGAGTATCCGCCCATCATGCCGGCAAACTCAACGTTAGTTGGTGTGGAGGAAGTGTTTGCAGATGGAGCCGTGGGCAAAGATGCAGCAAAGCTTTTGTGTGCGTTCAAACCAAGCCCCACAGCACTGATACCAATTAGCAGAGTAGGAATAAGAACCGCATAGCGTTTCATCAAAATCCCTCCCGTTTTTTGCTACGTGTTGATCGTAACTGCCTTTTGTAAAGAAAGTGTGTAGACTCTTTGAGCAGACAGTGACAGGGAGAGACTTCACTGTGTTGGCTGCTACGAAGTGAGGAATTACTCTTTGATACGAAATAAGAGTGTGTCTTGCGAGGTGGGCATAATAAAATTCCCCGCCTCGTTTCAGGAACGAGACGGGGAATCGTTTGAAAGGAGTTCCTGAAACTTAGTTGACGTCGTATCCTGCGTCTTCAACGGCTTCCTTCAGTGCAGCGACGTTAGTCTTGGATTCGTCGAATGTCACGGTCGCCTTGGCACCCTCCAAATCAACGTTTGCCTCTTGTACACCGGCTACGCCTTTCAGAGCTTTGGTGACGGAATTTACACATCCGCCGCATGTCATGCCTTTTACTGTGATGGTTTCTGTGGTCATATTGAACATCTCCTCATTGTATGACCGTATGTTTTAGTGCATTGAAACCCTTCAACAAAGTGAGTGAGTCATTGCGACTCTTGGCTACACCTCCTTTGCTAATTTTAATCGTCGGAGCAGCAAGCTGTTCGAGACAACGCTGACCGAACTCAGTGCCATAGCAGCTCCAGCGATAATTGGACTCAAAATGCCGAGTGCTGCCAGGGGAATGCCAAGGACGTTGTAGAAGAACGCCCAGAACAGGTTCTGTCGAATCTTCTTCATGGTTGCCTTGGAAAGACGAATGGCCTCGACCACTCCGTGCATGCTTCCGTGCATCAGGGCGATGTCAGCAGCGTCTAAGGCAACATCTGCGCCAGTTCCCATCGCAATGCCAATGTCTGCTGCCGCCAGTGCTGGTGCATCATTGATACCGTCTCCAACCATCGCCACGACCTGGCCTGCCTTTTTCAGTTCTTGAACCTTGCTCGCCTTATCCTGTGGCATGACGCCTGCAATCACATTCTTGATGCCGACTTGTGCAGCAACAGCACTCGCCGTTCGTTCGTTGTCGCCGGTAATCATCCAGACCTCAATTCCCATGTCAGAAAGCTCTCGAACGGTGGTAATGGCATCTGATTTGATGGTGTCCGCCATGGCGATGATACCGAGCAGGCCTTTATCGGAAGCCACAAGGACGGCGGTCTTACCTGCTGTCTCATACTCGGCGAGTACCTCATCAGGAAATTCGCTGATGCCCGTTTCGGACAACCAACGCCGATTGCCAATGCGAATGGTCTCGCCATCCACAACTCCAATAATGCCTTTCCCAGGGATAGCCTGAACATCCTTGGCTTGTGGTATCGCCATTCCTTGCTCCTTGGCATGTGCAATCACGGCTGCACCCAGTGGATGCTCACTCTGCGCCTCAAGTGCCGCTGCGAAAGCCATCAATTCCGCTTCTGACGCAAGTGCTGTCGTCCAGACATCCGTGACAGAAGGCTTTCCGACGGTTACGGTTCCCGTTTTGTCGAGGACCAGCGTTGTCACCTTGTGAGCTTTTTCAAGGTGTTCGCCACCCTTAATCAGAATCCCAGACTCTGCGCCGAGCCCAGTGCCGACCATGATGGCGGTTGGTGTTGCCAATCCGAGGGAACAAGGGCAGGCGATGACGAGCACAGCCACGGCGGCAATGAGGCCGGCTGTCCAGCCGACGATGAAACCCCATAACAAGAGCGTCACAAGGGCGACAACCAGAACAATTGGGACAAAAATACCGGAGATTTTATCAGCCAGTCGCTGTACTGGAGCCTTTGAACCTTGTGCCTGGTCAACAAGTCGGATGACTTGCGCTAAGGCCGTGTCTGCACCCACCTTGCCAATCTCCATCGTCAAGACACCAGCTTGGTTGACAGATGCGCCTACAACCGGATCACCAGGCGCCTTTGCAACGGGCATGGACTCACCGGTCAAAAACGATTCATCCACTGACGAAGAACCTTCCAGGACTTTTCCATCACTTGGAATCTTTTCTCCAGGACGGACACGGACGACATCGCCGACCTTTAGGTCTTCCACGGGCAAATCCACTTCTTCGCCGTCTCGAATGACGTGAGCAACTTTTGCCCCGAGCTTTGCCAGTGACTCAATCGCCGAGCTGGATTTTGCCTTAGCGCTGCTCTCCAGCAACTTACCCATGAAAATTAGCGTAACAACTGTTGCCGAGCTGTCGAAATAGACATCCGGCCGTCCAAGGACGGTCAAGATGGCACTGTACAAGTAGGCGACTGACGTACCAAGTGCAACTAGGACGTCCATGTTGGCTGCTCCGCCTCGGAGGGAGTGGTAAGCACCTTTATAAAAGCGCCAACCTACGTAGAACTGTACCGGCGTCGCCAGAATAAAGCTAACCCAGTTTGGCATAAAGGCAGATCCGCCGAACAACATGACAAACATTTGAATCACGAGGGGGAGCGTCAGTATAACCGATCCCCAGAATTTCATGACATCCCGTCGGTACGCTTGTTCCTTCCTTTTCTTCTCGTCAGCGGCTGCTGTTTCGGACGCTAAGGTTGCACCGTAACCGGCCTTTTCAACGGCCTTGATAAGATCATGCTCTTGAAGCACGCCAGGGAAGTACACAATGTGCGCTTTCTCCGATGCCAAATTGACACTTGCCTCTTTGACGGCATCCAGTCGGTTGACGACCTTTTCAATGCGTGCCGAACAAGCTGCACACGTCATGCCTGTAATGTTCAAGTCGACTTCTCGTACAGGGACGGAATATCCGGATTTCTCGATCTTCTCGACAACATCCTGCCACGTTGACGTTCCATTCAGAACAACCCTTGCCCGTTCCGATGCTAGGTTCACGTTGATCGATTCGATACCGGGTAGTTTGGAGACGTTTTTTTCAATGCGGGCAGCACAGGCTGCACACGTCATACCTTCAACAGGGAGTGTCACTTCTATCTTTGGTGTTGCGGTATGTTCTGCTTGTGACATCAGATTCTCACCCCAGATTCTGCTATGACTTAGGATTTTGTAAATTGACGGATGACATCCATCAGTTCATCGACCTTGGCCCCGCCGTCGGTGTGGTTAGTGATTGCATCGACGACACACCCTCGTGTATGTGAGTCGAGGAGGGTAAGCCCGACCCGTTGCAGCGCACTTTTGATGGCAGCAATCTGAACAAGAATGTCGACGCAATAACGGTCTTCATCAATCATTTTCTGGATTCCACGGACTTGGCCTTCGACTCGGCGGAGCCTTTTTTGCAAGTCATCCTTTTGCGGACCGTAGCTGTGACTCGTATGATCAGCGCACATCCTCAAGGCCTCACTTTCGTTTGTTGTTCTATATACACCATACCCCCGTACCGTACATGTGTCAAATTCATTGATCACGTTTTGGCACAGAACATGGGCACCAGAAATACAGTTGTCACAGTATATCAATTTCCCAAAGGAGGCTGGAGCATGATGTCCAGCTTGAGATGCGGGAGAACCAAGCTAATTGTACCGAGCCTGGATCTTCCTCCATATGAGCTACATCACGGCATCTCGTTGCCGAGGAGGTAACACAGACCATCAACAACTGGGTGGAGGTACGTGCGTGGGGTTACAATGGATCGAGTCCCGGCCCTGTTATGACGTTCAGCAACCTGTCGAATTGCAAAGGCGTAAACAACCGCCTCCCCAGGCTTCACCACGGATCCCACGCCAACTTCGGGCACGCCATCAATGTCATTCGGGGCAAGTGAGTTGATGTCCGCCGGGAAAACGATTCGTAAACTCAACCTAAATGTGCTCGCCCCGGAATGGGCTGTTCAGAAGGGGGAGGGCGGCAGGAATCTACACAAGATAAAGCCCATGAGCATGGACTTTAACTACTTCACCATCAATGGGAAGGTGTACCCGGATACTTCACCACTGGGAGTACCGTACGGGGAGACTGTGCGGATTCGTTTGGGAAACCTGAGTCAAAATTCTCATCCAATGCACGCCTGCACGGCCATAAGTTTTCCGTGGTAGCGGCAGATGGCAACCGAGTCATACAGTCTCTGACCAAGAACACAATTAATATCGCACCGGGTGAGACTTGGGCCATTGAATTTCAGACAAATAACGCGGGAACATGGGCATTTCACTGTCACAAACCGCATCACATGGCAAACGAGCATACATCGAAACTCGGTGGAATTTTCACGACCGTCAAATACGTCTGACCGTCAAGGCGTCTGAAGTCCGGCTTCCCTGGCGTACTCGACCATCTGGGACTGTGTCAAAGGACCCACAGTATGACGGACCACCGTTCCGTTCGAAGTAATGAAAAAGGTTTCCGGTTGCCCCGATACTCCGTACGGGGGAGACCAGTAGTTGTTGGCATCGAGAAGAACCGTAACATCGGCTGGAATAGCATACTTTTTCACATAATCCTGCACAAGGCCCGTACCATCGCCACGATCAATCAGAACCACGTGAATCTGTTTCCCATACCGCTTGGCAAAGGAGACAAGATCCGGAGTTTCCTGAATACAGGGTGGACACCACGGCGTAAAAAAGTCCAACAGGACTGGTTGCCCTTGCAAGCTGGTAAGGGAGAATGCTTGTCCATTCACAGTGTTGGTTTGAATATTGGGAGCGACCTGGCCCACTTGGACGGGGGTACTGTGCTTCCAATTTCGAGTGATGAAGTATCCGAAGAAAACCACCAAGGTAACCGCCACGGTGATGGCAACTACGGATCTTCGTGTGAGTGTTGGCATGTGCAATGACTCCTGAGTACATTCGTCTTTGAGAATGAGAGGTCACGATACCTCATGTAGCAGGGCGTCTGTGAACCTCTTGAATTAAAGTAAACAGCAATAAGAGCTCGGTGACAACAAGAACACATTGAATGACCCATACAATGTGATTGCTGACCATCCCAATTAACATCACACTCATGGAGACGCTCATGAGGTTCGCGATCCCCGATTCAACAAGGTCTAGCATGCTGAAAGCCTTCATCATGAGAACGATAGGCACGCAGACCAGCACGATTGGGATGAGAATGCCGAGACTTTTGCTCCCCGTCGTCAATTCCATGAGCATGGCAAAAATAAATGCAAGAGACATGCTGTTGACCATACACAGCCGCATCGGGTTATTGAGAAGGTGCCGCTCTGTGACCATTCGAAAACAGACATAAATGCCTATCGACGAACCAAGAAAACTCGTAGCAAGCAGCAATTGCTGTCACCCCTGTCCTACATCACTCTCATAGAGATTATGACGGTAGCCCTGCGGGGTTGACCACGTTTACGCCTTCATTCAGGTTTTGTTTGGAAGAGCCTCAATACGACGGAAGATATCAAGGAGTGCAATGGACTCAAGGTCTTGAATGGAAAATCCTGCGGTCAACAAGTTATCCACTGTCTTGCGATTAACGTTGGCTCCTGTCATTCGAACGGTCAGTGGATTCATTGCATGCAGAAGGAGTGCAATGGGCAGATGGTCACTCAACATGTGTTCGAGCATGAATAGACGTCCACCTGGTTTTAACACTCGTCGAATTTCACGAAGTCCCTTTACTGGATCGGGCACAGAGCAAAAGACACAGGTGGATACCACGGTATCGAAGGTATCATCGGCAAACTGGAGGTCTTGGATATCCATCTGCACCAGTTTTACGTCGGCTTGGGCCTCCTTGGCCCGTTCTTGCGCAAATGCCAACATTCTGGGGCTAAAGTCGACCCCAATCACGTGTGCGGACGCTGGGTAAAATTTCAGGTTGGCGCCCGTACCGACCCCAACTTCAAGGACATTGCCTTTTGCCGCAGACAGAAGATCGGAGCGATATTTCTCGTCTATCATGCGATCCATTTTGTTGAACATGGGTGCAATCCGGTCATATCTGTGCCGAATTGCTTCTGTGATATTCGCCATCAAGTATTCTCACCACTTCTCTCGCCTTACACCGATATACGGCGGATTAAAAGTGAACTTCCTTGTATCGGTCCGACTGTAATTTGGATGTAGAATCAGCGTTTACTTCTTCGGCAAGACGATTGTACTGCGTCTGGAGGCTCTCAAGTTGAACCCACAAATCTTCCAATTCTTCCTCTTTTGACCTGAATTTTTTCCGGGGTTGTCCATGGGACCCGTGTGCATCGTGCCCACCATGCATTCCTTTCATCATAAGGATCATCATGAGGGGACATATCAAGAGCGCCAAAACGCTCCACAAGGCCTGTAGCATACCCGCGACCTCCCAATTTGTTGCCTGGGGTTTATGAATCCTACTTGTCTTTCAGGTGCTTTTTCATCTCAAGGAACGTTTCGGTGTCAATTTCTCCTCTTGCATATCTCTCCCGGAGTGTGTCTTCAGCACTCGACTTTGAAGACGACGACCTGTGCCCGGCTCGATCAACGATGTAAATGACCAGGTACACAACGCTTACCAAGATAACCAGCCATAACAACATCGGAATCCATCCACCAAATCCACCAAATCCGTACATCATATCCGTTCGCTCCTTGACTTTCGCCACTGATCAACCGTTTGGACATCTTTAGGTGAAAGGGGCCGAGGTCAACTCGAACCCCTTTCACCTGGTTTCCTGTGACGTTACTTTTGGTTTTGATTGAACTGGCCCATGAAGCTCTCGCAAGACTGAATCATCGCTTGTCCCTGCGGGCTACTCAGGGCCTGTTCCATAGACTGAGTGGCCTGTGTCGATGGCGTAGTGCTTTGGCTGCTGGTCGAAGCGAAAGCGCTTGGCAGTGTCAACCCTCCGATGGCCATCCCGATGGCAAGGACGGGGAAGACCCATAGAAACTTCTTCATCGTTGCCAACTCCTCTCGAGTAATCTTGTTTACATATCTGTTATAGTCAGCATCTGTGTAGAAACCGTGCAGATAATGTGACAGATTTGTAAACGTCACGGGCTCTGATATAGAAGATGTGGTGCCACACAGAAGTGCGGCGCCACGAGTCACGGCATGCGGATGTGTGACTTTTTGGCTTGGGGACTGAAGGCGGCGTTGCCATCGAGCACACGTAGCATGTCTTGGTACTCCTCAATAGAAATTTCCCCTTGGGCCAGACGCATTTTCAAAATGTCCTTTGCTGATTCAGGGCGATCCGGACCCGGATTCGGTGGTGCAGGGTACGGATACGGAATCGGAATGCTGAAACGAGGACCTCCACAGCCCATCGTCATAACCTCCCTGTGTAATAGGGTCACTCAAGATGTCGTCTTATTGGCATCCATTTCAGCCCTTAACTTGGCGAGTGCATCATCAACCTCGAAATTGAGCTCATCTCTTTTGAGTTGATCCATTTCGTAGGATAGGGTGCTGGTTATCGCTTGGTACGAAGACTTCGCTTCGGCTTCCCGGCGCTCTACGATATCCTGCATGCGATCAAACTTGGCAAATGGATCGGCCTTGCTCGCACCGCCCAATGACTCCGTAGCTCCCTGCTGTGCTTTCGCCAAGCGGGCACGACGGATGAGGTCGTCCCGTTTTTCTTTTGCCTCCTCTAATTTGTCTTGGAGAAGCCGGTACTGCTCTTTGAGTTGCTCTGAAGTCTGGTTCATGTTGACGAGTTCAGTATTCAGTTCTTCCAGACGATTCTTTTCTTTCTGCTCGTTATCCAAGGCTTTTCGAGCGAGGTCTTCTTTGCTTTGTGTGAGCGCTAATGCAGCTTTTGTGTGCCACTCTAATGCAGCCTTTTCAGCCTGCTGAATGCGATCTTGGGCCATAATGCGCTCAGCCTCAAATCGATTGACCTCGACGCTGAATTCCCGGACGTGCTCCGATGCGTCTTCAATGAAGAGATTTAGGCTCTTCTCTGGATCTTCGGCTTTTGAAATGAGGTCGTTCAGATTCGCCCTGACGATATCCTTTAGACGGCTCATGATGGACATCACGTCAGATCTCCTTTCAAGTGTCTTCTGTATTGTCTTTGTAGTTCGGTTGCGTTAATCCGCTCGCTCTGTGGCATATCGAAATTCTGAACGAGTCATCAATCCGTGTCCGTTTCCAGAAACGTCATAGTCCCAAACAAACTCATGACCCTTTAAGATGCGCTTGCCATGGACTTCCGCTCGTGGTCCCGCAACCTGATATACCGGCTGATAGGGTACTTTGTACCAATAGCCATTCTCCTGAATGGTCCCTTCACGCAGTAGACGCTCTACTGTGCTTTCATACCGGCGCTCGTCAAAGGTGACTTCATGACAAACCCAAAAGTCTTCCAGTCTAAGCTGTGTCTTGTCATACTGCCCAGCCTCACGAAGGTCATCGATAGCCAGCCTTGCCGTCACTTTCCACACGTCATTCACATCGAGTTTGCTCTTCGGAGACAGCCAATTCTCTATGAGAGAGCTGTCTTCAATACCCTGAACAACCAATAGGTAGTTACGAAGTGCTTCCCCGTATTGCTCCTTGGCATCTTCATGAGTTTCGTGTGGGACGTATTCTCCACCCATGATCGATCCGATAAGCGCATCGCCGGTGTTTCGTCGAGTTCGAGCTTCCTCGTAAAGTAGCAGGGTGGCACGATAATCCTCTTTGTGTAAGCGCAGAAATTCGACGTCCTTGCTCACATGGTCTTCCATTGCGCTTGTGGCCCTTCTAAGTCCCGCCAAGTGACTGAGCGGACACATCTGTTCTGAGATTTCGAGTGGTTTCAGTGTAACGGGGAGCAATATCTGACTGCTTCCTGGATAGACTGACTCCTTTCGTGCCGCAATCAATAGCTCAGGGATGTGCCCGAACCATGTTTCTGCCTGCTCGTGTGTAATTTCCGGCAGATTGCTGGACACTCTTCCTTCGCTTGACAGTACGTCTGCGAGTAGAGCATTTCCCATCACTTGGAATGCCTCAGCGGTGCGAAGCAAGAGTTGAACATGCGAATTCGTATCATGAGCAAGTTCGATTTTGGCCTCATACACCTCATCTCCAATCCGCCGGTAACCCTCGAGATGTTCAGGGGGGCAGACTTCTGGACTCGAAAATACGCCTCGTATGCAATCAAATAGACTCAATGATGACACCTCCTCGTATCGGCCCCCGACTTGACAAACATAATGTATCGGCAAATTGTAAAGAAAGAATGGAGAAACGAAGAACAAACTGTCACACCACGCAAAATTGAAACGGTCCGATTGTCTGTTCGAGGAGGTCTAACCAATGGCAAAGGTTTTGATTGTCGACGATGAAAGTGAAATGCGGAATTTGGTGCGCATCTACCTACGGGCGGACGGTCATTCAGTTGAAGAGGCGGCCGACGGAGTTCAGGCCCTCGATATCATCAGTGCCTCTCGTCCAGATGTCATTGTGCTAGATGTGATGATGCCTGGGATGGATGGCCTCGAGACTTGCAGTTTCATCCGGTCTCAGTATCCGGACATCCCAATCCTAATGCTGACGGCCCGGACCTCTGTCGAAGATAAAGTGTCTGGATTGTCTGTGGGGGCGGACGATTATCTGACTAAGCCTTTTGATGGGAGGGAACTGGTTGCACGTGTACGAGCTCTGTATCGTCGAGCGTATGGGGACACTCATGAAAAGTATCGGATTGATTCCATTGACCTGGGCGTCGACATGCAGAGTCGGACGGTTTCGGTAAAAACTGCTCATATTTCACTTACGCCAAAGGAGTTTGAACTGGTCGTCTTATTGACTCGCCACCCTGGACGGACATTTCCGAGAGAAGAAATCCTGGAGCGGGTCTGGAGTGGGGAGTACGAGGGCGAAACACGTACGGTGGACAGTCACGTGAAAAACATTCGAGAAAAGCTCCGGGAGGCAGGAGTGAACCCGGACCCCATCAAAACCGTGTGGGGAGTCGGATACAAGTTTGAGGTGGAATCGTGATTCGACGCAACCTTGCGGTCAAAGTTGGGCTGGCTATTATGGGACTCATTGTCGCAGTATCTATCATTCAATACTTTGCACTCGGACAATTGCTGAAAAACGCATTTTACCAAGAGGCTGGAGCGGAATTAACCGCCCAGGGACAACAGTATGCCAACATGTCTGCGATGGGCGGCACGATGATGATGCAAATGCTGTGTGTCTCAGCGGATGTCACAACGGTCATGGTTGACAGGAGTGGGAGCATCATCGCCTCTTCGCCTTCTCTCCATCTGTCAAACCCAAATACCTCGGACAAGTCGGTCATGCAAAGAGCATTGGCCGGACAGGATGCCCTTCATGGGGGGAATAGTGCGTTCTTCGGGGGCACAGGCATTGTTGCTGCCGTCCCGATTCACAGCCAAGGTCAGGTCACTGGAGCCGTGGTTCTCTTTCGGTCGGAGAAAACAGTGGTGAGTGCGTTTGATCATGTGAAATGGCTGCTCTTTGTCGCTGGACTTGGTGGGATCCTTGTTTCGTTGGGGTTGACTGTCATCTTGTCCAAACGCATCGCAACCCCCCTGCAGCAGATGTCCAAGGTCGCCAAAGAGATGACCAAAGGGAATTACAAGGCTGAAGTATCCGTGACCGGTCAGGACGAAGTGGCTCAGCTTGGTGAAGCCATCAATGGCCTGGCGGCGAATCTGAATCACCTGGATACGTCTCGAAAAGCATTTCTTGCCGATGTAGCCCACGAACTTCGGACCCCGATGAGTTACATTCGAGGCTACAGTCAGGTGTTGGACGAAGGGCTGTTTGAAACGGAAGACGAGGAGCGAAAGTATATTCGCATCATCCACGATGAGGCGAAGCGACTGGAGTCCCTTGTGAATGACCTGTTCGTCCTCGCCCAAGGGGATGCGCAGATGCTCGCAATGGATAGACAGTCTATCGAAGTCAGCGAGCTGATTTCGTCTGTTGCGGAGCGGATGAGAAAGAAGGCAGAAGACAAAGGTATCGACATCAAGGTATTCAGTTCAGACAACCTTGTCCTCTGCGCCGATGGGGCTCGACTAGAACAGGTCCTCGTAAATCTGGTGGACAATGCGATTCGCTATACTCCAGCGCAAGGTCATATCGAATTGCGACTGCGCAAGGTTGGAAACTTCGCTGAAATTGCGGTCAGCGATACCGGCGTGGGCATACCGAAGAGCGATCTACCACATATTTGGGAGCGCATGTACCGGGTAGAAAAGTCCCGGTCCAGAGAGCGTGGGGGAACCGGGCTTGGACTGGCGATTGTCAAACAGATTGTCGAGGCACATGGCGGTACCGTGGATGCACAGAGCGAGGAGAACCGGGGGACGACAATTACTGTGCGGATCCCAGTCTCAAATTGAAAAAGTTTTGAGTGTGACATTCCAATGGAATGTCACATTTTGTTATCCATCTCTGCACACTTTCTTCACAATTGTCCTTTACCGTAAGCCTATACAAGATAAGGCCGGGAGATGGACGATGTGAAGCACCGAGACTGGTGGATTGCAGGAACCTTGGTGATTTTGGGACTTCTTTGTCTCATCGCCGCCAGTTTTGGTATTCGTCCCATGTGGTGGAGTATGGGCTCCATGATGGTGTGGACCATGTTTGTCCCATGGCTCGTCTTTATTGGGCTCATGGTCGCTCTGGTTTCGGTCGGGGTATGGTTTTTACCCAAGGCGCTAAATGTGATGTCCAGGCACCGATGCTCAGTTTGCGGTGAGCGGCGAATTCATGCGGATTGGGAACATTGCCCACATTGCGGAGCGGAGTTGAGGCTGATGAAACCACACTAGGCCGTCTGACAACAGACAACCAGTTTGAATCGGATGGGAGTTTACATTCATGCGTAGCGTGCAAAAGGCGTTCTTTGTCGCTGGGGCATTGCTTGTGAGCGGCATTATCATCGGTTTCGCGGAGGTGCTACATCATCCAAGTAGCGTCACTACAGTCTCGAAAGGGAGCAACACACCTACCGTTGGTTTCAATCCAACCCAGTTCAACTGGCAGGAAAATGGTGCGGGCGGACAGCGTTATGTGCAGGTCATACAAGGGTCCTTGACTGCGAACGTTGGCGGCATTGTAAAAACGGACACAGATTGTACAGCGGATAGTGCAGGTCTCAGTCATTGCCATAACGTCATAGCACTCGACAATCAGAGTCAGATCACCGTCATCGATACGCACAACATGAGTAAGAATCCCTGCCTAAATCCAGGGGAGCGGGTGAATCTTCAACCAGTGTCGCAGTCCTTTGCAAAGCTGGTTGTCGTGTCCAATTAACAGAATGCCTACCTCGACCGTGCGGATTGCATAATAGGGCTGGAACAAACTGTATGGCTTGGTTGGACTCCAGGGCTCTGCGTGATTTAGTCTCGATGTTTCATTTTTACATACGATACATGGGTATAGTATCGAAATGAAAGCTGATAAGCATCGAAGGGAGGTGATTACCGTGGGCTGTTGTGGTGGAGGAAGGCACATGTGGTACGGAGGCTATGATTCACGACCAAGACCCCAGGACTCTAGCGCCAGGTCGGCTGCGCAAGATACACCCCTTGAACTACTGAAACAGCGTCTTGCGAGTGGGGAGATCACGCTGGACGAATACGAAAAGCTTGCCAAGGTTCTATCGTCGTGAGTCGTATATCTGACTGTTGGTTAGGGAGAACGGTGACTCTGTAAAAGGCATCCGGATATGAAGTTGGCTTGGAGTTGTAGACCGATTGTACAGTTACGACACTATAGGTGGAACGGAAGGGGAAAACGAAAATGACGATAGATCCAGTGTGTGGCATGGACGTATCCGAAGAAACAGCGCCGAAGGCTGAGTATCAGGGAATAACTTACTACTTTTGCTGTGAAGGCTGCCGGAAGGCATTCACCAATGCCCCTCAAAAATACATCAACACGGAAAGTGCATCGCATCACCATGGCCGTCATCATGCTCACCACCATGGGAACCATCACTAACAATCGGTCTAGCCAACAGAGCGAGGGGATTCCATCAAGTGCCACGACAGGTCGGTCGGCAATAACATGAACACCCCAGTGTTCATGAACGATGCAGGATGGAGCCGATGGGTCCATGACTGGTCGGCTCACGTCATCACGGTAAGATTCGTTTTGCTAGGGACAGTTTCTCGATTTATACCAAGGCTGTTCATGCCGAAGGAGGTGTGCTTTTTGAATACTGTCCTTCTGGCTCAAACGTTGTCATCGCTGATTATTGCTGCTGCAGTGATTTACTTCTGGTTTTCGATGTTTGGGCATCGCAAGGATCACTGAATTTGAACGGGTATCAGGAGGTGTCTTTGGTAGCATCAGATTTTGTTCCAGCTTGGTCATTATACCGTGAGATCCTACGGTCTAGTGGTACTGTTAGCCATTTTTCTTGGAACCCAAGTTGCCATCACCTTCGCTCGGTTTACTGCCAAGAAATTTGAAGAACATATTGTACCTCTTACGTACAGCGTTGTGATTGCTGCGTTGATTGGCGCACGATTCTGGCAAGTCTTCTTTTTTGAACCGAGTTACTACCTACGTCATCCGCTGGATATGTTCGCTATTTGGCAAGGCGGGTTGGGTATACAAGGCGGGATCGTGGGAGGAATCATCGCAGGCGTCTGGTATTGTCGGCACCATAAGATTCCGTTTTGGGAGATCGCGGATTTACTTGCTCCGGCCATCATTTTAGGACAGGGGATCGGCCGAATTGCCTGTTTGCTGAATGGAGATGCGTTTGGTTCGCCCACTCACAGTGGTTTCGGCCTTGTTTACCCGCCTGGAACGTATGCGTACAGTACGTACGGCAGTCAGCCGCTTTGGCCAGCAGAGGTTTGGGAAGGCCAAGCAGACATGATCATTTTTGCTGTGCTACTCATTCTATTGCGAAAGAAATTACCGACCGGTGTTCTCTTTCTTACATACAATATTCTCTATTCAGCCCTCAGATTTGGGCTTGAATTCCTCCGGGGTGACAGCCCTAGATACCTGTTTTCGTGGACTGCAGCCCAATGGACCAGTGCTGGAGTCATCATCGTATGCCTTGTCATTATGGGGTGGATCATTTCTCGGAGAAATGTCAAGGTCATGAAAAGGGTCGTCGTGTAGCTCCCGGTAAACATTGTGACGAGATACCATTTAGAGATCGTCACCAACAATAATACTTTTGCACTTCACTTCGTACTGTTACGGTCTCTTGCGAAGGCTATATAACACGGTACTTCAAATCGTTGGCGACCTGTTCTGTTCACAGCATGGTCAGAACAGGTTCAGACAACCTTTGCGATTTTCTCTAAGACCGTCATGTCGCTGCCATACTTACACATGGCATCGCAATCACATCTAAGGTCTGGAAAGAGGATGTACGACATTTGTGGCGACTCATTTTGCCGGATGGATGGCCGTAGCAACTGTGCCACAATCTCTGTCTCCCGTTTCTTGGGGACGACAAGGAACAACTTGCAGGAATCAGGCACAACCGACAGTGACAAGTCGTGTTGTGATTTACATCTATAACTGAGATAAACAATGAAATAAAATGAGACATTTTATGTGGTCAAATTGAGACAATTACTTGCGACCCGCTAACCAGTATTGCCTGCGTTAGCGGGATTTTTGCTTTCTTTACTGCTGATCTCACTGCCGGCCTACAATTAAAGTTTGATAACCCGAAAAGGGTTTGATAGCAAACTGCAATAGCGCTCATCGACATGGATGGGCGCTTTTACGTAAGGGCCAAAACCATTTTTGTGTCTTACACTGAGGCGCTAGTCTGTGGTGGAGTTGCAATCTCCTGTAACAAACTGAATGGACTACCGAACCGCTATTTGCGGATATTCTGGATATTCAACTGTGGTTTGTTCAATTTGCGAAAACTGGGCTCGGGGTAAAGAAAGGGAACTGCATAACCATTCATTTTGTTTGTGTTACCGTTATGTCAATAATGAGAGTGTAAGATAGCGTGCGGTGAACCATACCAAAAATAACGACAAGTATTTTCGAGATTTTCCTTGCGCGGCGGGGGATGCGTGGAGTTTGAGGCGCGCGCGGATTAAGGTTGACGTCGGACGGCCCAAAAATGCAGGAAGTCGCGACAATCGGGCGCTGTCAGGTATCCGTGCACGGTGTAACGCTAAAGTTTTGCGGATGTGCCACCTCGGAGACGGGGATTGCGTGGGGTTGGAGGCCTCACGCCTTTTTGTGTGAATATTTCATCCTGGGAGAGCCACTAGTTCAATTTTTCAGAGCCACCTTGTTAACGAAATAAAGCCACAGTGTTAATGCACAGAGCCACCTGCTCTTGAGGCAAGAATGATGCGGGATTCAAGGGCGAGCAGAGCGAGTTCATCTGGACCCTTGAATCCCTCTCCAGCCTAAGATTCTTGCTGTGGGTGGTCTTATCAAAGACCACCTGCCCTCCGGCGAGGACGGGGCTTGGGGCAGCGCCCCATAGACTTTGAACTTTGCTTTTGTCAAATCTTACTCGTCAAGGTGGGTGGCTCTCATGATTAACATCGTGGCTCTGATTCATTAACCTAATGGCTCACTGGCATTAAAATATTCATTTGTGCTCTTTACGGGGTGAAGAAGGGTATAATCCTGGTAGGATATGGGCCTCCTCTAGGCGTGCACCGTGAATGATTATGCACTGGCGAGTGGCCGACGATCTGTCGTTAACGGGCAGGTTGACCCAATATACCCCATATCATGTAAAATGAGAGCATTGGGATATTAACTGACCGATCATAGCGCAGGCGACTGACAGTTTGTTTGAGAAGAGGGTATCGTCATGCCAGGTACACGTGCTAAGGCACCATTATACGGGTGGATATCTGTCATTTTATCTGTAGTCGTTTGGCTATTTGTTTTCAAGTATCTCTTCTATTGGATGGACATTCGGAGTGTCATTCGCTTCTCAACATTTGAAGCGATTTCTCTTCCCCTTACGCTTCTCCATGTCCTAATTGGGATCTTCGGATTGGTACGGAGAGAGAGAATGCTAGTCTTGTCCATTGTTGGCGTCGTAGTAGCTTCACTTTCTTTCATCTGGCTCATTGTCATGATGGGTTTGAACGGAATGTAGACCCATTAAAGTGAACAGTACAATGTACGGATGGGGGTGATAGCTGATGGATGTTTGCTTGATGTGCGTTGTTCACAACCCGAATGCCCGTAATATGGACTTCATTAGGCGAGCAGCACCAACATTGAGAAGCGTTTATTCTGCGATGTACATCGCAGTGAGTGATGAAACCGCTAAAGATGTCAGAATTGAGGTTGAGCGAGGCGGATTTGCTACCAGAATGGTCCCGAAAGCTGGAGCCGCAAACGCTCGTCGAGATGCACTCCGCTTTGCCGGTACAACATCGTTCGAGTATTTCCATTACTGCGATTTGGACCGAATGTTGACATGGGCTCTGAACTACCCCGATGAACTGCGGCAAATCAAAGACGAGATCATCAAGCATGACTACACTGTCCTTGGAAGGACAGAACGTGCCTTCCACACCCATCCAGAGTCTTGGGTAAAAACCGAGACAATCACAAATCACATCTGCTCATTGGAGCTTGGCTTTGATGTCGATATAACGGCGGGTTCGTGTGGGTTCTCCAGTAAATCTTTGCACTTGATTCTCCAACATTCAGAGAGCACGATGACGGACGCTGAATGGGCAATGATTGTTCGGCGGATCGGTAAAGGTTCCGTCGGTTATCGTAGGGTGGAGGGTCTGGAGTACGTAGAGGACATAAATGGTCGCCCATTATCAACACAGTTGGATGCGAACAGTTGGCTCGGGAGGCTCCGACTCAGCTATCTGATAAGTGAGCCTGCCATATCAACAGGTAATTAATTTTAACACTGTACCTGTTGTGACTGCACCCGGGGTTGTGCATACATATACACGCCAAGCTTGTAGTGTGCTGCGGAGTTATCGGGCAGCATAGCGACAGAGTGGACAGTACAAGTGTGAGGAGTTTGATGATGCATGTCTGGTGACTTGTCACCTTCAAAAATGCGGATGAAGTTGATGCACGACTTTGAATCGTTCAAACAAATTCCGTTTCCCGACCCACCAGATAGCGATGTTCTGCATGACCTTTGGACTGAACTGGTTGAACTCGATGGGTATGTAGCGGGGCTTGTTTCGTCATTTCTTAGCGGTTCCAGGGTTAACCTAAATCACTTGAATGCAGACCGAAACTTGGGGCTTGGACTCAACAACTATGTGGCACAGTCGGAGCAAGAAGACATGCAATTGGCTAAGTGCCGAGCGTATAAAGCCCAACTGGATTCACTGGTGGACTGCTTACGGAACTCCTTATTGGGCTAAGGGGCAGGAGTTTGCCATAAGACCACTAATAAAATAATTCGGTAGAGCAGACAAATTACGTAGCCATTACTACTTCGTTCTAGTGAAATATCCGACGAGTAGCATGAGAGATACATCAATAAAAACGATGACGAGCCAGATTTCCACATTCTTGTGATTGAAGAAGAAGCTTAAAAAGAGGGACGAAAACGGAGATTCATCAGCAGGCATGCCAGGCATCGTATGGTCTCGCCCTAACAGAATGTAAAATGTTATAGGAATGACCAATATGCCAGTCACATAAATGTACTCACAGTATTTTTTCACGTATGACCATCCCTTCATAGTTGGGATCAGTGATTCGCAATCCGTCCGTGGCGTGCCATTCGATTTTACGGAGACATTGTACCGTGACAGACGAATAGTGACCATAAAATCGGCAGATCAGAGCACGGTTAATACATAAATATTCGACGAGTACACGAGCAGGTAATGTCGCCAACGGGCAGGTTAACGACGTAAGACGCTGTTGAGAAATGAGCTTTTGATGGTGTGTTGGGGGAGGTGATTTTGTTTGTCTGATTTTCGCATTTTGAAGAATGCCAACCTCATGAAGCTCTGGTCTGCAACGTTAATTAGTCAACTTGGGACCCAGGTTTCGTTCATTGCTCTTCCCTTGATTGCAGTAACTACACTACACTCCTCCTCATTCCAAGTCAGTGTTCTTAACGCCCTAGATTTTCTGCCCTTTGCGATATTTTCGTTACCCATAGGGGCATGGGTTGATAAGCGTAGTCGCCGTTCAATTGTCATCGCCAGTGATATCGTTCGGTCCATCGTACTATTTTCAGTACCTGTTGCTATTCATTTTGACATACGTTCCATCTGGCTCCTCTACGTTGTGGTATTTGTTGTGGGCAGTTTCTCAGTGTCCTTTGATGTGGCATCTGAGACGTTGTTACCAACCATCGTACAAAGAGAACAAATACAAAGCGGAAATGCCGCATTGCAATTGAGTCAATCCGCAGCCAAGATAGTCGGTCCCAGCATTGCTGGCGGACTCATTTCCATTCTTACCGCACCGATTGCAGTGATTCTTGATTGCATGAGTTACCTGGGTTCCGCTGTTATTCTATTGTCACTTCGGGTGAAGTACAAAGCAGGAAGACAGAATGAAGCGGTCACTACGTCCAAACCGAGTATGTTATCCGAGGTCAGAGAAGGTATCGGTTTTGTGCTTCATCATGATTATTTGAGACACTTTGCCATATTTTCGGGATTGTCCAATTTTGGATGGTCAATCATTGAAGGGATCTTGATGGTTTATGTTGTACGAACATTACATTTTGGACCTGGATTGATCGGCTTCATCTTCACAATATCAAACCTCGGGCTAATTGTAGCCGCTTCGCTGTCAAACTTCGCTCTGAAGAAACTGTCGTTGGGAACTGTGATTATCGTTTCTTCTGTTTTGCAAGGTGCAGGCATTGTATTAGTTTCTATGGCTTCTTGGTACGCTCCAGTTATATTATTGACCCTTGGACTTCTCTTGCGTTCGTATGGCGTCGTATCCTACGGGATAAACGCTGTAAGTGTCCGGCAGAACAGTACACCTGACGCAATGAGAGGAAGAGTGTCGGCAACGATGAGGTTTATCAGTTGGAGTACAATTCCACTCGGGTCGATTGTGGGTGGTTTACTTGCTACGGAAATGGGCGTATCTCATGCAATTGAAATTGGCGCAATTCTGTCTGTGGGTGCTGTCATTTTGATAGCTGCGTCGCCAATACGTTCAATTACTGTGACGACAACGCATGAATTCTAGATTCAATATGCGTCTTTTTGATAGTAGACTTATTGCCGTAATGGGGGCAAGAGCCTCAGAACGTTCTGAGGCTAAAGGGCAGTCCCATAAGAGAGGGCTTATCGATAATCGAAGGAGACTAAAGGCTGACCTGTATTTGCATCAATCACAAAATTTACTTCAGTGTGCCCTGGAGCGGTCGGTCCACCTGGCGTGCTTTGATGGCTCGGTAAATGCAAACCCTCGTACGAAACGATGTAGCATGGCACACGGTGCAGGAATCCGAAGTGAGGCACCTCTGTTGCCGTGTCCGTCACCAATTGATACTCGACAAATACTTGTTTGGCTTCGGTAGCATCATACGGTGACATGTTGTCGGTGATTTCCCTTGCTTGTTGTGGTGTCAATTTTGGTTTGGCTTTAGGAGAACTTAATTTGATGTGCATGTTGGATAGTGCTTTGAGATTTTGGTGTGTTATAGGATGAGATCGGTCACTCCATGCACACAGACCTAGAATTATTACAATGGCAGTACCTGTGGCGGTAATTATCTTCATGGTCATCCCCCGAATTGGTGTTTAGTTTCATTTATATCGAGTTTGTCCATTTTTCATAACGCCTAGCTGCTATCGGGAGATTGACAACAAAGGATTCAATCACCACTGTCGGTCAGAAATTAGGGGAAGTGAGTACCTCGGCAGGACAATTGTTTTCGCTGTACTTGGTCAATCTGCTTCTATGGAGATTGCCATAGAGGTGGATACACCGAATGCGAAATATGTAGAAGCGGATCGCACTTCTTGAAGAGGGTATAAACGCAGCAAGCGTTACTGACCTAACGGGCAGGTTAACGCAGTGCGCCATGAGGCGCTATGTACTGAAGCCACCAACTCAGGTGGTTGGCGAGTACCTCATCTCGCCAAGGCTAGGATGGCATGCGTTGGGTCTGAGCAGACCCAGGGTTTGAAGCCCATCCAACAATGTACCCGTGAGGGAGAACCGACCTCCCAAGATGCGGGGCTAGCCTCAACGACCTGCTATGGTCAGCGAAAGCAAAGCCATGTCTGAAGCGTGGTCAACTGCAACACTCGAAACGTCGGATGATACGAGTGTGTGGAATGAGCGTGACTCCCTTGCGTTTGGAGACACGACCCGGATGACCCGGTGGTCAGGGCAGTATAGAGGTGCAACGCCCTGAATCTTCCCCGCGTATAGTGGCGACCTAAGGCAGTGAGACAGTGCATAGTGAACATGGGAACCGATTCATTCGTCCCGACAGGGATGGACAGCTACGTTGAAGTGAATGTGTCGGGGCGGAGGAACCGTAGTAGTCGGCGGTGGGGAAAGCCCATTACATGGCGAAGGGTTCCAGTTTGAAGTAGGGTGCGCGCAAGTAAAGTAGGACTCCCTCAAAGGGAGTGATTGCGATTTCTACTACCATCACTCAATCCTCCATTCAGGAGAGAAAGAGGTTCGAAACACAAACGCGCCTTGCACGAAATTCTTTGGAGCAACGACCTTTTTCAAGACTGCATTATCTGCTGAGATGGAATGTCTGGATTGACCAATCGATTGAGAACGTCCTCAGTAACGCAGGTGCGCACACATCCGGCGTAGATAACATGACGAAGAAGGATTACACAACGCAGGAAGCTAGGCAGCAACTTCGGAAAGAAGTCAAACATGTACTCCGTTCGTACATGTCCAGCCCGGTACGAAGAGTATTTATCCGGAAGCTTAACAAGCCCACGGAAAAGCGCCCGCTCGGTATCCCCACTATCGTCGACCGCGTTGCCCAAGATGTTGTCCGCAGCATCCTGGAACCCATCTACGAAGGGAAGCAGCACCCGCACAGTTACGGGTTCCGACCATTTCGCGGCACACACCACGCCATTGAGAGAGTCCGCTTTCTCATTGGCAGACACCGCTATGAATGGATCGTCGAACTCGATATTAAAGGATTCTTCGACAACGTAGATCACGAAATCCTGCTCAGCCTTTTGCGACGGACGATTCATGATCGCCGACTCACACGAGTCATCCGCAACATGCTAAAAGCGGGACTGATTTACGAAGGAGAATTTGAGGAAACTGAACTGGGTACTCCGCAAGGCGGGTTATGCAAAGCTTTGCATAATGAATAGAGAATTATCGAAAATCGAGCACAAAGAGGGGCATTCCGTGAAGGAACGCCGATTTTGGATAATTCTATTGGACTAAACTGCGGTCGCCAGCCACTATGGGGAAAGAAACATGCTCATGGTGCCTGGATAAACCGATGTTACAGGTTCAGGGACGCTAATTGGCGGGAAACAGGCGGTGATTGATCGGATAATACGGCAAGCGGATACAGTTTCCCCCTCCCCAATCAAGAGGCCCTCGACTAAGGCTATGCAATTCCTTGTTCTGGTGAAGCTCTGAGATGACCAATACCGCAGCAAGGACAAACGGTGAGATCTCTCCCAGTGAGCTTCTCCAAGAAATCCAGAGCGGACAGCTTGGGGAGTGGGGTGGTTCTTACGGCGGTCTTCGTAAGTCGTTTACACAGTTTCAGTTTGGTTGCTTTATTTCTGGAACTGAGTAGTCCGTAGTGCCGAATCCTCGTGAATCCGGTAGGTAACACGTGAATCAAAAAACGACGGATGAATTCATCTGCAGTCAGACTCATCTCCTTCTGTTGGTTGTTATCCTTGTAGTCCCGCCACTTGAACGTCACCATTCCCGCTTCCAAATTGACAATACGTTGATTTGAAATTGCAACGCGGTGGGTGTAGCGTCCGAGGTATTCCACAACATGTCCGGCGTTTTTGAAGGGCGGTTTGCAGTAGACCACCCATTCTTTTTGGTATAGAGAAGACATCCAATCCTGAAACTGGCTCTGCTCTTGCAAGTGCACGATGGAGCCGTAAAATTCAAGCTTCGCCTGTTTCAGATAATGCAGGAACTTGCCCCTGAATTTCCGAGACAGCACCTTCACCGGGATGAAAAACTTCTTTCGGGAGTTCACCCACTTGCCATTAGAAGCCAGCCCGCCACCGGGGACAATGCAGTGCAGATGTGGATGGTGCATCAAGTTCTGCCCCCATGTATGGAGAACGCCTGTGAAGCCAATTTGCGCACCCAAATATTTCGGGTCAGCGGCGAGTTCGGACAGGGTTTCGGCCGCTGCCCTGAAGAGAAGACCGTAGATAGTCTCGGGATTTTGATACGCAACGGAATTGAGTAGGTCAGGCAGAGTAAACACCACATGAAAATACCCCACATTGAGCAATTCGTCTTTTCGAGCCTCAATCCAACGTTCCTTGGTGAGCGTTTGGCATTTGGGACAATGACGATTACGACACGAATTGTAAGAAACCCGCACGAATCCGCATTCGTCACATTCATCCACATGTCCACCTAACGCAGCAGTTCTACAGTTTCGAATTGCGCGGATCACTTTCTGGTGATCTGGTGGAGGTCGGTGCTCGGCTTGATACGCTTCTCCATATTGCACGAAGATATCTTGTAATTCAGGCATGTGAAGGAACCTCAAACCGAGCATCTGTGGAATGACTATCCAGTGGACTTACGATGCCAGATGGCATATTCGCCAGATGCAGATAGATTGTCGTGGACTGGACACTGGCATGCCCCAGTAATGATTTGATTTGTAGCAATGTGGCCCCATCTTCCAGAAGATGTGTGGCGAAGGAGTGCCTCAGTGTGTGGATGGACGCTTGTTTGGTGATGTGAGCTCTTTGGACCGCTTTAGTGAAAGCATCTTCAATAGCCGCAGAGGTAATATGGGTCACGTTGTACGTGCCAAGAAACAGCCAGCCCTCGGGGTGGTTTGGCCGGTATTCCTTCCAGTACTCGCGCAAAACGTTTAGGCAGGCGTCTGAGAGTAAAGTGTAACGGTCTTTCCCACCTTTACCTTTTTGCACAAACAGACGCATATTTTTTGAATCGATGTGCTGGATTTTGAGGGCTGCGGCCTCACTGACCCGTAGCCCTGCACTATAGACCAACGTCAACATGGCTTTGTGTTTGATGTTTTGGCAACTTTCCAGAATAGAGTGCACTTCACTTCTAGTGAGCACTTCAGGCAGGGTCTTGCGTTTTTTCTGACGGGGAATTTGGAGGTAATTGAGCGTGCGATTCAAGGTCACAGCAAAGAGAAAACGAATCGCAGCGCTGTAGGCGTTTACAGTTCCGGGCGACACTTTCTTTTCGTGGATTAAATGCAGCAGAAATCGGCGGATATCTTCCGCATTCAGCTGTTCGATTGGTCGGTCACCACTAAACTCCAAAAAAATCCGCGCATGCGTAGTGTAACTCTCTAGCGTATTCTGCGATAACCCCCTAAGCCGAATATCTTCGGCCAACCGTCTTAAGACTTGTTTCTGTTCGTCCATTTCACATTCTCCTCAAGATTCATTTGCAGTCGAAAAAGGGCTGCATAGCGCGAATCTTAAGGGAATCTCAAATGCAAGAAAAGTAAATTCAATGGGCACTAGTTATCGAAGGGGGCAGTTTTTACCACCGCGTAGCGGTTTAGTCCAAACCGCCTTATGCGAAGAAAGTAATTATGCAAAGTAAACCATGAAAAGCCCCTAAGATTCAGCCTTTGACTTCGATTTACTTAGCATCATATCCGAAAATGGTGATTGGAGCTTGAAGCTCAAATTGTTATTTTTGGAGGAGTATTCAGTGGAAAAGAAGCCATTAACGGAACTGCTTTCTGATTTAGAGCAGGAAATGACCCGACTCGGTTATACCGAGGGATCCATGCAGTTTTACCGCAGGCGCTGGCAGATGCTGCAGCAATTCGCACAGGAGAGAGGAGAAACGTATTATTCAGAACGGCTAGGAATCGATTTTGTCGAACACCACTTTTCCATTTTCGAAAAAGATTTCGACCGTACTTTTTCACAGTCGGAAACACAAGAGTTGCGGATTATTCGGATGCTTGGGGATTTCCAGCTTCACCATACTGTATTACGCCGGTACTACAAACACAAGGAAATACTAACTAACCCGTATTTTGTTGAGATTTCCAACCGGTTCAACCAATATTGTAAGTATAAGGACTATTCCAAGGTCACCACCGACCATTACGTCAAACAGTCTGCCCGATTCATGGACTATCTCTCCTCCCAAGCTGTCACTGATTGTAAGGAAATTACTCTCCCACTGATCAACAATTACATTAAGACCCTAGCCGGTTACACATATAAAACGGTGGAGCAGAACATCTGCTCCATCCGCACCTTTTTTCGCTTCCTACTGGAAACCGGAGAAGTTGACGTGGATTTCGCCGCAAAAACACCGATGGTACAAGCGAGAAAGCAAACCCGTATTCCTTCTGTATGGACAACGGATGAACTAAAACAGCTCATCGCAGCGATCGACAGAGGCAATCCGAAAGGCAAGCGGGATTACGCCATTATCCTATTGGCCTGCTGTCTCGGCCTACGTTGTACGGACATTAAGAACCTGAAAATGGAGAACTTCCGTTGGGAAGAGAAGAAACTGGTTTTAACTCAATCCAAAACTAGGGAGCCGTTGTCCCTTCCACTGACAACAGAGGTGGGTTGGGCCGTAATCGATTATCTGAGGTACGGCCGGCCTAAGATAGACAGTCCCTACGTATTCGTAAAACACATGGCACCGTTTGGTCCATTTTCAGAAGGCGACCACTTAAACCAACTGATTAAAAGATATATGGAGCTCGCTCACCTGCCTACCTTGAAAAAACGACGAGGCATGCATTCCCTTCGGCACACGATGGCAAGTGTGCTCCTTGAAAAGACACACCGCTTTCCACAATTTCTGATATCCTTGGCCATGTCGATACCGACTCCACCGCCGTTTATCTAAAGGTTGACGTTAACAAACTGAGAGACTGTTCCCTAGATTTTGATGAGGTAGCCTCGCATGAATGAGATTATTTATGAGGGCCCCTTTAAAGACCACATCCAAAGTCACGTGGAACTGAAACGAGCTGTCGGCTACAAATACGATACAGATGCTCGCCACTTGAAGCGTTTTGACCTATTTACGCTGGACAAGCATCCTTGTGCCACCACCCTGACGAAGGAAATCGTCTTGGAATGGTGTGCCAAAACGGCGTATGAGGCCCAGGCCAACCAATGTTCACGTGCGTCGATCATCCGCCAGTTCGGAAAATACATGGATTCCATGGGGATGGAAGCCTACATCCTTCCGAAAGGGTACTATCCCACCGAGGAGCAGTATGTCCCACATGTCTACACAGCCGACGAGTTGGCAAGGTTCTTTTCTCAAACTGACAGATGCCGGTACTGCTACGAATGTCCGTATAGACATCTGATAATGCCTGTGTTTTTCCGTATGATTTACATGTGTGGGTTGAGGGTATCTGAAGCCAGACTCCTCAAAGTGGCGGATGTTGACCTTGAGAACGGAATTCTCACCATCCACCATTCGAAAAAGGATAACAGCAGACTGGTTCCAATGTCGGATGCCCTTACCGATCGTTGCCGACAATATTCGAAACAGGTACATCCCTATTCACTAGCGGAGGCTGTTTACTTTCCGGCACTGAATGGCCAACCAATGACGATTACGAACGTGTACAGCAACTTCCGTAGGTTTCTGTGGCGGGCTGGAATTTCGCATGGTGGAAGAGGGGCCGGTCCGCGTATTCATGACTTTCGCCATACCTACGCTGTTCACTGCCTGAAAATGTGGGTCGAACAGGGAAAGGATTTGACCGCGTATCTGCCGGTACTGAAAACGTATCTAGGTCACGATTCGTTTGAAGAGACAGCCTATTACTTACGACTGACGGCGGATGTATTTCCCGACATTACGTTGAAACTAGAAACTCGGTATCCAGGAATTATCCCTGAGTTGGAGGGTGTTCCCGATGAAACCGACTGACTTTGCGAAGTACCTCACAGAATACCTGTCCGCATACTTGCCTACGCAAAAGAACCTCAGTAAGAACACCATTCATTCCTACCGTGACGCATTCAAGCTTTTGATCCAGTATTGCCATGAAGTCAAGAACATCCCGGCAGAACGGATTACCATGCAGGTGCTTTCACACGAACTCATCGCTGGCTTCCTACAATGGCTGGAAACAGAGAGAACGTGCAGCATCTCCACCCGAAACCAGAGACTTGCAGCCATTCATTCCTTTTTTCGGTATGCCCAGGCCGAAGAGCCTGCCGGTTTGTTCCATTTCCAAAAGGTGATCGCTATCCCGTCCAAAAAAGCGAAGAAGACAGTGGTGGAACATTTGACTCCGGAGGCGATGAAGCTACTACTGGAACAGCCTGACAAGACCTCGTTAAAGGGCCGCCGCGACCTAACGCTGATGAGCGTTCTGTATGATACAGGTGCCAGAGTACAGGAACTGATCGACGTGGAGGTAGGGGATGTCATACTGAATGAGCCAGCCGTCGTTGTGCTAACAGGAAAGGGAAACAAGACAAGACGGGTTCCCCTCATGAAGAATACCACGGCACTATTACAACGCTACATACTTGAAAACAAGTTAGATAAGCCATGGAAAAATGAATATCCCCTCTTTATAAACAACCAGCACAACAAACTGACCAAGGAAGGGGTTGCCTACATTGTCTCGAAATATGTTGAAGCCGCTCGGAGCAACTCTACACTTGTGCCTCCGAAGGTGAACGTCCATATGTTCCGGCATTCAAAGGCCATGCACTTGCTGCAAGCTGGTGTTAATCTCATTTACATTCGGGATTTTCTCGGACATGTGGATTTAAAAACAACAGAAATCTACGCCAGGGCGGACACCGAGACGAAACGTCGAGCCATTGAAAATGCATACCCTGATCTAGTTGATAACAGCCTTCCGGACTGGAGCCAGGACCAGGCACTGCTCTCCTGGTTATCCGAGCTCAAGTAGGTCGGAGATTATGCAAAGTAAATGGAATGAAAGCCCTCCAATTGAGCGGTTTCATGAAGTTTACTTTGCATAATGTTTCTCTTCGCATAAGGCGGGGTGATCAGTCCAATTCTTGGAAATATTTATCTGAATGAGCTGGACAGATTCATTGGAAGCAAGTATGAGTTTCTTTCACCTTACGAGCGGAGTAAGTCGAAAATCCCCTGCTACATTGTCCGGTATGCAGATGATGCGGTAATTCTCTGTAGAAGTAAGGAGCACGCTGAACTGCTGAAGGAAGAGATTGCACAATTCCTTCAGGAGAAGCTCAGGCTCCAGTTGTCCCCAGAGAAGACACTCGTCACACATGCAGATGAGGGGTTCGACTTCCTTGGATTCAACATTCGACGATGGACGCGGCAAGGAAAGACACGAGTTCTTGCCAAGCCGAGTCGAAAAGTGATTCAACGGTTCAGAGACACATTAGCTAAGGATTCGAAGGCACTACAAATAGCACCTGGCACAGCTGCCATTGCGCTCCTAAACAAAAAGATTCGAGGATTTGCCGAATACTTCCGACGAGGGAACGCAAAGGACACTTTCCTTACCCTCGATTACTATCTCTGGTGGCTTGTGTTTCACAGGCTTAAACAGAGAACACGAGAACCACCAGGTGTTGTGGCTCGGAGATTTCAATACCGATACAATGAGGCTGCTAATCTACCGCACCACCGGAAGTCCACGGCGAAGAATTTTGGGTTTAGAGATGGCGACGGCAATGTGCATATGCTCGATAAGTTTGGACTCTACAAGATAGAGTATCCAGACAAGTGCTCACAAAAGAATCCCTATGTAGTCGAGGACCGAGAATGGCTAGATGGAAACCGAAAGCTCCGCGAAACGATGAAGGTACAACAGACCAGATTCATTCAGAGGCTATATGGACTGTCCAAGAATTGGGGGCATTACAGACAGCACATTATACAACGGCAGAACAACCGATGTAGTATCTGTGGATGCAAGCTGATGCGCCGAAATGTTCATGTCCATTACCTTCCAAAAACAGCAGGAGAACGCTCATCTCAAGGGGAATTGATACCAGACAATCTTGTTGCCTCGTGCGTTTCATGCTAGAGGCAAATGCGACAGCAGCGCATGCGTAAGTAACCAAACCGGTCGTCCTAATACGTGCAAACACAACTACTTTGAATGGAGAGCCGGATGCGGTGAAAGTCGCAAGTCCGGTTCGGGGAAGAGTCCGAGCGTCAAACTGCCCCCCTCCGGGGGCGGGTCGGCTCGGGCTTATTCTACAGATGAACATCACTTTTTGAAGCATCCTGACATCAACCTTTCGGGTTGAAACGACACCAAATAGTGTTACAATAAATACAACACCAAACGGTGTTATATTTATTTGGGAGGTATTATTGTGCCAGACTCATTATTGCCTGAAATTCGTAAAACAGTCGTAATCAATGCACCCGTCGAGAAAGTGTGGAAGGCTGTTACCACATCAGATGGCATTGCCGCATGGTGGATGGAGAATACTTTTCAGCCTGCTCTGGGGCATGAGTTTATTCTGCATGCGGGTCCTTATGGTGACTCACGTTGTAAGGTCACAGAATTTGAACCAATGATTCGGCTGGGGTTTGATTGGGACTCCGATTGGCACCTCACTTTTGAACTAAGAGATTTAGGTGACAAAAAGACGGAGTTTACATTGATTCACTCTGGTTTCGATGCAGAAAAGTCGACAGCCTTCGGACAGCCACACACGGCAGTGCGAGAAATTATGGACGGTGGGTGGGAGAAAATTGTCAAGGAAAAACTCCCTTCCTTTATCGAGTCTTAAATCGAATGGTTCGGCACCGAAACATGATGTGTTTCAAGCAATCGCTGATCCTACACGTCGTGGAATTTTGACGTTACTGGTGAATGAAGAAATGCCCATTGCTTCTATTGTGGAACGTTTCCCGATGAGTAGAACGGCTGTGAACAAACATTTGCATGTTCTGTCTGATGCAGGGCTGGTGATGAGTCGGCGACAGGGGAGGGAAACACGCTTTCGGGCAGATCCAGCCCCTTTAGTTGAAGTAAAGCAGTGGGTATCCTTTTTCGAGCAATATTGGGACGAAAAATTGCATTCCCTCATTCAATATGTGGAGTCTGATGAGGAATGAAAAAACGAAGGGAGGCGCTACAGTGTTTCCCTCTGTTTCTTCAGGTAGTCATAATGAACGACACCGGCCCCGTTTCGTAAAACCGTAGGTTGCGTTGGCCATACTAAAAATGGTAGCCAATGCAGAGCTACAATACGAAAGGAGCCGATAGTATGAAGGATATCACTAAATTCGTAGGTTTAGACGTGTCGAAGGACAATATCGCTGTAGCAGTGGCAGATGACGGACGTGGTCAGCCCAGGTTCGTGGGAATGTTTCCCCACACCGTAGAATCCGTGAGGAATATGGTATCTCAGTTGAGTGAAGATGGGGTCCACTTAGAATTTTGCTACGAAGCAGGCCCGACTGGGTACGGTTTATATCGGTTATTACGAGCCATGGATTTACCGTGTACCGTGGTTGCACCATCGCTGATTCCAGTTCGTCAGGGGGACCGTGTGAAAACAGACCGAAGGGACGCCTTGAGATTGGCGCAATTGTTTCGAGCTGGGGAGCTAGTGGCGGTGTTCGTTCCCAACGAAGACAATGAATCACTCCGAGATTTGGTGCGGGCACGGGAGGACGCAATAGAGGATCGGTTGCGGGCGAGACATCGTCTGTCGAAGTTCCTTCTCCGACACGATTGTCGACCAAAAACACGTCTATTACCATGGGGGTCGCTGCACAGAAGATGGTTGGACGGACTGAAATGGGAAGACAGGCGAGAACAGGTCGTGTTTCAGGAATACTTGCACCACTTAGATGAAATAGATGGCCGACTCAGCCGTCTAGAGGCAGCGATTCATCTGGAGGCGACAGAAAGCGAGCGTGCCCCGGTGATTCAGGCGTTACAAACACTAAGGGGTGTTGCCGAGGTCATTGCCACATCGTTGGTTGCAGAGTTTAGTCGGTTTCGAAATCCCGCCCAACTCATGGCGTATGCGGGACTTGTACCGAAGGAATATTCAAGCGGATCATCGAGAAAACAAGGTGGCATCACAAAGTGCGGAAATGCTCATCTGCGCCGTGTACTGGGAGAGGCAGCGTGGAGCTACCGATACAAACCAGCGGTGAAAAGAGCGATTAAAAAACGGCAAGAAGGGCAGAGTCCACAAATACAGGATATGGCATGGCGGGCCCAAGACAGACTTCATCGCAAGTATGTTCGCATGGTATCCCGAGGGAAACAACACAACGTTGCTGTGACTGCAGTAGCCAGGGAGTTACTCGGGTTCGTATGGGCAATTGCATGCAAGGTGGAAAGCGAAATGACCTTAACGAAGGCAATGTAGGTCCACGAAGTGCGATTCAAACCTGTAACTATGAAGGATGCCTTCCTACGGTCGTCTTCCTTCATGCAGTGATCGTGGTCAATCTCAGGTCCGTCAAGGACTTTCGCGGCATATCCTCACTACGTTGCGGTATTCCACGGCTCCTTGACAGATGCTAATTTGAGTGCGAGTTACAACCATTTCATCTTGAATAACAAAGGTTGAAGGTCGGGCCTAAAGGCACAGGAATCCGGTACGGGGAAACCTCGTCCCCCGTTTGTGCAAGGTCTAGAACCTGACGCACGTTGCTAGTCCGAGGCAGCCCCTTGACGGAGGTATGAGATGCGGTAACCAACCCGCGAATACAGTGTGCCAACCGTCGACGAACCTTGCCTTTGGGCCAGGCCTTTAACCTCATTGCGACGCGGGTGCTTGACAGTGTCGTTCATATCAACGGGGGCTAATGTGCAACAAGAAAGCCATATGTAGACCGCATAAATGTATTTGATAAATTCGTTTTGAGCCACTTTTGGGTCGAATGATCGAACGAAAAGTGAGCCACACGACTTCCAATTCTATCAACCTAGTCTCATGCTGAAGATGCCGAGTCAACAGCTGAGACAGGAGACAAAAAAGGATGATCGATATGGCTCAATATCATCGTATCAAATGGCTCTATGAGCGGGAAGGACTCTCGCAACGGAAAATTGCGGCAGAGCTCGGGATTTCCCGGAACACGGTCCGAAAGTATTTGGAGGGGGCAGAAATGCCTACCACCCTGAAACGCAAGGAGTCATATAGCAATCGTACATATTCTGACGAAGTTCAACGTGTCCTATCGGTAATCGATGAGTGGCTCAAAGAGGATGAATCAGTCTGGAAGAAACAACACCACACGGCGGTCCGCATCCACCAGCGCCTTGTTGAGGAATACGGCTTTACGGGCTCTGCTTCGAACATTCGTAAAGTGGTTGCCCGCCGTAAAAGGGTAATCAAGGAAGCCTTCATCCCACTAGAATTTCAGTTAGGACACCAGTTTCAATTCGATTGGGGTGAGGCGGATGTAATCATTCGAGGACAGAAGATACGTACGTACCTGTTTTGTATTCAACTCTCGGCGAGCCGTAAGAAGTTTGTTCGGGCGTACTACCACGAGCGCCAGGAGGCTTTCCTGGATGGGTTTGTTCGTGCATTTGAATATCTCGGAGGTGTTCCCGCAGAAGGACTTTTCGACAACCTCAAGTCCGCCGTTGTGAAGGTACTGTCAGGAAGAGACAGGGTTGAACAAGAGACATTCCAGGCACTACAGGCTCACTACCTATTCAAAGCGGAATTTTGCAATATTCGGTCAGGGAATGAAAAAGGTAATGAAAAGCAGATGGTAATGTAAAGACCCGGGCATCCAGCCCCATTCTGTCTGACTGTCGAGCGCATTCACTTTACATTATCGGACCACTATAGTGACTGAGGCAGTTAAGCCAAAATCATTGTGGAGGCTAGGTAATGGAGGAAAAACTAAAAACGCTTGAAGTATTGGCTTCTGATGTAACCGGATATCTCGAAAAGCTTTCGTACTCCGAATCAAGAATCAGCCAGTACCGGTCTGCTTGGCAGAGAGTTGCGAAATTCATGAAAGAAAATGAACTGCTGTCCTATTCTGCCGCCGTAGGCGAGGCATTTATCTACCACCTAATCGGGGACAGGAAATTCGACAACCTTGACCGGTGGGAAAAAGACATCATCCAGTGTGCCAACGTATTGACTGAGTTCCTCGAAACTGGTGCTGTCAAATTTAGACGCTGTCAGAAGTTCCGCGACTTGAAGGGTGCTGTTGGCCATACGATGCAGGAGTACATCGCATACAAGAAGTCGTACGGGATTTCTCGCGTCACCATTGAAGGCTATAAGCACTGTTTCCAGCATTTCCTCTGCTACCTGGACGACAATGGTATAAACGATGTTAGTCCAATCAACCAACAGTTGTTGATCAACTATGGGAATCAGTTGGGTTTCTGCACCCCGGATTTCAGACATCGTAGTCTTTCCGTTATCAAAGGATTCCTTAGATACCTCTATGATCGAGGAATCACTGATCGAGACTATTCGCGGACGGTTCCCAAAGATAAATACACAAGGCAGCCCAAAATCCCCTCCACATATACTGGGGAAGAAGTCGAGGCGCTAATCGCATCCATCGAACGCAGCAGTCCGAAAGGGAAACGGGACTATGCCATGGTACTGATTACAGCCCGCCTGGGGCTCAGGGCAACGGATGTTTGCTGCCTCACTTTCGGGAATATTCACTGGGAAGAAAGTAAAATTGTTCTTAACCAGCAGAAAACCGGCGAAAGAATTGAACTTCCCCTGCTATCGGAGATTGGCGAGGCAATCATCGATTACCTGAAGTACGGGCGACCCGAGTCTGCCCTCCCATACATATTCCTTCACGTAAACCATCCATATGACCGTCTTAACAGGTCAACCCTGCACAGTATCATTTGTCTTTACCTTAGAAGAGCTGGAATTCATTATGAAAAAGAACGAAGACACGGCCCGCATGCGCTCCGCCATAGCTTGGCGGGAGTTTTACTCGCTAAGAAGACTCCGATACCGGTCATCTCAGAAGTTCTTGGCCACCAGAGCACGGAAAGTACCCGGTACTATCTGCGGATTGACCTGAATTCCCTGCGCCAGTGCGCCCTGGAAGTTCCCCTAGTTTCTTCGACTTTTTACGAAGGGAGGGTCACCCGATGAGCGAATTTCAAGGCATATACGCCACGCTTCTTCAGCAGTTCATCGATTTCAAGAAAGGCTTGGGATACAAATTTATAGACGCCGAATATACGTATGGCCTTTTTGACCGATTCACTGTTCAAAGCGGTGAAACCGAAATCGGGATTACAAAGGAGTTGGCGGATAAATGGGCTGTCAAACGCCCCAATGAATCCGACAGTACCTGCTACAGAAGGGTCATGTATCTAATCCAGTTTACGACTTTCCTGAACGATTCCGGCTACGAATCCTACATTCCTCGACTGCCCAGAGCTTATAAGAGTACGTTCACCCCGTATATCTTCACGCCCGAGGAGATAGAAGCCATCTTCGCTGCCAGCGATCAGCTTGAAATGGGTAGTTTCATGAACTCGACCGTCAACGTCATTCCGGCGATTTTGCGCACTCTGTACGGGACCGGGATTCGGGTTGGCGAAGCTGTTGCCTTGAGAACAAAAGACGTACATCTTAATGAGCAGTATCTAATCATCAGGTGGAGCAAGAACGGTAAGGAGCGGATGGTTCCGTTCTCTGATTCGCTGGCGCATGTCTTAAGACAGTACCGGGATTCGCTGCAAATCATTCCAGACTCGGAAGGGTGTTTCTTTGTAAAGCGCAATGGCTATCCGTGCCATGCGGATACAATCTACAACTGGTTTCGTGAGGTACTCAGCAAGGCCGGTATTCCCCATGGCGGCAAAGGGCAGGGCCCTCGTCTCCACGATCTTCGCCACGTGTTCAGCATTCATTCATTTGTGGCAATGGCAGAGTCAGGGTTAGATCTTTACTATTCGCTTCCGATTCTTTCTGAGTATCTTGGCCATCAGTCCCTGGAAGCGACGGATAAGTACGTCAGGCTGGTTTCCGACATGTATCCCGGGCTGCTCTCCAAAGTTAACAACATCTGTGCCTATGCGTTTCCGGAGGTGAAGCACCATGCGGCCGACTGACTTTTCAAAAAGACTAACGGATTTCCTAACCGGCTATCTTCCTGGTGAACGGGGCGCTAGCAAGAACACCATCGCCTCCTACCGAGATACCTTCATTCTACTCTTGACCTTCTTGAAAGAGAGCAAGGGCATATCAGCCGAAAGGTTGACACTCTGCCAGATAACAAAAGAAATTGTTGTGGAGTTCCTGGGCTGGCTTGAAAAAGAGAGGCACTGCAGCGCAGCGACAAGAAACGTGCGTCTTGCCGCTCTGCATTCTTTCTTCAAGTATCTTCAATACCAAACTCCGGAAAGCCTGGCTGAATGGCAGCGTATCCTCTCTATCCCGGTCAAGAGAACTGAAAAACCAGCCATGAACTATCTGTCGGTAGAAGGAATGCGACTGTTGTTGGAAGGCCCCGACCAGTCAACTAGGAACGGACGTAGAGACCTGGCGCTGCTGTCGCTCATGTATGACAGCGGAGCGCGAGTCCAGGAGATCATAGACCTCACGCCATCCATGGTGCGTCTCGACCCGCCCTGTACCGTGAAGTTAATTGGCAAGGGAAATAAGGCAAGGATTGTTCCACTGCTTGAGCAGCAAGTTGAGTTTTTGAAGATCTACATGACGGAAAATAAACTGCTTGTGCCGTTTGCAAACATGTATCCGTTGTTTTGCAACAGCCGCAAGGAGAAGCTGACTCGCGCCGGCGTCAACTACATCCTTACAAAGTACGCGAATCGGGCCCGGGAGAAGGAACCTTCTTTAATTCCTGAAAAATTCAGTTGCCATGGCATGAGGCATTCCAAGGCAATGCAGCTTCTCCAATCTGGTGTCAACTTGGTATATATCCGCGACATCCTTGGTCATTCATCTGTCCAGGTAACAGAGATTTACGCCCGAACAGATTCGCATCAGAAACGGGAAGCCATCGAAAAGGCGTATTCAGATGTTTCGCCAAAAGAGGCTCCTCCATGGCTGACCAACGATAACCTGCTGAGCTGGCTCAAATCTTTTAACCAATAAATCATGCGTGGTAATGTAAAGTGAACCCTCGGCCGCTACCGGTAAGACCAGTAGATTCACAGCCTTACTTTACATTACCCCCTGCTTTTCATTACCCTTCTCATTCCCACTGTTGGGATTACAAAAGGTCACCTGGAACCCATAATGCGCTTGAAATCGTTTGAATAACTGAGTCATGCGGACAAGCTCGCCAATGCGTCGACCGGCTGCAGTTGCGTTGTCAATGACAAGCCGTGGCGGTGCGCCTCCAATGTGCTCAAATACATCCATCAGCCCTTGGCACAAACACTCAGCCGTTTCGCCGAGAAAACCCTGCACCCATCCGGTGTTGCTTTGGGGAAAGGAGAGCACGAGGTACTTGGAGACTCGACGAACACCATTTAGGAATACATCGCATTCACCGAAGTCGGCCTGAGCTTCACCCGGATGCCATTCAAGTTCAAGATATCCGCCTTTACTCAGTTGCTGACGTTGGCGAAATGAACTGACGTATCTATTCACGGTAGGATACGAGCATGGAAAGTCTGGATGCATTTTCGCCAGGCGGTCGTACACACGCTTGGCCGTATGTCGTTGCTTGTAGCGATTTTTCGCATCTTGAAGAAGCCATGCATCAATGGTGGCCTTGTAAGGGTCCAACTTGGATGGCTTAACAACGGACACAGGAGGCTTCGGTGAGAAATCTTCCTGCATCATATACTTGCGAACGGTTTTCGGATCTAACCCTAGTTCGCTCGCAATTTGGTATGCTCCTTTCTGCTGCATCTGCAGCTCTTTAATCCTGTGAATCTGGTCCATGCTCATCGTCATCCTTTCTCCTCCTCGCATTTCTACAAGAAGGATTGTAAGTATTGGATGACTGAAGTGGCAGAGATCCACCAGGGAATTTTCCAGATCCGATCAGGGATTTCCTGATGACATCAACAGGGAATTTCCGTTGATTACACCAAGGATTTTTCGATGACCAGAACCTCCATTTCTATTTGACCATACACAATTGAACTGCTTAATGTATGTCCCTATTGCGGAGGTATATTGACGAAGAGCAGGACTTTTGGAGTTTCTCCAGGAGAACGGCGACAGCAAGACTGGATGCATGAGGCACTAAGCACTTTGCTTGTATCAGGAGGTTCTCGTATTGATCCACCCGACCTCGCGATGCGCCTGTTGTACCTGCTCTGTGACAGACAATTTCTTTTTGACCGGAAGCTTGCCGAAGCATCATTGCCATCAATATTACCTACTCTGCTTCAACACGCAAGAGACAGTCTGTCTCAAAAACGAACTCTCCACCTAACATTTCTGTTAAATACCTTGTATGAACATCATCATTCCATGATCGAATGCCTAGATACCGTCGTTCCTGATAGTTTTGCTGAGTCTGTTAGACAAGGGACCGTTCGGACGTCCGAACGATTATCCTGTCAGGCGCCGTGGTGTGACAGCTATCAACAATCAGGAACACTTATCAAAACAGGCAAGACGTTGAAACGACGTAAATCTGGGGAAACACTGTTGTACTATTTGGCCTGTACTAAATCTCATCTTTGACAGTGCCCTAGGCCCAGCAAGGGATTGTAGGTGGTATTTTGCCCTACAACGCAAAGAGCCCCAAACTGGTTGGGGCCTTCGGATGTGAATTCAGACTAAACGAGCGTGCCGGACGACGTCTGACGCAGATGGATGGCCTTCGCAGGAAGTGGAATGTTCAGTGCCTTGAGCACCTCACGCAGGTCCTGCGGCGGAGGTGGCACGCTCAGAAACTCTTTCCCAAGGAATTCAGTCTTCATTACGTGCCATCGCTTTAGTTCCTTCATGATTCGTTCGCCGGTGTACCAGCGCGCGCCCAGTTCCTCCAGCCGTTGCTCACGCCCTGCAGCGTTGTCCATCTGCTGAGCTTCGCGCTCACGCTGTTCCCACCAGCGGCGGTACATCACTTGAACCTCTTGCTCGAACAGATATGCCAGTACACAGACGAAGATGTGGCCACGAACACGCTTCTCATTCCAGTGGTAAACCGGGCCGACATCGAGGAAGTTCTTAATCTCGCGAAACGCCCGTTCCACGTTCATCAATGTTTTGTAGGAGGTGACAACCTGTTCGGCTGGTAGATTGGTGTTGGTTTTAATCACAAACTTTCCGTCTCGGAGCGCTTCCTTGGCTAGGGCCCCCTCGTTACGTTTGTAGGAGAGCTTCTCGTCATTGAACTCCACTTCAAGAAACGCTTGTACACCTTTTTTCGTGAGGATGTCGCTGACCTTGAGCATCACGGACTGTGTGCTTGTTTTCCGACCGCGGTGAGGTTTCTCCAACCACGTCCCGTATTCGACCAGGGCTTGTTCTGCTTCCTCTAACGCGGACACACGGAAGGCTTCGTCTGTCTTTGCCTTGAGTGGGTTGTGGCAGAGAATATAGCGAGCATCTTGCCCTTTTTCATCATCCTCGACGGCAGATGCAGGCACCTCAAGGTAGCTGAGGTTACCACGTAGTTCGGTATAGACTGAGATGTCATTGTACTTTGTTAACAAGGTGTCGCTGACCACACGACCACGTTTGTGGTAGCCCACAATAAAGGGATATTGGAGTTCTGCCAATAGCTCGGTGTTCTTTTTGGTGACCATGCCACGGTCCCCGACGAAGACACACTGTTCTACCGAGAAGTCTTTCTTCAAACGTTCTAGAATCTCTTTGACGGTCTTCTTGTCCGGTGTGTTTCCTGCAAAGACTTCATGAGTGATTGGCAGGCCGTCCGGTGTGACAAGTAGGCCGAGTTCAACCTGCTCTAGGTCTGGTCGGTGGGTTCGGGAGTATCCGTGTTCGCCAATCGGACAGTGGTGGCCACTGAGATGCGTACTGGTTAGGTCATAGAGTACCAGCGACAGGCGAAAGCTCAGAAGGTCCGTGAGTCGCTGGTAGATGAGCTTCTCAAGCTGTGGCTTCATGTCCATGAGGTGATCCAAGGCACGGTAAAAATGTTGGAGCTGCCACGGTTCATCACCTGACTCTGGCAGATACATGTCTTCAATGGTGTGGAACAGGTCCAGCTTGCTGGACGGGTTCATCAAACGGTTACAGACCATCGCCTTCACATAGCGGGCCACATCAAATGTGACCTGGCGATCTTTCAATTCGTTTTGTACAGCTTTGGTTAGCCCCAACTGGTCCCACAAAAATTGAACCACGTAGGGAACGCCGAAAGAGAGGGTCGACTTCGGGTCGAAGTCCTCGATCGAACCAGAGGCACGGTTTTGTAGGAGCGATTCCAGAGTGCGAATAAACTGTTGAATTTCTTCCTCAGAGTAGCCATCAACGTTACCAAGGCTAGCAATCCGGCGCTTTTTAACTGCCTTTCCCTCGCGGTAGGATTCAACAATATGCATGTACCTGTAGGTGCGACCATCGGGGCGTTTTGTGGATACAATTTGTGCGAACACAGGGCTCACCACCACAACTATTATTACCTACGAATATATTACAAAAATATAAATATATCAACAATAAAGTTATCCACTGTCCAAACAATTTTTGACCTACATTTTCGAGCTCAAAGCAAGACTTATCAACAGAAAACCGCGCAGCAGCGCGGTTCCGGGTCCTACAGGGTCGAGTTTTCCACAGTTAAACTGTCAAAGATGAGCTTTATACGTGCGTAAGATTAGTCTCAAATTACAATATAAATCCACGTATTTGTCTCAAAGTTAAACATGTAGAATCTCATTTCTCCATATAAACAACCCTTAAAATAGCCTGAATTTGTCTCATTTATAAATATAAATCACACGTGTAGTCTCAGAATCCCTGAGTAAATGGATGTGCTTTTTTCCACTTCGAACGCACCCACAGCTTGACCATCTTTGTGCAACCAGATAACGTCAATGAGAGAAATTGTGTCAAGGACGGAAGCAGGGACATCTTCGATCCCGAGGTGTCCTAAAGACAATTCCCCAAGCCTTTGTCCATTAAATTCCCGACTGTGGTCGTTCCTTGCTACCCAAACGTTGTAACCGAGTGAACGACCCAAGCGGGCCAGATGATACTGCATTTCAGTGTGCTCATTCTCCTCATTCAGGTCTTCCAACACTTCTGCATGACGTTTACGGAGATTTTTAGACCGTTTCTCGTTCTGCTGTGCAGCCCACTCCGCAGTTTCTTCCAACACGATTCTGTTGGTTCCGATTTCGAACATCAGACCGGCTGCATATTCCGGGGCTTTTGGGCTCTCCCGCAATTTTGTTGATTGTACTATTTACTCTATTGACAAAATTCACATAATGGTATAAAAGATAGGCGATCAATGTCGACGTCCGTGCCGACACACGGAGGTGTTTCCATTGACCGCGCTACCTTACATAGATATTTTACCCTCTTTTGACGCGGTTCGGGTTGTGAATATTCGCGTTACTACGGACAACCATATCTTGATTGTGTGCGAACCAGCACGTCCGAATGTTGCATGTCCTAAGTGTGCGCGTTTGAGTCAGAAGATCCACTCCAAACGCTTACGTACTCTTCATGACTTGCCCTGCTTTGGTCGGCCAGTGGAGCTTCTTCTTTCGTGTCGATGCTTTCAGTGTGAGAATCCAGACTGTGAGTGTAAATATTTTACTGAGCAGTTTCCAGGTCTATCTGTCCGATACGGCCGGCGGACCTGCCGTGCTCAGGATTGTCTGGTTGCCATGGGTGTGGAGTGTGGCGGCGAAGCTGCTGAGCGACTCGGTTCGATCATTGGGTTGTTTTGGAGTGCTGACAGTTTCCTTCGAGCTGTTAGAAGGCAGCCGGGACCAGAGATACCCACCGATTTAACGGTCTTAGGTGTGGACGATTGGGCGATGCGCAAGGGACAGCGATACGGAACACTCTGCTACGACGTGAAAAATCACCTTCCTGTCGCATTGCTTCCGGACAGAGAAGCCCCAACCCTGACCAAATGGCTGACGGAGCGGCCTAATCTCCCAGCAATTGTTACTCGAGACGGTTCCCAAACATATCGCGGTGCAATCGACCAAGGTGATCCGACCGCCATGCAAGTGGCGGATCGATTTCATATCAAGCATAACTTCCTGGATGCGGTCGACGATTGCGTGAAGAGACTGCTCCACAAGCATCCACCAGAGATGAACTTGACTGACAAAGAACCGGCTACCGATTCCGAGATTGGAAGTTCTCCGAATGATAATGACGAATTGATGTCGAATACACTGGCTCGAAAAAAGGCGCTGTGGGAACATGTTCATCGACTGAGTACGCAAGGAATGACCCGTCGTGCCATTGCGACCAAGCTTGGAATTAGCCGTTCAACGGTGACGAAATATCTTCAAAGTGGGATACCAGTCGAGCAAAGATGGAGTCATCGAAAACTCGACCCGTTTCTGGCCTATTTAAAGTCACGGTGGGAGTCTGGGTGCCATAATGCCAAACAGCTTTTTGCGGAGATACAGGCGTTGGGTTTCAAGGGTAAGTATTCCCAGATGGCAGCACACTTGTCGACTTGGCGGGAATCTACGCCAAAGGTGAAGTCCGTTCAGTCTACCTCCGTTTGGGAATGGGTAAAAAGATGGGTTCGGAAGGACGACAAACTGGAGCCTGAGACCCAAGGCGAATTAACCCGTTGGGTTGACAGTGAGCCGTCCGTTAAAGAAGCCTATGAACTGACCCGGGAATTTGAGCATCTGTTTGACACTCGGGACATCAACCGTCTTAAAATGTGGCTCTCCAAGGCCGATGAGTCAAACGTTCCTGAGCTTCGTAGTTTCGCGCATGGATTGCAAAGAGACGAGAAAGCAGTAACTGCCGCCCTGATGGAGAATTGGAGTAACGGTCCAGTCGAAGCCGCTGTGAACAGCTTGAAGACCGTGAAGAGGCAGATGTTCGGCAGAGGAAAGCTCGATCTACTCGAGAAGAGATATCTGTATCTAGCGGTGCGCAGAAATGCAGAAGAACGGAGAACCCAAAGTACTCAGAGTAGCCATGTGACACAAGTACCAGTGTCATCTGGCTAGCATATGTACAGAGATTCACAGACATCACTCAGTGGAAACTCCGCTCAGCCTAGCTCTGGCACCGATAAAATTGCTTCACTCAACAAAATTGCGGGAGAGCCAAGAGATTCCGGAATATGCAGACCGGCAATTGCGCCGAGGTCTTTCGATAGGAGGTTCTTGTATTGATTGTTCATGTCCAGGATGTTCTCCCTCATATCAAGGTATGCCGTCCATGAACCAAGCTTGATGTTGTCGTGGAGAAGCGCATTGAAGCCGTTTACGGGCTGTGTTGAATGGAGGAAACAGCGCTGGATGCAAGAAATACAAGATGTTTGCCACGGCAGGACCAAGCCCTTTAATGTGCTGCTGGTCAAGTTTGAGGATTGCTTCAATGACCTGAGTCTCGTTCGATGCTTGGAGGCAGGCCTTGAGAAATCGGCCGAATGCTATTTGATTGTCATCATTCTCATATATGTCGGGAATGCGGAGCTTGGGTTTCCAGAAGAATGCATGTGCAGCTCCTTCAAAAACTTGCTTCTGCTCAGAGATGGCCGTCACAACGACTTCGAGACTTGAACCCTTGAAATCTGTACCGAACGTGCGTTGTTCTATGCGATATATGACATCAACTAGTCCTCGTTTGATGGTTCGGAATGCCTTCAATCTGTCCTCGTTATTGAAAAACCATGTATGATACACGGATTCTGGGTCTTGTTTATATTGAACAATCGTCTTTGAAAGGTCGGTACTCATGTAATCTCCTCCAAGTCATGGCCCATCGAGCAGAATGGAATGTATCAATGGCACAGGAGAGATTCCATGTTCAGCCTGGAAATCCTTTGAACAGCCTCGATCAAGGGGAAATCGTCACAGGTTCATCACAAACTAAGATAACTGCAGGGGCATGGGTTTTCCGTAGGAGATGAATGCGACCATACTATATGAGTCTAACTTTTCGTTATCCTTCATAAGGTGAATGAATGTGAATGAGGTCCAGTATTTTTGTGCAGAGCCAAGGATGTAAGGCTTGGTTTGTAAAAGCAGTGACTCATTACATGGTAGTGTTGACATATCCCCCCTGGGGGGATATTTTTATGCGGTATGGAGGTGAGCCTATGTTGGAACATACCCATCCACATAAAGAGCGAAAGCAGATTGTGAACCGTTTGGCGAGGATTGAAGGGCATGTAAGGGCGGTCAAGGAGATGACTCTCGAAGGACGTGACTGCCCAGACTTGTTGCTACAGATTGCGGCAATTCGAAAGGCGTTGGATGCGGTGGGAAAAGTTATTCTCAAGGACCATTTGGAGCAGTGCGTTGTTGCTGCTGTCCATACTGGGGATGAACAGCAAGTTCTCTCAGACCTGCAAGAGGCGTTGGATCATTTCATCCGGTGACAGGAAAGAGTGAATGTATGAACAGACAATGGATTTTGGGATACGGTAGTGCCTTAGGATCTGCCTCACTGGTTGGGCTATTTACGGTACTTAACAAATGGCTGATGGTAGAGAATGTACCAGCCTTGACAGCCGGGGCTTGGACATACTTTGCGGCCGGCCTGGCACTTCTTCCTTGGGCAATACGTGCAGGAGGACTTCGCTTTATGAAACCAGTGGTGGCGGTGCTATGGTTATTGGCGGGTTCAGTTGTGGGTCCAAGTCTATACTTTATCGGGCTCCATTTAACGTCTGGTGTTGAAGGCGTACTGCTCATCAACACTGAGGCCGTGTTTACCGCATTCTTAGCTTTTGCATTCTTTCGGGAAAGACTCACTGGGCGGACACTGTGGGCCAGCGTTGCCATCATAGCGGGTGCGGTCTGGCTTTCGTGGTCGGGTAACGGAATCTTGTCATCGAATGCACTTGGCAATCTCCTAATTGCTCTCGGTTATGTCGGATGGGCCACGGAGAACAACTTGGGTCGTGTTCTCGGCGAAGATGTGCCTGCAGTCACTCTGGTTTGCCTGAAGGCGCTTGTTGCGGGAGTGGCGATGGCCATCATTGCAGCTATTTATGGGGAACCACTCACTGTCTCTTGGCATGTTGTACCTGGCATCGTTGCCAGCGGGGCGGTTTCTCTCGGACTGTCCCTCGCTCTGTTTTACATTGCCATGCAACATATTGGAGCAGGGCGTACAGGGCTCATCTCATCAACGTCCACGTTGTGGGGGGTCGTTGGGGCGGTACTATTACTTGGAGAGTCATTGACCGTAAAAATCATTGGCGGCGGTATCCTGATGTTGGTCGGGGTAGCCGGCTTCACTTGGGATTCGGTCAAGGAATAATCATCGCCATAGCCCCCCTCAACAGTCCAGTTGATGTCTGAACTGAAGCGGAAACCTGTAAACGATTGCAAGAGCTGTTACCAGAGAAGGGCATTACACGGGTCGCTTTGAAGATGGTTGCACTTATCTTGTCTCTCGGCATGGATACGCTCATGATGTCCACCGCTCTCGGGTTTGTTCAAACCAAAGGAAAAACGAAGATTGCGCTGACGTTCGCTTGTGCGGAAGCCATCATGCCATTATGTGGGCTGCAAGAAACGTACCAAGCTTATCTGAATGGGTTTGAGCAGGAATATGCCTCTTTGGGGTTACGGTCATGATGCTTGGGCCAAAGTAATGATATACACAACACAGGCTCAGGCCATCTATTCATCATGTAGGAAAAGCCTTGCACGTACAACGCCATAAAGACTTAGTAGTCCGAAGGTGGATGCCTACATCGGTGAGTCGGTCGATATTTCCCCAAAACAGCCTCTGGCCATAGTCCGTGGTAGGCAACTCACTACTGGATTCCTGATATTTGGCATCCGCCCACATATTTGAATTCACGGCGCAATGTATTGCAGTACATATTAGTAGTGGTTAATATGTACTCAACAATTCATTTCAGTCAGGACTAATATGTGCGGGGTGTCTTTATGATTCAGACTGAGTTGGATCTCAAGGTGAAATTTCTCAAAGGGTTTGCCGACAAAACTCGTATTCAGATATTGGATTGCCTTCGACATGGAGAAATGACGGTCACGGAAATTGTCCAACGTATCGACGGGAATCAGTCCAACGTATCGCAGCATCTGAACTGCTTAAAGGGATGCGGGATTATTTCTGGGCGTCAGGAAGGAAAGTACGTTTATTATGCATTGAGAAATGAACAAGTTGGGAAGTTACTGGACATGTTTGATGTGGTGTTCTCACAAGTTGGAGCAGAAGTCGGAACCTGCAAGATGAATATGTTCGTGGAAAGGGGAGTGTAGAATGTCGGGTCAGACAGAACGCCTTGAGTGCTGTACGGATGACTCATGCTGTGCATCCACGACACATCTAACCAGCACCCCCTGCTGTTCAGCCAAAGTGGACGAGTGCGAAGATGATTGTTGCAAACACGAGTCGGAAATGAGAAGCAACGATGCAGCTTGTTGTTCAATAGAAGATACGAAACTAGACACGTGTTGTGCGACAGAAAAGAGTGAGAGCGTGTCAAAGTCTGTGAAAGACTTAATACAAGAAGCCTGTACCAGTGGATGCTGTTTGACCCAAAGTACCGATGAGTCGACTTGTTGTGAATCTGAGACAAGAAGTTGTTCGGATTCATGCTGCAGTGATGGGCAAGCAAAGGTTGGTGGATTTGATGCATCCTTCGAAATCACTCAGGCTGCTGGCGGAGAGCATTATGAATACAATGTGTTCGGCATGGATTGTGCCTCCTGCGCTGCGACAATAGAGAAGAGTGTTGGCCGATTATCGGGGATTCAATCTGCGACCGTGAATTTCAGTACAGGCAAGTTGCAGGTTGTGGGGGCCAACGCCGCAGTTATCGAGCAACTACCAGGTCATGTGAAAAAAATCGGTTATACCCTTGAGCCCGTAGAGACAAGAAGAAAAAGAACGTACGTTGTTGAGGGAATGGACTGTGGCGCTTGCGCAAAGACCATTGAAAATCATCTGCGGAAGGTTCCGGGAGTCCGAACGGTAACCGTTAATTTTTCCACAGGGAAAATGGTCATCGACCACGATAACACTATTGAAGAAATCGTTTCTGAAGTCACGAAGGCTGGGTATCGTGCATCACTGGATACAAAGGAACAGGCAGCGAATTCTGAAAGTCGCTCGAACCACTCACAAGAATGGCTAATTGCGACAAGCGGCGTCCTGTTCGTGTTTGGATTGATCTTCAAATTCGTTCACCTTCCTTCGTACATCGCTACGTTCCTGTTTGCTCTCGTTATTGTGAGCGCAGGATATAAGCCATCCAGGAGTGCTGTCTACGGTATTCGGAGTCGGTCACTGGACATGAACGTCCTAATGTCATTGGCTGCCCTTGGCGCTGCCATCATTGGACAGTGGGCTGAGGGCGCAAGTGTTGTTTGGTTGTTCTCTTTTGGAACTATGCTCCAGAACAAATCGATTGATAAGACGAGAAATTCTATAAGAAGCCTGATGAACCTTGCCCCCCCGGAGGCATGGGTGAAAATAGGTTCTGAGTATGTGCGTCGGCCAGTCTCGAGTGTAGGCATTGGAGATATAGTCCTCGTGAAGCCCGGTGAGCGGATTTCGCTAGATGGTGAAGTTGTAAAAGGTGAGTCAACAATCAACCAAGCCCCTATTACTGGAGAATCCATTCCAGTTGATAAGGCCGTTGGCGCTCAGGTTTATGCGGGGACAATCAACGAAAACGGTTCGTTGGAGATTGTCGTATCAAAGCTTGCTGAAGATAGTGCGATATCCCGCATTATTCGTATGGTGGAAGAAGCGCAGGAAAAGAAGGCACCGACGCAGGCGTTAGTCGACAAATTCGCACGAGTGTATACACCTGTCGTTTTCGTGTTAGCGTTTCTCGTGATGGTTGCCCCCCCTTTGATGGGATTTGGAGCTTGGCTAGGATGGATATATAAAGGGCTGGAGTTGTTAGTTGTCGCATGTCCCTGTGCCCTTGTCATTTCTACACCCGTGGCCATCGTGTCAGCCATCGGAAACGCAGCGAGGAACGGCGTTCTGATAAAGGGTGGGACCTCTTTGGAGACCACTGGGAAGATAACAGCCGTTGCGTTTGACAAAACCGGAACTCTCACTGAGGGTAAACCCAATGTTGTTGAAGTGACTCCGCTTCAGACGAGCAAAGATCACCTGCTTGCAATAGCAACCACCTCTCTCAATAAAAGTACGTTTTTCTCTCGTTTTCTCACTCAATCGCGTGATTTCACATTTGACCATTTCATACTCGAACTGCAGAATTGTCCATGAGAACGATTTGATCTGTATGAGGGCGTGTTGAACCAGACGGTCAATGCCGCCTTGAAATTTATGGTACGCACCCTATGGATCTCCACCAATGTCTTTCGTGGTTTACCCTCTCATGTCTCACAGGGTCTAATGCCCTCAGCAGTCCTTCGTACGACCTATCGAAAGGGTGGAGGCCAGCTAAGCTTAGATACAGGGTCGATGCCCGAATGGAGAGAATGTCTGCCGGCTTCTCCGTGCTATACGTTTGTCAAATACAAGCATTCTCGTGCGACGTTGTAAGTGAAACGACGGTCAGTCCTATGAATCAAGCAACCTGGTTCGTGAGCGTCTTGTAGGCCGGCCCAAGGGCTCGGATGGGATCGTAATCCACATGCCGTGTACCTATCGTGTACAGAATACGTATCAGTTTTCCACAGAGAGCAACGAGCGACTGTTTTGGCTTGAGCGGGTTATCCACACGCTTTTTGTAGTGCTGGTGCAGCAGCTTGAACTCTGAGTTCGTTGCGACCAGGAAAAATACGCCTCGATAGAGCAATGCTCGCAGTCGTGCTCTACCTCGCTTACTGATGACCGTCTGGCCCTTATGCAGGCCGGAACTGTCTTCTTTCAGGTTAAGCCCAGCCAACTTGCGAATCTGGTGCCAGCTTGTGAATAACGACAGGTTTCCGACTTCGGCCAGGAATCCGGCGACTGTGGATAACCCGAGACCGGGTATTCTCAACATTTGCGGCGCTCCTGGAATCTTCGCCAATAGTTCGGCAATCTGTCCCTCCAACTGGTCCAATTGTTCTTGAATCAGGTCGTATTGACTCAACAGGATCTGCAGTTCCTGACGTGCCATAGTCAACCCTTCTCGCAGCCCGATGGAGCCCTGTGCGGCATTGATAAGCTTCTTTGCCGCCTTTAACCCCACACCGCGCTTGATATCCGCCTCCCTCCACATGTGGACAACATCCTCTGGTGCCATACTGGAGATATCCACAGGCAGCCATATTTTATGCAATACGGCCAGTGCAGCTTTGCCACCCCAGTCACTGAACACGCTCGGCACGAACTCCGGGAAGAATCGATCCAGCCAGTTATGGATACGTCCCCTGACTCGCTGCGTATCCTCCATGAGGCGCTCTCGTTGGTTCATGCCAGTCCGCAGTTCGGCGTACACATCGGTTGGAATGATAGGCTCCGCGTAACGACCGTCTTTGACCAGACGGGCAATGGTGAGCGCATCCTTGACGTCATTCTTCGTCGGTGAGTTGTCATCCAGTTCCTTACTCTTCTTGACGTGTGACGGATTCACGTGAACCACCCGAATACCACGTTCTCGCAGATACTGAGCGAGCGCCATCCAATAATGGCCCGTTGGCTCCATGCCTATTAACACATCGTCCTTGCTGTGAGAACGCTTCAACTCTTCCAACCATTTCTCTAGATTCTCAAGCCCAGTCCTGGTATTCTCGAAGGTGAGGGGCTTGCCAAGCTCGATGCCTCGCCAATCAACGCTTCTTGCCACATGCGTATGCTTGGCGATGTCAACACCGACAACAAGTGTTCCCTCCGTGATGCGCTGAATCTTAGCATTCACATTCTTTGCCATTATTGCTTCACCCTCCTGTGATTTCGTGATGGTCTCGTCAACTCTCACGATACCAGGAGGTTTTTTAATCTAGCAAACCTCAAATTGCTTCATTACAGGACTGCTTAGAAGGGCACTCTACGCATCCAATTGCTTCAGCAATCGTTCGGCACGCAGAGAAACTTGGTATTAAGCCGCTTCCTGGGGATGGGTTCAGGAACATTCTCGGCAAAGGGGTAACTGCCACCGTTGAAGGAACCGAGTATTTTGCCGGTAACCTAAACCTGTTTCAGAGTCTCGACGCCTCCATTGAGCATATTATAGAACGTGTGCGAGCCTTGCAATCCGAAGGTAACACGATTGTTATTGTCGGCACCAAAGATCACATACATGGCTTCATCACAGTTGCGGACACTGTACGAAGCACGACCTCTCATACAATTCAAGCGTTGAAAAATACGGGAATAGGTCAAATTGTTATGCTCACCGGTGACAATGAAGGCACAGCCAAGCGAGTGGCCAGCGAGACAGGCGTCACTGGATATTACGCAGAGCTCCTACCGGACGGCAAGGTCAAGGCGTTGAAGACAGTACAACAAAATGGGAACGTTGTCGCAATGGTTGGCGATGGAATCAATGATGCGCCAGCCCTCGCAACAGCGGATGTTGGCATAGCGATGGGGGGAGCGGGTACAGATACGGCAATGGAAACCGCAGATGTGGTGCTCATGTCCGACAACCTTGAAAAGTTGCCGTACACCATTCAAATCAGCAGGCGTGCTTTGGGGATCATCAAACAAAATGTATGGTTTTCACTGGTCATTAAATTTCTTGCTCTAGTTCTCATTTTCCCAGGTTTGCTTACGTTGTGGGGGGCGGTAATGAGTGACACAGGAGCAGCTATCATTGTCATACTGAACAGCATGAGGTTGTTGTCCATCACGAAACAACCATAGACGAGTCTGGAATTATGTGCTTCTCCGTGCCACAGTTCGGGCCACTTTGTGCGCAGCATGGTAGTAAATGTTATTTCACTGGGCTGTGTTTCTAAGGGAATTGACCCGCAATCGGATGTCGAATATCTTCCAGAAAACTGATTCATGCGTTGGGTCAGTCGCCGTACTGCCTCTGATACAGGTTGGTGAATTCTGAGAACAGAGTAATTGACTTTATGGCGTTACATCTTGAAGCCCTGATAAAACGCTCTATGCAGTGAATCGCAAACTCAAGCGCTTGAATCTCGCCGACAACTGTGTGCTGCGGAAATTTGGTGTCCACTGAACTTCCGAATAACGTACATGTACGCATGCCGGCGATACAAACCCCAAGATGGAGGCGGCCTGCGATGACGCTGCAATCGTAGTACACGGATAGGGTAGCGGTATGATTTAACCGCTCATTCAGATTACGCTATGTGACATCCTGTAGTGTGGCGTGGTTTGTGACCGTGCGCTTGATCGATTCCTCAGGATCCTTCAAGATTGCCTGCGTGGGTGCCAAAGTCCTTGATCCTCCTCAGTTTCAGATGGTTCACACCTGAATCGTGAATTTGAGGATTTCGGGCCGAGGCCCTTACCCCCACCAACGGCTTGCACTCTCATAGCAAGATGTGATATGGGCCAGGATTCCTGGTCCATATGTTTATCATAGTGGGTTAAAGGTCAAGCACCAGAGGTTATCCAAAGACGGTCTCTATTTTTACCTCTTGACGATAAAGCCTCGCTACGTTCATAATTCAAGTATTCAATTGAATATAGTATTGAATGAGGTGATGAATTGTTCGAGCACGATACAAGAGCGTGGAAAGATGCCATTTATAGCCAGTTCGCTCGGATTGGAAAGGCACTTTCCAGTCCAAAGCGCCTTGAGATACTTGAACTTTTGTCTCAGGGACCCAAAACCGTCGAGACACTCGCCCGTGAAACAGAAGCAAGTGTCGCAAATGTTTCTCAACATCTGCAGGTCCTATTGCAAGCACGAATGGTGCGCTTCGAAAAACAAGGTACGTATGCGGTTTACCAATTGTCGAGTGGAACTACGAATAAATTACTGTTGTTGTTTGAGGATTTGGGCGAAGAGATTCTGGCCGAGATCAACCAATTGCGAGAAGAACTAACAAACAACACGGACTTTCCTGAACCCCTGTCTCTTGAGGAATTAGAAACTCGGTTAAGCTCGGGAGACATTACGCTGATAGATGTTCGACCGAAAGAGGAGTATGACGTTTCTCACATACCCGGTGCCATTTCAATTCCCATCACAGAGCTGCAGACAAAACTGTCCAGCCTACCACGGGATAAGGAAATTGTCTCCTATTGTCGTGGCCCATACTGCGTGTATGCGATCCAGGCAACTGAAGCGCTTAGTACGAAGGGATTCAAGGCGCTTCGCTTGCAGGAAGGGGTTCGGGAGTGGAATGAGCGCCATTCCACAGACTGCTGAAAGGAAAGTGTGCCCTATATGGCTGCGTGGTAAATAGAAAATAACGAGACCGTACAAGGAAGATATGGTCTATTCAAAACAGGTTGAAAGGAGGGACTACCTTGAAGGAGCGTTCGATGAAACTAGGGCTACGCCCAAATTTAACTCAGTTCATTTTATTGGCCATCAACTAACGCATTTGTAGGTTCGATGGTCGGCATTGAGCGTACGGTGGTCCCCATCTTGGGTCAACAGACTTTTCACTTGACTTCTCTGTCAATATTACTTGCATTCATTGTCTCCTTTGGAATCGTGAAAGGACCTCTGAATCTGGTTGCTGGCAGACTTGCGGATCGGTGGGGGCGCAAACCAGTCCTTATACTGGGTTGGATATTCGGACTCCCGGTCCCCCTTATGACGATATTTGCACCTTCTTGGGGATGGATCATCGTAGCAAATCTTTTGCTTGGAGCCAATCAAGGATTTGCGTGGTCAATGACCGTCACGAGCAAAATTGATCTTGTAGGTCCTGCCCGCAGGGGACTGGCACTTGGTATCAACGAGTTTTCTGGGTATATGGGTGTTGCCATCATTAGTGGGGTGGCCGGATATCTGGCATCGGTTTATGGTCCTCGTCCACTCCCCTTTGTCGTTGCTGAAGTCATCGGAGTGTTCGGATTGCTGATGGCATGGCTGATGATTCGGGAAACGCTCCCTTACACCCGATTGGAAGTATCAATGGGTAATCAAGAAGAGCCTCAAACACGAATAGGTCTGGGGCAGGTTATTGCACTGGTTAGCTTCAAAAACCGCACATTGTTAGCCAGTAGCCAAGCAGGGTTGGTGAATAAACTCAGTGACACGGCTGTCTGGGGACTCGTACCCGTTATGATGGCACAGAGTCATTACTCTGTTGCACTAATTGGGCTTGTTAGCAGCGTTTATGCAGCTACGTGGGGCGTTTTGCAATTGTTATCCGGGACTTGGAGTGACCAAGTAGGCCGGAAGACACCGATTGTGCTCGGACAAGTTCTGAATGCGGTTGGAGTCGGCTCTATCTTTCTGACTCATTCTTTAGCTATGTGGATAATTGCTGCATTGCTTATGGGAATTGGTACAGCCTTCGTATACCCGGTACTGCTCTCTGCGGTTGGAGATGAGGCACATCCAGCATGGCGAGGTTCTGCTCTTGGTGTGTATCGGATGTGGCGGGATGGTGGGTACGCCATTGGAGGAATCCTGATTGGCTTTGGGGTTGATTGGCTAGGAACCGAACGCACGATTGGCGCACTCGCCGTGATTGTACTCGTATCTGGGCTGTTTGTGTTGTTCGGGATGAAAGAAACATTGAAAAAAACCAAGTAGATATAAAGCCTACAGTTCGGACAGTCGATCCGCACAAAAAATTCTTTTAGATTCTTTACGTCAAGCCAAGGAGGAAGACCAATGATGCCCAAACTCTCTGCTGAAGAGCTAAAGAGGCTTTTGCTCGCCAATGCACTAGACGTTCTGGACCTTCGATCCGTATCGGACTTCCTTGCCGGATTTATTCCCGGCTCCATCAATTTACCGAGCGACGAAGAGAACTTTACAGGCAACCTCCGCAAAATCTGGCCCCATCCAAGAGAGGTGGTGGTCTTGATTTCTGGAGAGTCTATGGTCCCGACTGACGTTTTGTCTTTCGTTCAGGAAATTGGCGGGGCCGTAAAAGGATATGCCTCCTTTGAAAACTGGAAACGAGCTGAATATCACACATTGACATTAGAAACGATAAAAATCGACAAACTGCTCAAGAACCAGAGCGCATTTGAACTTGTAGATGTACGTACCGAAGAGGAATGGCTGAAAAAGCACATCCATGGTTCGAGGAACATTCCTCTCTCAAAACTAAATGTGTTGGCTCATGAGCTTGACACAGCCAAAAAATACGTAGTGTTTTGCGCTGGAGTGTACCGTGGTGTTGCTGGGGCGGCTAAGCTACGGGCAAAGGGGTTTGATGTGCGTTACCTGCCCGGTGGTGTGAGTACCTGGGAGGAAAAAGGTGGAACGACAGAGGAAGTGCGCTCATGACCGAGACGAAAAACCTGGCCGAGGATACATCATTGACTGAAGAGAAGATGAAAGGCCTTCCCGAATGGCTGAAGGAATATGCAGCATCGCCTGAGAAACAAGGCAAGTTATATAACAAAACCATGCGCATCGTTATCGTGTCGCAAATTTTTGGCGGAGCGGGCTTGGCTGCAGGCATTACAGTAGGCGCACTACTCGCCCAAAATATGCTCGGAACAGCCGGTTATGCAGGAGTTCCTGCTGCCTTGTTTACGTTGGGTTCTGCCGCTGCAGCGTTTCTAGTTGGTCGGCTTTCCCAACAGTTAGGTCGCCGAATTGGCCTGGCCGCAGGTTTCTTGGCGGGAGGTATTGGCGCACTTGGGGTCGTTTTAGCAGCTATCTTGAATAGCTTGCCGCTGTTTTTTATTTCGCTGTTCATCTACGGCGCGGGCACAGCGACAAACTTGCAGGCACGTTATGCCGGTACGGACTTGGCACTTCCGACACAGCGGGCAAAGGCGATTAGTGCTGCATTGGTATTCACGACATTCGGCGCAGTGGTTGGACCGAATCTGGTGAATATCACGGGAAGGGTAGCGACTTCTATGGGCGCACCTGCGCTTTCTGGGCCATTTATGCTGGCTGCTGTAGCGTATATTTTAGCCGGACTGGCCCTTCTCTTGTTTCTGCGTCCTGATCCGCTTCTCGTCGCCAAAGCTATCGCCGATGTTGGACGTTCCAGGGAAGGTCAAAGCATCGGAACGGATACAGAGGTGGCTGAACTGCGAATCCATAAGCCAGGGATTATCGTGGGTGCCACCGTGATGGTATTCACTCAAATCGTCATGATTGCCATCATGACAATGACACCTGTTCATATGAAGCACTACGGACATGGGCTAGGTGAGGTCGGTATCGTCATTGGAATTCATATTGCCGCAATGTATTTGCCCTCCCCGGTTACTGGCTTTCTCGTTGATAAATACGGGCGCACGGTGATGTCCTACGCTTCTGGTGTTACGTTGCTCCTGGCAGGCTTCGTGGCTGCATTTACGCCTGGCAAATCGATGGTTCTGCTCATTCTTGCGCTGGCGTTGCTTGGTTTGGGCTGGAACTTCGGCTTGATTAGCGGCACAGCAGCCATCGTCGATGCGACGCCGCCGCAAATTCGGGCGAAGACGCAAGGCACGGTGGATGTACTGATCGCTTTGGCTGGTGCCTCCGGAGGCGCATTGTCCGGAATGGTTGTTGCCCAGTCTAGCTATGCGACACTTTCCTTGGCCGGAGGATTCCTGTCCTTGTTTTTGATTCCAGTTGTCGTTTGGTCCCGGAGTCAGAAGAAAGAATGATGGAGGAGACTTGATGCGAAAGGGTTGAAGACCATGGCAGTGTCCCCATTTGATGACAAAGCCAGCACGTATGATGATTTTTGTGAGACCCCGCTCGGCCACTTCGTGGATGTGGTTGAACATGATATGGTCGCAGCGCTTGCAAGATCGAAACCGGGGGAATCGGCAATTGACCTTGGCTGTGGCACAGGTTCATACACCTATTGGTTACACGACATGGGGCTTTCTGTGGTCGGGGTAGATACGTCGCCAAACATGTTGGCAGTGGCACGCCAAAAGCGAGAGAATGGCGTTACTTTTTTGCAAGAGGATCTTATCCGCCTGCCGTTTGATAACGGTATGTTTGACTTAGCAATTTGTAATGCCGTGCTCGAATTCACCGACGAGCCGGTAGCCATATTGAGGGAAGCTTTTCGGGTCTTAAAACCCGGCGGTAGGTTGGTCATCGGGTGTATCAATAAGTACGGTACATGGGGAAGGAAGTATGCCAAACGTGGCCAAGAAGATCCCACGAGCATCTACAGCCACGCTCAGTTCTTCTCTTTTGAAGATATTTCTGGAATGGGGCTTGGGCAACCCTCTGAAGTTCGATTTGGTCTGCATGTGACACCAGATGAGTTCGGAGACTTTGAATCTGCCATGGAACTAGAACAAGAACGACATACCAGGAACTGCGGTGCCGGGTACTTTGTTGTTCGGTGGGACAAAACGCTTGAACGTTGACTTTACGATGATTGACCTTCGCAGAAGTGCTACAGAAGGATGTAGACGAGTACCCATCTCAAGCGCTCCACGCAATCTTTCCTGTATTGTGGCTCCATGAGCCTTGCCAACCTCTCCTAGCACAGATGTCCTGGAGCACAATTTCGTGATGTTCCAAATTGGGAACACATCCCCCTTGTGCAACGTCAAAAGCTGTGTTCTACCAATGGATTTTCTCTACCTTATTTGCCAGCTCCTTTCATGAGGCGATCATCAATACAACTTCCCTCGACGACTGCATGTAGGTATCGCTCGCTCAGGCTTAATGGTAGTCGCATCCGACTACACTCATCCGGTCCTATTGAATCATGTTCACACTTATAATATAACTGCATGGGTATTATGGTTATGAACGAAAAAATCCTGCTGTCCATGAAGTTGGATAACTCATTGGCACCAAGTGATACGGTTTGGAGGGTGTTCCCGATGAAGTTTCTGTTTATATTGAATGACCCGCCGTATGGAACGGAACGATCTTACAACGGATTTCGGCATGTCAATACATTGTCAAAGCGAGAAGATGTTGAAGTTAAGGTGTTTCTCATGGCAGATGCGGTACTGTGTGCAAAAAAGGGGCAAAAGACCGCGGACGGATACTACAATTTAGAAAAAATGATCTTGGTATCGAGTCGTCGGGGGGTCGAACTAGGGGCTTGTGGCACCTGCCTTGATGCGAGGGGGCTGAATCAAAGTGAAATTGCAGAATCGGTTCATCGGTCGACAATGGAAGAATTGACGGATTGGACGTTGTGGGCAGATAAGGTCATCGTCTACTAGTAAAGCGAGTTATCAGCCTTACTGGAAGCAATTTACTTTTAGGGTGGTTGCAAACCAGAATTAGGATTGCGAACCAATGCACGTGATGCAACGGTAGATTGCAGGAGAGGTGGAGCAAACAAATGAACGAACTCATTTATCAAGTTGCTACTGAGAAGTCTTTTGATGAAGCGGTTGATGCAGCGGAGGCACAGACGTCGGTTTATGGTTTCCGAGTGCTATATACCCATGACTATCAGGCAAATTTGGCTGTCAAAGGATTTACTAGGGGGCCCGCTGAAAATTATCGAGGTGTGTGGTGCTGAAATTGCGTACAATGTGTTGCAAGAAGAAGCACTATTTAGCCTCATGATGCCGTCTCGGTATATATCGAAGACGGCAAAACGAAAATCAATACCCTTCGTTCCATGGGAATGTTACAGGTGTTTCAGAAGCCAGTGTTAGAGGAATGCGCTAAGCAAGCCGAAAAAATCCTGATTGCAATTATTGATAGTAGCAGATGGCCACAGGGTAAAAGAACTGCCCAAGCGTGCGAGGCAACTGACATTTGATATGTCTGGTCTTATTACAACTTTCCAAGGTATGCCGGAAGTACAAGCCAAACATAGTTGTCACATATCTCAAGGTCCTGCGGACGGAATCCCTCCGTTTTGCGGTGGTGACCAGGTCTTTGGCATAGCGACAGCATTACTAAATTGGAAATCAATGCAGTACGCGACTGCATGCATTTATAAGGATTTTCGGATATTTTGGCTCTGTTTTCACCCTGCACAGCACGACAGTTTCGATACGTCCTCGTCAAACATCAGTGCCGCCAGCTTTATCTCTTCCGCCATAGTCAGGCATGACATGCGCTGAACGCAGATCCTCGATGGTAAGCCCAAACTTCACGGTGAGGACACTGAAGTATATGACACCACCTGCGTATTCTAGCACAACAAAACATCAAGGATTTTGCGTGTCTTGGCATCTGCTACAAGTTTGACTACACTTCGTCTCACGATCGACCAAAGTCCGAGGTAAAGCGTCAAGCGGAAGTACGGAAGTCAAAACTTCGTATCCACTGGATTTTGTCTGCTCTTGCTTAAACCCAACCGTTGCACCTGCAGGATCTATGAATCTCACACCGGGACCTACCTCACCACCGTCACCAACTTGTACCTTGGCACGATCAGATTTAGCGATCCGGTATGTAGCTTGCGACGAGTTGCGCCCAAGAGGGCTTCCGCTTCGACGACCTGACCTATTCTTTGCCATCAACTGTAAGGTATACCCGTTTGATGTTCCCATTCTGCTCGACTCGGTTGAAGGTCGCACCGGTGACTATATTGATCCCTTAATCTGTCAATGCCGGTGTGATTGCCTCTGAAATTTCAGAGTCGTACGACTTCAATACACGGGCACTCCGTTGCATTAGGGTAACCAAGATTATGGAACATCTGGCTAAACTTATCGCGATATATCCAGAACCAATGACAGCGAGCCGCTTTGGAAGATCCTTCAGCTCGAGTGCTGTGGTATTGACCAGGTAATCCGTATCTTTCAATTCTGGAATGTTTGGCTGAGCAGGGCATGCTCCGGTACAAATCAGGTAGTTTCGAGCCGTAATTTCTCGTCCATTCACTTCAATTGTCGATTCATTGGCTTCACTGAATGAGTTCAAAACCGTATTCACTAATAAAATCCACATATTTGTGCTGGCGTAGTTCTTCAACCAATTCATCTCTATGGTCAAAAGTCCTTTCCCAGACCGACTAGCGCAATCCGCTTGATGCTGCGAAACAGGCGATTGTGAACAAGGCTACAAACCTGGCGACACTATGGTCCTCAGATTCACAGTTCGGGGTTCTACCCGAAACCGATGGGAGCTTCGACTACGACTTACTCATCATCGGCTCGGGCGGTCCAGCCCTCTCAGGGAGCGATTCAAGCTGGCTCTTATGGTGCAAAAGTAGGCATCGCCGAGCGAGGAACCGCCGTTGGAACATGCGTAAGCATTGGCTGTGGGGTCTGGGAATTCAAACCTAGCCCCATTGCGACGGAAACTACCAGATATTTTCAGCCCTCGCGCCTTGTAGTGCATGGGATATGTGCCTTTCACAGTCATCACACGTCAGTACTTCGCAAAACCCGGGTATTCAGAAACAAACTCGACGTTGCCTTGACCGTGGGTGGACAGGACCCAATGGCTTACAAAGATTTTCTTCCTCGTTGATTCGTTCTTGTCACTTTCAATCTTGCCTTTCGCGGGCTACAATAGGGCTTACAAGCTTTCGGCAGGAACCCGTAGTCGACCCATTCGTCACATTCGAGAGAGTTTCAGTTTCTGGCCTGTCAAATTCACGGACCTTTCAGATCTATCGCCAAGCTTTCTTCTGGCGCGACACGATTGCCAATTGCCGGGTCAATGCCAAAACACACGCAGTCCCACAAGTGAGGCTGGTAGAGGAGAAGCTGCCTCCTCCACCCATGGGGAGTTATTCACGATCACAAAATGAGTTTCGTAAGGTGGCGACCGGCTGGTACTTCAGTTGGAGAACCAACTTCGTTGGCGTGCCCTGTGAACTTTGGGCAAACCGTCATGGTCTATCCGGAACAGCCACTGGTATGGTGTCCCTAAAACCGTCTAACCCTACGCACCTTGTGGTGCCCTTCATAGTATCAGCTCCTTTTCACAATGCAGCTGTGATTAGTTACCGATTTTGTCATTAAGATTCAGTATCTTCGATTAACCTACGGATTGCGGAAATACGTGCTGTTAAATATGCGGTGCTCCCAATCCCATTCAGGCAATAATCCCCAATTTCGACGGTTTTGTCCTCGATGAATAGACCTGAATAACTGAAAAGACTCTCTCTGTAACGCTAAGATTGATGAGTTTGTCGAGAGCCAAATCGCAAGCACGAAAGGAGCATTTTTGGGTGAATCACGCCCCAAAACACCGTCGTCGGTAAAGCAGTAAAATACTTACACGCTTCAATCTCCATTCTCTCGCGGCCTTTGGCGGAGCGACAGGGCTCATAGATTTCGTTCTTGTAACCGATGTTGCGAGAAATTTTTGGGTGGACGATCTGCATCAACGAACAAATGCCGAACGGGTGCTAAGTTCCAGATCAATGCTATGGCACTGACAGTCATACTTAGCTCCCACCTGGGTCAGGAACCACGTTTCCGCTTCGAGGAAGATCCCCTTCTTAAACTTAAGCTTGATTTACCGAGGTTGCCCGATACCACCCTGCTGTACAAGGACTTAAAACGGCTGGCTCCCTGGGCATGTAGGTAATCCGCTCAGCACAGCGTCAAATACTGAAATCCGTGCTCTCTCAAGGACAGAATATTGTCGTGGATATCGACTCTTCCGTAGAAACGGTATATGGCTATCAAGAGAATTCTCTCGTCCAGCTTAATCCACATCATCACGGCGGAGCTAGCTTTCATCCGGTGCTGGCATTTGACTCGCAGACTGGTTGTTGCATCTATGACGAACTGCGCTGTGGTGACGTTCACACCCCGGATGGGTTCGCATTTTACGAGGCGATAATGTTACAAGTACCGTAATAACGCTGAGAATCACATCAACGAAGCGAATTACGTTTTTGGTACTACCGTGCCAACAAGCATGGCAAGGTCTGAAGTTGCTGGCCTGAAACCTACTCCTGCGGTACAAACAAGTGGCGTTACAACCAGTAGTTGGTACGTGGACAGTGGGACGACTTCGGCGAAGACTCTTGTTCCTACCCGGAAGTCTGGTTCGACACGTAAGATAGTAGGCCATGCGTGTCCCCGAGTTTGCAGAGCGCCTATCGGCGCAGATACTGCAGGGCGCACCTTAGTCATTTTCAAATCGAATATGGGAACGTAGTGGCCTAGCACTGGTTAATGCACAATCCGTCGAAATCCGAGATAATGGTTGTTGGGCTTCTGAACGGTATTTCGGACACGTTGGTTATGACTATGGTCTCAAGCGCTTTTATGATTCACTTGGTGTCGTTTGATGGAACTAATATGTTTTAGAAGGGCACCATGTTTGACCGCCGTCCGTTGGTTCCTTCGCAGGTACCCGGTTCCCAACTTACAAGTTGGATTATTTGGAGCCCCGCAAAATGTGTAAGTATTGCATTTTGTCGGTGTAGGGATAGAATGTTGCCTGGCACATTTCACATACGTCGGAGTTCTTTTCGGGAGCGGAGCAAGTATTTCAATGGGTGAACTCATCGTGGATTGCGTACTCTTCTTGCCACCCCAACCCGTTCGCGAACTTCGTCCGTAGTGACAGGGGAGAGCGGGAGACCCCTCGCGGGGTTTTTCCATTATATGGAATGCTTCTGTAATCAGGATACTATTGGTAACTTGTCGGGGAGGAACTGTGGTCAATGCTGAGAGAAGTACTGCTATGGATTCATCCTGTATTGATTAGTCTTGCGATTGTAGCCGTCTTTTTTTCGCTGTTTAATTTCGGAGCCGTCAAACGTATTTTGATTGGTCATCCGATGCGGACGCGGGAACTTCAACAATCCCACACTAAGTTAATTTGGCTGATTGCCTTGCCCATCCTCGCGGCAGATTTATACTCATCAGTCGCTTATGGTCCCGAAGCGGGAATTACCGAGTTGGCGCACTTAGGAGCCGATGCGAAGTGGCTCATCCTTCCCATTACTCTGGCGACCGTGATCCTACTTACGATTTTGATCATCTCCTATATCATGGGGGTGATGGCATACCCAAATGGTGGCGGCGCCTATGCGATAGGTAAGGACAACTTCAAAATTCCTGTGATCTCTCTCATTGCTGCAAGTGCCCTGCTGGTCGATTATGTCCTTACCGTTGCGGTGTCGGTTTCATCGGGAATTCAGACGATGGCTTCATCGTATCCCATACTTGCGTCTCACGAAGTTTTGTTGTCCCTTTTATGTGTGTTCATTATCTTGTTGGTTAACCTGCGCGGCGTGTCGGAATCTGCAAGAATCTTTGCATTTCCAACACTGATCTTTATGGGGTTAATGCTCTTTTTCATTGGTCGAGGATTTATAAATGAGTTTCATCACGGATTTGTCCAGCCTTCAACCCCGTCTTTTGGAACGATACCCCGAGGGCTTACGGCAATGTTGTTGCTCAAGGCCTTTAGTTCAGCCAGTTCCTCCGTGACAGGGCTTGAAACCATCTCGAATGCTGTCCCTATCTTCCGTGAGGGCAAATCAGGGGCAATCAAAGCCTATATGGCATTGGGGACGATTACGGGGGTGACGTTACTGGGGTTTGCGTATCACCTGTATGTGAAGGGGATCTCCGTGAATCCGAGCAATACCATGTTTTCACAACTGGCGGGAGCCTATTTTGGACATGGAATCTTGTATCAAATCCTCATTATCTTCATGTTTGTTGTCTTGATTTTAGCCGCGAATTCAACATTCACTGGCTTTCCACAACTTTCCGCACTCATTGCCAAAGACGGGTTTTTACCAAGGTCGTTGGCGTTCCGTGGTGACAAATTAGGCTATTCCAACGGGATGATTGTACTTGCCGCACTGTCTTCGCTACTGATTGAACTGTTTCACGCTCAAACGAATGCGTTGATTCCACTCTATGCGATTGGTGTATTTGTCGCGTTCACCGTTGCGCAAGCTGGGTTGACCATCCACTGGTTCAAGGTGAGGGGGAGGCTTTGGAAAGCGAAGGCGACCGTCAATGCATTTGGTGCTGTCGTTACAGCACTCGTTGCCGTGATTTTTGCAGTGACAAAATTTACGGGTGGGGCTTGGATTGTTCTCATCGTTTTACCGATATTGGTTTTTGGTGCTTGGAAAATCAGAAAGCACTACAACGAAGTGGCAGATGAACTGCGCATCGATCTCAATACTGTTCATCCAGCCCAACATCGTGTCGTCTCCCTCGTGTTGATTTCTGGGATTCATCGTGTTGTGGTTGATACGATTTCCTTTGCACTCAGCACAACGCAGGACGTAATCGCTTTGTATATTGGTTTTGATGATGCGTCCATCGAAAAAATGGAGCAAAAGTGGGAACAGTGGGGATCGCCCTGTAGATTGGTGACGGTCAAGAGTGAATACCGTTCCCTGCTTTATCCATTATCCAAATTCATTCGAAGACTCGAAAACTATGAGGGTGGTAAGCCTGATCACATTCAACTGCTCATCGGACAGTTTATCCCTAAAAAGTGGTGGCATTATGGACTGCATGCCCAGACCTCGTTACTACTGCGGGCTTGGATACTCAGACACAAGGATGTGGTTGTCACCACCGTACCACATCATTTACGGCATTAGTTAAAAGATGCGAGAGAGCGCTGCATTGAAGTCTTCGCACACCTGAGTATTGGCCGTACGAACGATATGCTCCAAATCAGAGTGTTAGGGTTTAAGAAACATCCTTGCATCAGGGGGAATGGATGAATCTATGAATCAGCCCTAACCCGCTACTAGAAACCGAGGAAGAAAGCTTGTAACCAAGGTTCCAGCAATCACAATATACTTCTGGATTGTAAAATTGCTGACGACCGCCATGGGCGAGTCAACGTCTGATATTTTGTTGATCACATTGACCCGTATGTGGCAGTCATTATCGGCTTCATGGGCTTTATGGTTGCACTCGTCTTACAGTTTACCATTAAGAAATACGTAGCGTGGGTCTACTGATTTTTCGTAGTCATGGTCGCGATTTTCGGTACCATGGTTGCCGACGTGATGCCCATCGTCGTCGGCGTACCCTATTACCCCTCAACCATCGCATTTGCTATCATTCTGGCCGTGGTGTTTACGACCTGGTACAAAGTGGAGAAGACGTTGATAACATTGTCAAGCGACGAAGATGCTCACGAAACATTTCAGTGGGTCGATACATTGATGAGTAATTTGAAAGCGTTTATTGACGGGACATACCATGGACGAGAGCGTTTCAAACAACTGTATACTGCTGAATTCACCTACCGATTGAACCGCCGACACATGGGACACAGGCTCGTCGAACAACTTCTAAACACTTGCGCACTGACGCACCCAATAAATGTAAGGCAAACTGCCTAAGTGGTGGGCCAGCCCAGGTTACTTATGAGATTGGATATGTGTGTATTAAATTGATGCATGATACTGGACAGAATGGTCGAATGATGGGTGGCGCCTAAGTTGCTCATACCATCACCTCACCATGCGCAACAATCAGCTATCCAGCTCGTGCTTGAAAAAGAACACGAAGCACAGATTGGCCGCGCCAGGAAGACCGTTACCGACAAGCGCATCCTTGGCGCCCATATATGGGACTCATAACCGCTGATGGGCGGACGGGCGGGTGTTTGTAGTTCGTGCTGCTGCCCAAGCACATTCGCAAAGCACTGCCTTTAGAGCACCGCTCCCACTTCGGGTCCAAACCCGTGCTGCTTACCACAGGTCCATGGTTTCCTGGGCTGACCAAGCCGCCAGTTGTTTGTCACCGCTGAACTGTTCCATATCGGTACCAATCTCAACTAATATGATCGCCGCTGCGTTTGTATTAATTCCGGGTACGGTCGTAATGAGTTCCAAGGCTTCCTGCTTATCTACTATGTGAGCGCGTATCTCGTGCTCGAGCTCCAGAATGGCCCTCTCAATGAATGGGCGGTGTTCATAGGAAAAGCGAAGCATATCTCGGTGATGTCTCCGTAAACGACTGTTGAGTGACTGCAGCAATTTGGCGGATTTATGCCGTAGTGCACCCTTCATCTCCGATTCCAGGAACTCCAATGTAATGACTGCGCCGTCCATAATCTTCTGAAGCAGAATTCGTCCGGATACCCCGAAAATATCCGACATATGCGTAGTTAGTTTAATGTTTGCATCCTGCAGGAGCCGATGAATGCGGTTTTTCTCTGAAGTAGCGTCCTGTACGAGCTTCTCCCGGTACCAAGTCAGGTCGCGCAGGCCACGTATTTCAGGAGAAGGGACGAAACTACCTTCGATGAGACCAAATTGCAGTAGTTTGGCAAACCACGCTGCATCAGGGCCCAGAATGGTAATCAACGTTGCCGAGGATAGTATTCTGGAATCTGGATAGCGTAACAGAATGCCTTGGAGGACAGTGTGACAGGAGGTTTTACAGAGTGAGGTGCAGGGGATGGGCGATGTCATTTCGGTAATACTCTATTTGGTCTTGTTTGGTCTGTTTTTTGTCTTGTTTCGGGTCTTTGATAGAGCTTAAGAGGTGCAGGGGGAGGTAGGTTGCATGTGGGTCTTGCTCGCACTTTCCGCAGCATTGACGGTGTATTTGACGTACGTCATCTTCCATCCCGAGAAGTTTTAGGAGTGAGGTTCTATGACTTTGGCAGGTTCCATTGGGATTTTAGCTGTGATTGCGTTGATTCTGTTGATTGGTATTCCGCTAGGCGGATATATCTACCGTGTGTTCACAGGCAAAAAAAGCTGGGCTGATGGGCTCTACAGACCCATTGAAGGCATGCTCTACCGCGCGGTTGGTGTTGACCCTTCCGTCCAGATGGACTGGAAGGCGTATCTGCGAGCTTTGATGTTGGTCAACTTCATGATGATGATATTTGCCTACCTGCTCTTTCGGCTGCAGGGAGTGTTGCCGCTCAATCCTGCCCAGGTTAAGTCGATGCCGTGGGATTTGGCGTTTAATACGGCAGCGAGTTTCATTACCAACACCAACTGGCAGAACTACGCCGGTGAGCAATCGCTGTCCTATTTGTCACAAATGACAGCCATCACCTATTTGCAGTTCACGTCTGCTGCAACTGGATTTGTTGCTGCGATTGCCTTTTTGCGCGGCCTAGTGGCCAATCGCTCAGAAACCCTCGGCAACTTCTGGGTCGACTTTATCAAGATTCACACCCGTTTGCTCATCCCGCTTGCGGTTCTCTTTGCGGTTGTCCTCATTGGTCTCGGCGTTCCCGAGACCCTGCTGGGCCCCCAAGTCGTGCACACTCTTCAGGGGGCAACGCAGACCATCGCACGGGGTCCCGTGGCTTCGCTCGAAGCGATTAAGCAACTTGGGACCAACGGGGGCGGATTCTTTAACGCCAATTCCGCCCACCCGTTTGAAGACCCGAGCGCATGGACAACGGTACTTGAGATGATTGCGATGGGGATTATCTCCTGTGGTTTGGTATGGACGTTCGGAAAATTCATCGCAAACCGGAAACAGGCTGTGGTACTGTACGTGTTCTTGACCGCCGTTCTCGTGATTGGCGCGTTTATTATCTACGCCAGTGAATCAGCCGGAAACCCAATTTTGCAGCACGTGCTTGGCATTCACGGGCCGAACATGGAAGGCAAAGAGGTGCGCTTTGGGACCGCATTGTCAAGTGCCTTTGCAGCCATTACCACGGCTTTTACCACGGGCGCTGTCAACTCGATGCATGACAGTTTCATGCCGATGGGCGGGTTTATCCCGATGCTGTTTATGATGTTCAATCTTGTTTTCGGCGGCAAAGGTGTAGGTCTGCTCAACATCCTGATGTTCTTGATGATCACGGTGTTCCTCTCCGGCCTGATGGTGGGGCGCACACCAGAGATATTCGGCAAAAAAATCGAGGCGCGTGAAATCAAGCTCGCAACGATGGCGATGCTGGTTCACCCGTTTATTATTCTCGTCCCTACGGCCATCGCGTTGGTGACTAAGGCAGGTACGTCATCGATTTTGAACCCAGGCTTACATGGGCTCTCTGAAGTGCTGTACGCCTATACCTCAGGAGCGGCCAACAACGGATCGGCGTTTGCAGGCCTCAACGGCAACACCGTGTTTTATAACCTCACGCTTGGAGTCGTGATGTTGCTCGGAAGGTACGTTTCTCTCATTGCCATGTTTGCCATCGCGGGCTCACTTGCGAGAAAGGCTTCGATTCCAGTCAGTGCAGGAACACTTCGAACGGACACTTTCGCATTTGGCGGTGTCTTTGTTGCAGTCTTTGTGATTGTCGGTGCCCTGACATTCTTCCCGGCCTTAGCTATCGGGCCGATTGGCGAGCAGTTGCAAATGTTGGCCTCCTTAGGCCACTGACCCCGTTTTTGAAGTAAGGCGCAGTTTTCGGTGAGAAGGAGACCTGAATATGGCTCGGAATTCGAAATCCATGTCTCCGGATATCATGAAGCGGGCAATCTGGGAGTCGTTTCTCAAGCTGGACCCACGCGTCCTTGTCCGCAATCCGGTGATGTTTGTCGTCGAGATTGGTTTTGTGATAACGCTGCTGTTGACGATTGATGTCAACTTATTTGGTGGGGGGAATCCGCCTTCGCAGCGTTGGTACAACCTGATTGTGACTGTGATTTTGCTGCTGACGGTGTTGTTCGGGAACTTTGCCGAAGCCGTCGCTGAAGGTAGAGGGAAAGCCCAGGCGGAGTCACTGCGTCGGACCAAGACAGACCTTATGGCCAACCGCAAGAAGGATAGCGGCGGCTACGAACAGGTTCCGGCTTCCACCCTGCATAAAGGGGACCTCGTCCGCGTCGAAGCCGGTGAGATGATACCAGCTGACGGCGAAGTTCTGGAAGGACTCGGCAGCGTTGACGAATCAGCCATCACAGGTGAGTCTGCCCCCGTCATTCGCGGAGCAGGCGGGGATTTCAGCTCGGTGACTGGCGGCACCAAACTGCTGTCCGACGAGCTCATCATTCGCATTACGGTCGACCCTGGCGAGTCGTTTCTCGACAAGATGATTGGTCTCGTGGAGGGTGCAAGCAGACAGAAGACCCCGAATGAGTTGGCACTGTCTGTCCTGCTCGCGGGTCTGACGTTGATATTCCTGATTGTCGTTGTGACGCTCGAACCGCTTGCGCACTACGTCCATCACACCATCGACGTGGCCACCTTGATTGCACTTTTGGTGTGTCTGATTCCGACCACGATTGGCGCCCTCTTATCGGCCATCGGGATTGCCGGAATGGACAGGGTTATCCGCTTCAACGTGATTGCCAAGTCGGGTAAAGCGGTGGAAGCTGCCGGCGACGTCAATACACTCATCCTTGATAAGACAGGTACCATCACCATTGGCAATCGACTTGCGAGCGAGTTCTTGCCGGTCGGGAGTCACTCGGAGCGGGAATTGATTGAAGCAGCGGTGATTTCGTCGCTGTTCGACGAGACGCCAGAAGGCAGGTCCGTTGTCGAACTCGCCAAGGAGAAGGATGTCACGTTCGTTCGCGAGCAGTACAGCGAGGCCGAGAACGTTGAATTTAGCGCGGATACCCGAATGAGTGGATTGAACCTGCCGGACGGAACCATCATCCGCAAAGGGGCCGTTGACGCCATTAAAAAGCACGTGACGGAGAAAGGCGGATTAGTCCCAAACGATTTAGATGAGAAAACCGAATACGTGGCGAGAGCGGGCGGCACACCGCTTGCGGTCATCAAGGACAAGGAGATTTTCGGGCTCATCTATTTGAAAGACATCGTAAAACCCGGCATGAGGGAGCGCTTTGAAGAGCTCCGCAAGATGGGCATTAAGACGGTCATGTGCACCGGGGACAACCCGCTCACGGCCGCGACCATCGCGCAGGAAGCGGGCGTCGATGACTACATCGCGGAAGCGAAACCTGAGGACAAGATGCGCCTCATTCGAAATGAACAGGAGCAGGGGAAATTGGTTGCGATGTCCGGTGATGGCACAAACGATGCTCCGGCGCTGGCTCAAGCGGACGTAGGGCTTGCCATGAACACGGGCACGACGGCGGCCAAGGAAGCAGGGAACATGATAGACCTTGATTCCGACCCCACAAAGCTGATTGAAGTGGTGTCGATTGGCAAGCAACTGCTCATCACCCGCGGCGCCATCACGACGTTTTCAATTGCCAATGATGTGGCCAAATACTTCGCCATCATCCCGGCTATCTTTATGATTGCGATTCCGGCCCTCAAGGTCTTAAACATCATGCATCTCACGAGCTGGCATAGTGCGATTCTGTCCGCATTGATTTTCAACGCCATCATTATTCCGCTGCTGATACCCCTTGCCATGAAGGGTATTAAGTATCGTCCGATGAGTGCCACGCAGATGTTAATGCGAAACCTGCTCATCTACGGTATGGGCGGCGTTGTTGCGCCGTTTATCGGCATCAAGGTAATTGACCTTCTGCTCACGATGCTTGGCGTGGCCAATATAGGAGGAGTTTGACATGGTCAATTTCTGGCGCGCGTTTCGGTTTACGATTGTCTTTGCCATACTCTTGGGGCTTATTTACCCGCTGTTTGTTACAGGCGTCGGCAACGTCCTGTTTCCGTTTCAAGCCAAGGGAAGTATCGTTGATGCCAAAGGTCATGCTGTGGGTTCACTGCTGATTGCACAAAACGTGACCAGTCCCGGTTTGTTTCACCCACGCCCGTCTGCAGTCAATTACAACGCGAGTGGTTCTGGAGGGTCAAACCTTGGACCGACGAATCCTGCGTTGGTCCAAGAAGTAAAGAACAATTTGCAAGTCGTGGAACAGCAAAACCCCGGGACTCCTGTTGCAACAATCCCACCTGAAATGGTGGAATCATCAGCTTCAGGGCTTGACCCGGACATTTCAGTACAGGACGCCATGATTCAAGTACCGCGCATCTCAAAAGCCACAGGCATCAGTGAGGCCGTTTTAACGGATCTCATCAACCGGTACAAGCAAGGACCGGTGCTTGGCATCTGGGGCACTCACATGGTCAACGTGATGCAACTGAACCTGGTGATTGAACAACGCCTAGGACAGTAATTCGTCCGCCGCAGAGAGCATTGGGGTTTTTCAGAGCAGATGCTGAATAGAGCATCGTTCCCCGCAGGGAACCTATGCCGGACACGGACATAGGGTCCGTCAGAGCAGATACTGCGGGATACGGAGCATCGGGTTCCTTCGAACACGCATGCGGACACGGAGCGTCGATTCCCTCAGAGCACGTCGGAAGGCGGTTAGACCTAGGATGTCATCGAACACTGGGGAAGTCTTTGGCACAAATCCGGGGCAACTTAAGATTTTTATTGGCGCTGCCCCAGGTGTAGGGAAGACCTACACGATGCTTCGGGAAGCCGTATCTTTGAAAGAACGGGGCATCGATGTTGTGATTGGCTACGTAGATGTACGAGACAGGCCGGAAACAAGAGCACAGATGGACGGCCTGGAGGTCCTCCCGCGGAAAATTATCCACTTCCATCACAGGGTCTTCGAAGAGGTGGACATTGAAGCGATTACAGAACGAGGTCCTGACGTTGTCGTCATTGATGAGCTGGCGCACAGCAATGCCCCAGGCTCTATGTTTCCAAAGCGATATATGGATGTCGAATACCTGCTCGACATGGGAATCTCCGTCCTCACAACAGTCAATGTGCAGCACATTGAAGGGATTCACGACGAAGCAGAGGAAATCACGGGCATCCCTGTCCGAGAACTCATACCGGAATCTCTCATCAAACGCGCAGATGAAGTGTCCGTCATCGATGTCACTCCGGAAACACTGCGCCAGCGTTTGCGGGATGGGAGCATTTATCCAGCAGACAGGGTTGACCAGGCACTGCAGAATTTCTTCCGCAAGTCGAACCTGTCCGGTCTTCGTGAACTGGCCCTGCGCGTGGTAGCGGAGGACGTGGATGAGCGTCTTGAGCGCTCCTACTCAAGACGCAGGATTCCCGGCCCAGTAGGTGCCAAAGAGGTCATTATGGTTTGCGTCAGCCACTATCCTCGGGCCGTAAAATTGATTGGCCGCGGTGACCGCATGGCAGCGCGCATGAAGGCGGATATGTACGTGCTGTTTATTGCAGGAGGCGGCGAAGATTCTCTTTCGGAGAAGGAGAGGGCCAATCTCGTCAAGTTAAAGACCTTGGCGGATGAGTGCGAGGGGGAGTTCATTATCGAGCCTCGCAATGACAGGAAAACCGGTGAAGTCATTGCCGATGTAGCCTCACGTTACAACGTGACTCAGATTGTCATCGGGCAGCCGGCGCCAGACCGCAAATGGGAACTCTGGCGAGAAAATCCGGTGCGCTATCTGCTTCGCAACCTGCGCTATACAGACCTTCGAATTGTAGGGTGGCGAGATCCGCCGGACACGATGTTGAAGCTGCCGAAATCAAGCGAGGTGCAGAGCGACGGCAGCCAGTCTCCACGTCTTCGCGGAAGACTGACCATTTACGTCGGAGCCGCCCCTGGAGTTGGTAAGACGTATAAAATGCTTCAGGATGCGCGGGACTGGCGCAAGCGTGGTTGGGATGTGGTCATCGGCTTGATTGAGACGCACGGTCGAGCGGAAACGGCGGCTCAGATTGGTGACTTGGAGGTCATTTCAAAAAGGGAAATTCTGCTCGAAGGAGGACGGACGTATGACGAGATGGACGTCGACGCCATTGTGCGCCGCAAACCATCGATTGTCCTCGTTGATGAATTGGCGCATACAAACGTCCCCGGTTGCAGACGAGAGAAGCGGTATCAAGACATCCAGTATCTGCTTGAACAGGGCATTAACGTTGTGACCGCTGTCAACGTCCAGCACCTTGAGAGTTTGCACGATAAAGTCGAGCACATTACAGGGATCAAAGTTCGCGAACGTATACCAGACTGGTTCATGAAGTTGGCCCGCGAAATCAAGCTGATAGACGTCACTCCAGAGACCCTGCAACAAAGGCTCGTGGAAGGACGCATCTATGCGCGAGACAAGATAGAACGCGCGCTTGACAATTTCTTTCAAACGGCGAATTTAGCCGCGTTACGCGAATTGGCGCTGCTGGAAGTGGCGGATGATGTGGACCAGCGCATCGACAGGGCAAGAAAGTCAAGAAAATGGAGCCAGGATACGGAGCGCATCCTTGTCTGCGTCAACCACCGCCCCCATTCTGAAAAGCTCATTCGTCGCGGCTGGCGGATTGCCGACCGCCTCCAGGCGGAACTTTGGGTACTCGTCGTCTCGAGCGAAGAGGTCATGAATCCCGAAGATGAGCGTGATTTCGCGAAGATTAAGCATTTAAGTGAACAATTCGACGCCAATTTTCTCTCGAGGCCTGCTGTCAATCACAACATTGGTCTGACGATTGTACAAACGGCGATGGAACTTGAGGTCTCGCAACTGGTCGCGGGCCAACCGCTCGCACAGCGCGGGGTGTTTTCACGCTTTCGACCGAATCCTCCAGATTACGTTCTTGAGCATGCCGAATTCGTTGACCTGCACATTGTCGCCTATGAACGAGACTAAACGGCCTGCAGTAATTTGTGAAGATGTGTTTGATCTACAAGCAGTTAAGGTCTGCCTAAAAACCTCAGATTTTCCCGACCAACGAGTCGTTCATTGGTCGTTTGGATCGTAATAGCACCTAAAGAGGGGCCTCCTACAATCGCGGTCTGCGGTTGGTATAGACGGTGAATGCATGCATCATATAGAATTCTGAATATTTACTGTATAATTAAGAATTGAAGGAATGCTGCCCGATGAAACTGGTTCCGATCGCACTTGACGGAAACGGGGAAGGAGTGCTGAGAGATGTCGGACAGGTTTCTACTGAAGAAGTGTAAGAAACGCCCGAGGCATGCACAGGTGCCGATGACGAGGGTAGTACCTTGTCGTGGTGCGAACATCATAGCTTCTCCAGATCTGCGAATGACGGAGAGCGGCGACAAATGCCTCAACACGTCGTATCAATACCATCCGATCGAGCAAAACATTGACCAATGGAACGAAAATGATGACATTTGGATACTCGAGAAACAAGTCTCTCGTGAGAACGTTACCCTAGCTCTCAGTGTATTGTTATCAGCGTGTCTACTGGCCGGGCAGATTACGGTATGGATTTTAACGAGTCCAGGTCCTTCGAAACGAAGCATGACCCATAAATCGCACCGCGCGTCTCCCCCAGACAATCGCACTTCACAGGACCTTGTGGAGATAACAGGCAATGAATCCAAGAAAACGATAGGGTAGTTCGCGTCAAGATACCAGCAGCTGCGATTACCCACACTAAGCTACTGTAGATCAAACACCTGATGCCAGTGAGGCCGTTGATCCCAACTTGTGGGTTTGTTGAAGGCTCAACGTTGACGGTAGGTCGTCTCGTATGCGCGAATTGCGTACCGCAAGTCATACCTCCGTCAACGGGCGACTCCGTACCTGGCTTTCAGCCAGTCGCTATAACAATGAGTGGCTGTCAAAGCATCGTGGAAAGGCCCAACGCTGTGGACATAACCGGCGAGAGCGTCTTGGCGGTCAATGACTCATCGCGATCCGTTTCAGAACAGTCCGACCGTAACCGGTATATCGACTTGTAAGAAACTGCCAACCATGTCCACATTCCTGCTGCGCTTTTTCGTTCAGATAATGCCCAAACCTCGTTATCCCCCGTTGGTGCGGTTCATAGCCTTGGAGCTCGAGTGGATTCGTAAATATCAGGAGCCCAGACCGACGGAGAATACATAGAAACGATTGGATCCACACAGAAACGTGTGATTGGGGTTACTACTTAGGTAGGGTGTCGCAAGGCATGCTAATTAGGGGTTGTCCCCGCTCAGATTGTTTGTCGGTGAAATTCCAGATGACAATGACATCTGGAAACACAGTGCATGCTGAGCGAAGTGACGGTAAAAACAGAAAAGGCCTGCCGCTGCAGGCCCCATGAACATTTTGTTGAACCGCTACCACGGAAGGCGGGCGGCATAAGTGCACTTGCGTTTTAACACGAAAGATACACGTCTACGTGGGTCCTCCTGAAGGATTACATACCAGCCCTCGTCACAGAACTCCATTCTCCCAGGGTAGTATCTGTCTCCCACTCGTAATTCTACGGCATAGCCACAGTGTAGAGGACACTCCGTCTCCTCGTTCATGAAATACCACCGTCCGAAAAGTGGACTGAACTCAAGATGCCCTTTCATTACCCGTTCACCTCCATCCATGCTCGTTCCACGTGGCTTGTGTCCACAACCTGTTCTTCACGGGTTGCCGCGTCCAGTAACGCACCACGGCACAGTGTGTTCATCATTCTCGGATTCCCCTGACTCGTCTTCGCAATCAGTTTCACTGCATCTGCGGAAAAGATCATTTTCTCCTCGCCTACACAAGCCAGCTGTTTTGAGATATAGTCATGAACCTCGGATTCAGTCAGTCCCGTCATGTGGTAACGGATGTGAATACGTCCCGACAACGCAGAAAGAATTCGAAGCTTCATCGTTTCCCGCAGTTCACTCTGGCCCACCAACCAAAGGGAAATTGGAGAAAATGAGTCTGCTTTAAAGTTGTTCAGGAACCGAAATTCAGCAAGCATCTGCGGGTCTAGGTCTTGGGCTTCGTCTACGACAATGACAACTTGGCGACCTTTCTGGTAGCTCTCTTCGAGCACCTGGTGAGTGAGTACTTGGTTGTCCACCTGCCGGAATTTTGGTTGAATCTGTAGGCGTTCCAGGATGACACGGTATAGGGTCTTTGGTGTCAGTCCTGCGTTGGCAATGTACAGAAATCGGTACCGGCTATCATCCATTCGTTTCATGACAGCGCGGATTGCTGTTGTTTTACCAGTACCGGTGTCACCAGTGACCAAAGCAATTTGGCGGTGCTCTGCTGCGTACATAAGCCTCGCACAGAGTTCATTGTGGTTGTGAAACAGTACTAAGTCTTCAACGGGGATATCCCGGTCAAACGGTTCTCTTGTAAAACGAAAGAACTCAGTCATCATGTCCATTCACCTTCTTTCGTCGTACGCACAAATGACGTCCGGCCTAACTTCTCTTTTCGTTCCTGCTCTCTGTGCGTAGAAATGGTTTCAAGGAAAGAGATGCCTGGTTTTACGGTTGGTCCTTCCGTCTTTGCATCAGCCTGGGTTACACGTTTGTCGGTGTGACGGCGCAGTTTGAGAGGAACAGCATCTGCATATTGCTTGCCATCCCACCAGACTTGTATGTGGGCAAGGTTGTAGGGGTCATAGCGAAGCGAAACGGTCTGACCGACCAAAATCGGTTCGACCTCATAAGTGTTGCCTTGTACCCGAATACACGCTGTTTTGTCCACTTTGGCGGCGTACGTCCACTGAAACGCATCCTCAAGAACGACTGGGTCCACGAACCGCAACGAGCCATGGGACTCCATGACAACAACTGGCCGTTTCTTCAGTGTGCTGTGAACGCGTTGGTGGTACATCTTCTCTAACCACGCGGAAAAGTAGTGGTTCAAATCGTCGAGATTCGCAATTGTGCCGCGTTGCACACAGAGTTCAGCTTCTGGCCGAAACGAACGTTCCATGTAACCAAAGAATTTTTCTAATTTCCCGCGGCCCTGCGGGAGGAATGGGCGTGAATGGCGAATCTCAAAGCCGAGTCGTGCAGCCACCTCGGACAACTGTGTGGATTGGAAAATTTTCGCGTTGTCACAGTAGAACACACGGGGTGTCCCGTGAGAGATAATCGCCTTCTTCAAGGCGTGTTCTAGAGCAGGGAGGTTCTCTCGGAACGAAAAGAAGGCGTAGCAGATGTAACGGCTCTTGTCGTCAAGTACCGCAACTAACCTTGCCACGCGCATCTTCCCGGAAGAAGCCGGATCAGGGATTCGAAGCGAATCACAAACGTCACACTGCCAGATTTCATGCACTTCGTTCGCGGTGTACCGTTGCCACGTCCGCTGTTTACGAAGCGTCTTTGCTCGCTCAGCTCCTGCTTTGCGCAGGTGGGCCGCAAGCGTACTGCGACGAATGAATCCCTCGGGTGCCAATCCCTCTGTTTCAAGCATGACAATCAGCTGTTCCACTGTACGTAGAGGCTGTTCCTTACGTAGAGTAATCGCCCGTTCAATCACACTTTGTGGGAGCACACGCGGCCGGTCTTGGTCCGCTCGCTGTTCTGGATACAGAGCATCCAATCCATCTGTCCGGTAGCTGGCTAAATACCGCTCCAACGTTCGTTCTGAGAATCGCCGCACCTCTCCATTTGGCAATGTGTAGGTTTGCTTCGCTACCGCTTCAAGCATCGCTTTCTGTGCACCGCGTGGGGATTGCTGAAGTAGCGGAGCAATCAACCCATAGCGAAACAGAGCGATTTGCCGTCGCATCTCATCATCCATGTCGACCTTCTCCTTCCAATCTGAGATATCCTCATCTTGGCGCGGGTCCCATTCGCTCTGAAGATCGTTTTGTGTGGGATGAATTAGAAAATTAAGAGGAATCCACTGGGGAAAGCCCATACGACACCCTGTTCACCGACACCTTGGCAATGAAGCGGGACTATCCGTAAACACCATAAAATCGTATAGAGATGCATTTATATTGTTCTTTCGGTACCTCGAAGAATCCGATGTCTGCAAAATTAGCAAACTCAAGATGGATACGGTGAATGCGGACAATGTTGGCGGATTTCTGGATTGGCTGGAGCAGATTAGAGGTTGTAGTATCAGTTCAAGGAATCAGCGACTTGCGGCATTAAAGGCTTTCTGTAATTACGTGATACGCAAAAATCCGGAGGAAAGTGCCCTGTGTCAGGGTGTCCTGAAAATTCGTGTAAAGAAGGCCCCACAGAAATCGATTGAATACCTAAGCGTAGATGCTGTTGAGTATCTACTCAAAATACCTGACGGCCATTCTGAGCAGGGTCTCCGCGATCTTGCAATGATTGCACTGATGTATGAATCTGGATGCAGAGTTCCGGAACTGATTGATTTGAGGGTGGGTGATATCGTCTTCCGAAGCCCAAACACGGTTACCCTGACTGGTAAAGGAAATAAGGCGAGGGTGGTACCTATAAGCGGCAACGTTGCAGATATCATCAAAACTTATCTTAGATCCGCGGGTATCAGTGATAGGTCGCATCCAGTGTTTACGAACAGATTTGGTAATCCCTTATCGCGTTCGGGAGTGTCATATGTCCTTGATAAATGTTGTTGCGCGGCTCGTAGGGTAAGGCCAGACTTATATCCTCCAAGGCTGCATCCTCATCTGTTAAGGCATTCAAAAGCAATGCATCTGCTTGAAAATGGAGTGAATCTGATTTACATCAGGGATTTTCTTGGACATTCATCCGTTACAACAACGGAGATTTATGCAAGGTGTAATCCGGAACTGAAGAGAAGATACATTGAACAGGCGAGTAATCTGATTACGGAATCCGTTGACGAGTACAGTGATAGCGAAAAAGAATCACTGCTTACATGGCTCCGCAAAAATATCTAAATAATTATGTTGAGTTGTTATGCCGCAAATCCTGTATGGGGGCGGCATAACTGCTCTCGACTCTCCATAATATCTGACACTACATAAGATGAGTTGGACTAAACCGCTACGCGGTGGTAAAAACTGCCCCCTTCGATAACTAGTGCCCATTGAATTTACTTTTCTTGCATTTGAGATTCCCTTAAGATTCGCGCTATGCAGCCCTTTTTCGACTGCAAATGAATCTTGAGGAGAATGTGAAATGGACGAACAGAAACAAGTGTTAAGACGGTTGGCCGAAGATATTCGGCTTAGGGGGTTATCGCAGAATACGCTAGAGAGTTACACTACGCATGCGCGGATTTTTTTGGAGTTTAGTGGTGACCGACCAATCGAACAGCTGAATGCGGAAGATATCCGCCGATTTCTGCTGCATTTAATCCACGAAAAGAAAGTGTCGCCCGGAACTGTAAACGTCTACAGCGCAGCGATTCGTTTTCTCTTTGCTGTGACCTTGAATCGCACGCTCAATTACCTCCAAATTCCCCGTCAGAAAAAACGCAAGACCCTGCCTGAAGTGCTCACTAGAAGTGAAGTGCACTCTATTCTGGAAAGTTGCCAAAACATCAAACACAAAGCCATGTTGACGTTGGTCTATAGTGCAGGGCTACGGGTCAGTGAGGCCGCAGCCCTCAAAATCCAGCACATCGATTCAAAAAATATGCGTCTGTTTGTGCAAAAAGGTAAAGGTGGGAAAGACCGTTACACTTTACTCTCAGACGCCTGCCTAAACGTTTTGCGCGAGTACTGGAAGGAATACCGGCCAAACCACCCCGAGGGCTGGCTGTTTCTTGGCACGTACAACGTGACCCATATTACCTCTGCGGCTATTGAAGATGCTTTCACTAAAGCGGTCCAAAGAGCTCACATCACCAAACAAGCGTCCATCCACACACTGAGGCACTCCTTCGCCACACATCTTCTGGAAGATGGGGCCACATTGCTACAAATCAAATCATTACTGGGGCATGCCAGTGTCCAGTCCACGACAATCTATCTGCATCTGGCGAATATGCCATCTGGCATCGTAAGTCCACTGGATAGTCATTCCACAGATGCTCGGTTTGAGGTTCCTTCACATGCCTGAATTACAAGATATCTTCGTGCAATATGGAGAAGCGTATCAAGCCGAGCACCGACCTCCACCAGATCACCAGAAAGTGATCCGCGCAATTCGAAACTGTAGAACTGCTGCGTTAGGTGGACATGTGGATGAATGTGACGAATGCGGATTCGTGCGGGTTTCTTACAATTCGTGTCGTAATCGTCATTGTCCCAAATGCCAAACGCTCACCAAGGAACGTTGGATTGAGGCTCGAAAAGACGAATTGCTCAATGTGGGGTATTTTCATGTGGTGTTTACTCTGCCTGACCTACTCAATTCCGTTGCGTATCAAAATCCCGAGACTATCTACGGTCTTCTCTTCAGGGCAGCGGCCGAAACCCTGTCCGAACTCGCCGCTGACCCGAAATATTTGGGTGCGCAAATTGGCTTCACAGGCGTTCTCCATACATGGGGGCAGAACTTGATGCACCATCCACATCTGCACTGCATTGTCCCCGGTGGCGGGCTGGCTTCTAATGGCAAGTGGGTGAACTCCCGAAAGAAGTTTTTCATCCCGGTGAAGGTGCTGTCTCGGAAATTCAGGGGCAAGTTCCTGCATTATCTGAAACAGGCGAAGCTTGAATTTTACGGCTCCATCGTGCACTTGCAAGAGCAGAGCCAGTTTCAGGATTGGATGTCTTCTCTATACCAAAAAGAATGGGTGGTCTACTGCAAACCGCCCTTCAAAAACGCCGGACATGTTGTGGAATACCTCGGACGCTACACCCACCGCGTTGCAATTTCAAATCAACGTATTGTCAATTTGGAAGCGGGAATGGTGACGTTCAAGTGGCGGGACTACAAGGATAACAACCAACAGAAGGAGATGAGTCTGACTGCAGATGAATTCATCCGTCGTTTTTTGATTCACGTGTTACCTACCGGATTCACGAGGATTCGGCACTACGGACTACTCAGTTCCAGAAATAAAGCAACCAAACTGAAACTGTGTAAACGACTTACGAAGACCGCCGTAAGAACCACCCCACTCCCCAAGCTGTCCGCTCTGGATTTCTTGGAGAAGCTCACTGGGAGAGATCTCACCGTTTGTCCTTGCTGCGGTATTGGTCATCTCAGAGCTTCACCAGAACAAGGAATTGCATAGCCTTAGTCGAGGCCTCTTGATTGGGGAGGGGGAAACTGTATCCGTTTGCCGTATTATCCGACCAACCACCGCCTGTTTCCCGCCAATTAGCGTCCCTGAACCAGTAACATCGGTTTATCCAGGCACCATGAGCATGTTTCTTTCCCCATAGTGGCTGGCGACCGCAGTTTAGTCCAATAGAATTATCCAAAATCGGCGTTCCTTCACGGAATGCCCCTCTTTGTGCTCGATTTTCGATAATTCTCTATTCATTATGCGAAGCTTTGCATAATTCATCGGTGTGAAGCACCGGCGTGTTGCGTAATTGTTCCCGAATGACGGGAATCGTGTCGATCTTCACGATATGGGCTATTCTTTTCAGTTGGCTCAACAATGTGGCTTCACTGGGGCGATATCCCGTCAAGTCAGCAAATAGCTGTCCGATTCGATCCAAGGGGATCAACTGATAGACGCTCCAATATGCCGTCCAAGCGGCAAATCCATCCCCGTACTGTACCGGGGCCTTGACTCCCTCCGGAAAGGAAGCGCGCTGTACTGTGTGGCAGCAGGGACAGCGTTTCTCTTCTGCCCGATACTCCGAGACAACGATGCTGGGAGGTGGCATGTCGACCACTTGACGTTTCACGTAACCCGAAACCTCCACTGCTTCCAATGACGTAGCGCAATGGGGACAGGTGTTGAGTTTATGCACAATGATTTCATCAGGGGTCTCGCTCATTCGAAGGGTATGCCCTTCATGCCCCTTTGGGGCTCCTTTCTTTCCACCGGATTGACGTGAATTGGTCGGTTTACGGAATCCATCACTGGAAGGCGGTTTGCTGGAGTTGCGGCTGTTCTGTCCGAGTTGGCGTTCCAAATCGTGAACGCGCTGTTCGAGTTCTTCGATTCGTTTGGCTTGAGTCACAACAAGTTGGTTAAGTTCATCAATCCGTTTGAGGAGGCCAGAGATGAAAACTGCAATCTCAACATCTCCTTCATTAAAAGGAACAAAAAGTCCTCCTTGAGTTCTTGATAACTTTTCCTCAAGGGGGGCCAAGTAGTAATGTGATTGGGAGCCTATTTGGGAATGTTAGATTTGGATGATAGGGGGTTGCACGAAGATCCGGAGGTAGGCATGAGTTCACCGGAGCGCGAAAGCGAAGGGATTGGGTGCAAATCCAGAAGGAAAATAATAGGCATTTCGCGAAGTTCATATCCGACACAGGGCGCATACAAGCTGTACGAGTTGAAAGGGGTAGGGAAATGGCTGGGGAAATGGCTAGGATGACTCGACAGGTCGACAACGTAGGGAGAATCGTCATTCCGATTGAGATTCGCGAGACGTTTCATATTGTAACCAACGATCATCTGGAAATTTTTGTGGATGAAGATCAGATTATCTTGAAGAAGTATGAACCGGGGTGCGTCATGTGTGGCGAAGTGGCTGAAGACTACATCCAGTTCCATGGTAAACGGGTCTGCGAGAATTGTGCAAAGGCTGCGACCGAAGTGATGGGTTAAGTCGTGTTTAAAGCATCTAGTGGAAAGGCTTCTGTTTACTGGGAAGTGAAGGACTGGGGGATCCCCTGAATGATGCCGGTGAACTCGGGGTCGGCCTCATGTCCTAATTCCGCAGGTCACATGGTGAAAGCGCCGGTACCCTCCCGGATATCGCAAAGTACGTTGGTTTTGACGTATCGATGGATGCTATAACAGTGGCCGTGGCAGACGCAGGTCGTCGTGAGGCAAGATACTGAGGAATTATTTTTCATACGCTAGAGGCGGTAAGAAAATTGTTTTCTCAGTCGGATGGACTGAAGAACTCCTTGCTTGTTATGAAGTAGGGCGCGCTCGGTCTGCAGTGCATTGCCTGTTCAGTCGTCAAGGGATTCCGCGCCTCGTCGTCGTTGCCCCAACGTCGATCGCGCAACAGTCGGGAGACCGTGTGAAAGCAGATCGAGCAACACGCCGATTGTCTAAGTTCCTATTTGCGTCACGTTATCAACCAGACCAAGCACATCACGAAGTGGACGAGAGCACATCGACAATCGTCAGACATTCTGAAATTCGAGAATCAGGTTCACCAACGAAGGTTTCAAGGATATTGACACGTCCAACGGGACGTATCGACGCCTCGCAAGATTGGATAAAGAGATTCACGAGCTAGCGCTCTATTCGTCCGGTGCGCCAGTGGCCCAAGCAAGACAAACTTAGGGGGTCCCGAAGATTGCGGCGGAATCATAGACGTTGGAAGTGGAACATTCCCACCCGTTTTCGAGGGCGCGAGAATATACGTTAAGGGAGACGTCCGAAGACAGCAAGGCGGGAAACCGGCACAAATGTTGCGCATGTTAGAATGCATAGGATCGCCTGTACCGTAAGCTCACCCGTCTGACATCGAAAAGAAAACCAAAGATCAAGGAAGTTGGTAGCTGGAGGACGGGGCCTCGCCGGATTTGTGGGGACAATTGCAGTCGAAGTCTACGAGCAGATAACGTGAATTCTGCAGAATGAAAGTTGAGCATTGATAGGTTGTGTATTCATTTTGCTGAAGGATTGGGAACCCTAAAGGAAAATCCACGAAGCAGGCGCTGTATTCGGTGTCGACATCTTCACTGAACGTAGGTCATACGTTCGTGGCAGGTCCTTGAGACGGAACGATTAACTATGGTAACCAATCCACGCATATCCGGCTGCGCACCGTCGGTCTACCCAGAACATGAGGAAACTGAAGCTCCGTGTCTTGTGGCCTAGCTGGTCCTTGACAGGTCCAGTTCATATGAGGACCTGCTGAACCACTGTTTAGATTGCTAAAAGAAGAGAAGCGGCATTCGTCGGTCTGAACAGGCATTCGTGCAGAAACAGAATGATGAGACACCCAAACCGTTCAAAATTGCGTTTGCCATCACGCCATTCGCCCTCGATCGCGTTTCCTTCAGCACCATTCTACCGTCAATGCGTTTGTGAGAGGTTTGTGCTCCTTCAGCCGGTCGTCGTTGGTTTGGCCCATGGTTTTCGTGTCCGGTATAGCTTGTGTCTGCCAACACCGCTTCTGGACCGAATTTAGAGCGTCCTCGGTAAGCTTCCGCCGTACTGTGGACTGTGAACCCGGCGTTGAAATTGTTCCATTACAATGACTCGACTCGTGACTAGAATTTGTGGCTCCAAATTCTACGGTTTCCCTTGTTTTTCCTCTTACAAACGAACGGACGTGTGGTTGTCAAATGCTTACGATGCGATCGTGTGACCGGTGTGCCCTTTGCCGATGCATCTAGTTTTTGTTGGGGAATCAATGCCTGAAACTGGTTCATGAGAGGGGTCGAAAGGAGGGTGCGACTGGAGGTTAAGTAAGCTAATCATGTACTGCATGTACGAATTTACTCTGAGGTTCTTCACCGCATTCCGGTTACTGCTTCCGAGCTTTGTCTGAATGAGTATCGATCAAAGTCCATTCGCATAGAAACCACCGCCGCCCATGGGGAGTTTGGTTTGAACTGACGTAGCGTGCATCAATGACAGGGTCCCGACGCTCTGGGAATCGAACCCGGAGGCCAAAGAATTTGAATCGCCTGGGTACGAGATAAAGTAAAACGTGTTTTTGACAACAGCAATTGTTCCCATTATAGGAGGAGAAATTCGTCTCGTTTCCCGCCAAGGATGAATCCAAAAGTAGGTATGTCGGACTTGGTGACGGCCGGCTTCAACTTGTGACTCCGTCAATACCGTGGGGTAGCAGGAAAGGTAAATTGTGTATCGAAATGTGATTCTTGTGACTAGAGTGCGATAGCTTCTATGCCACCGTCATCAGTGTAATGAGGATATCAACATCTGGTGAGTTTCATCCTTCATGAAGAAATTTCCGCCGACGACATTTGAGCAGAGCACAAATTCCAAGCACGGAAAGGGTGAGATGGAATTGAGTTGCGAAATCGATTATGGGGCGGACGGGTTGACGTATTGTGTGAGATGTCAAAGACTAAGACCAGCACAAGAAATGGCCATGATTTTTAAAACGGGTTTTCATCAAGAAAACGGGTGGGATTATCCTCTTGCACTTTGTTCACACTGCGATTTCCAGAAGGTGGACGAAGGCGGGTTACTATCTAACTCTAATGTATGTTTGTGACACATCGCGTAGGGAAAATCGGGGCCCCATGAAGTCGGAAAACTGTATTTTTTGCATAGACAGAATCTGGCATCGGAACGAGCGTTGTATATGTGATACACCAGGTGAGCGGACTATCACTCGATACGTCTTTATCAAAGTCACTTTGATTATGCATATTTTTTGAAAATTTAAACTCCCATGATCACCCATGATGATAAGATGTGACATCTTTCATACGAATGTAGATCGACAGAAAGGGGAACGCGCGAACTCGCCTTTGTGGAGTTGGGGATATGTGGACCAAAACCAAAGGGAATTCTTTCGGTTTTCAATCCTGCAAAATGCGAAATTTCGATTGGGTCTGAAGAACGGTCAATATCTGACATCCTGGGGGGACTGCTTGATTGTAGATATGTCCGGGGGTGGGTGTCGCATCACGACACCCCTCATCGTACCTGTGCTCACGTTGAGGCTAAACCTGCATCTTCTATTGAAGAACAGGAATTCCCTTCACTCAGATATTGTATAGAAAAGAGATTGATGAGAAAAGAGATTTGTTTAAGTATGGACTGAGATGGGTTCGTTTGTCGGATAAATACAAGATACGTCGGTCGAGGCGCTGGTCTCACGGGAAATTCGACGAAGAAACAGACGAAGATAGAGCTATGTGGAGATTTGTTGTGAAAATAGGATGATAACCATCTATCTATCTTTGTGGCGAAATGTGGTAATCTCATAGTTTTTGTTCAATTATTGCGCGTTTGTAGGTGGGAACCACGTCAATGCTTTAGGTGACCTGGAAACAAGTTCAAGTTGAGTTCTGCCTATTGTTTGGGTGTCGTGTCCAAATTAGTGTCATGTTGTGAGCATGAATTTGAATTCTCTTCGGTAAATGGTAGGCCGGCATTCCAAAGTCTTGGGTTGCCGTCCGGATCACGTCTAGAACAACACTTCAATTTGCCATTGTCCCATCACCTTTCACGGGTGAGCAAGCATGTCGACACAACATCAGACAAGAGGACGAAAATTTTAGCTGTGAGCATAGCATCACAAAATCCTTGAAAAATGTTGAAAAATGTAGGATTATGTTGGCAAAGAGAATCGAGTAGAGCAGAATGTTTTATGGCAAACCAGTGGAAACACTGGGACGCAAAGCTACGGGTCTAAGGGTACGGAAGTATCTAGGATCGCCGGGTTGCCACAAGGGATCTTGGTAACAGGAGGGCGGCCCGAGAGATCACAGGGCTGCCTTTGTGCACCTTGGGGGAGAAAGGGTGAGAAATAATGAGGCACAAAATGGAATGCGTCCAAAAATGGCAAAAAAACCCTTCGGGGGGTATTATTATCCTAATTATCCAACAATACCCAATCTCCTAGCAACTTTCGCAGATAGGCTGGAACGACTCGATGTCGTATATCAACCTATAATCAATCATGCGGAAAACTCCATTTTTGCTTACGAAGCCCTAAGTCGGCCCCAGTACCAAGGCAGATTGATTCCCCCCGATCTATGGTTTCGCACCGCCTGTGAGAGCAACCTATCTGTCCAAGCCGACCTACTCGCTCTGTTTTCGAGTATAAAGCATTTCCGACGGACCTTACAAGGTGCGTCAACCTCTGCCGCACTTTTTGTGAATGTGATGCCGAGTAGTGTTGGGGAGAAGTCATTTCGTGAAGGAATTGAATTCCTATTTGAGGCAGGGCATTGTCGGCCCCAAGAACTGGTTTTGGAAATCATCGAATACGTTTCATACGATCCGTCCCAGATTGCGGAAATCCTCGAACCTCTGCGCGGGTTGGGGGTCCGTATTGCTTTGGACGATGTGGGTGTGGGGAGCACAAATCTTCTGGCGCTCGTAGAACTGGAACCTGATTTTATCAAGATCGATCGCTCCTTGATTCAGGGGATCTCCGCTTCTTGGACGAAGCAACGACTATTAAAGTACTTAACGGAATTTATGCAATGTGAGAATTCCGTGATCGCGGAGGGCGTGGAATATCGTGAGGATCTATTGGCGATTCGTGAGTGTGGTGTCCGGTTAAGTCAAGGGTACTATTGGTCTCCTCCTGTCACGGGGGATGACCACATGTTGCTGACCGTAGAGATTGAGAAACAGAGAGAAGCGCTCATCCAACTGGTGGAGAAAAAAGGTGGTATCTTGACGGACGACGACGTGGTGACAAAGAGTCAAGAACTCGACCTCTTACTCACACAACACTGTCGATTCCACCACCCATGGTAGTACTTGTATGGGACGGATTCCGGCCGTGTCACATGGCACACAGGAGTGGCAGCCCTATGCAAGTGTTTCGTGCATCAAACAGTGGTTTTTCAAATGTCGAATGTCTAGCGTGCGAAAACCTAAAACACAACCAGAGTTACCGATGGACTCTGAGATAGAGGTTCAGCCTGTGAAACATGGAACCGTATCTGTCATGGAGAATCAGATATCGATCACGGAGCCGGATGACGAGGGGGCGTTTGCCGCACGAACGGTCCCAAAAGATGGACGGTTGGTCGTCGTTTTAGATGGGCAACCCGCGGTTGGGCGGGTGATTGTTTATGGGAAGCAGGACATCCAAGTTGTACTTAGCCACATTCCGTTCTCTCAAAGGTTTTCATCAAGAGTCTCCAAGAATGCCACGGAGGCCATCGGGCGGGTTGAGGTCACACTGGGGGAGGAGTATCGATTAAAGGACCTGCATCACGTCCGCCATGCTGTACTTGAACTCGAAGTGAAGCCGGTATATCCCACACCTCTTGAAGTCGATGAAATTACGGCACAACTGACGTCCGCCGGGTACCAGGGGGACTTCGATACCAAGGAATTGAAACAACTGTGTCATGCGAATCAGACGAGTGAGGCGATTGTTTTACGAGGCGTCCCCGCGATTCCGGGTAAACCGGCAAGCTACAGGCCAATCAAGCTCCCAAAGGTTTATGATCCGATTCACCGCCGCATCATCACCACGATTGTCTTGGGGACGACACCCGAAAGAAACGTATTCAGACAGGAAATTCTCTGCCCAAACGTGGGTCCTAACCAGCCCGGGGTTCAGGGGCTGGTTGAGGTGAACGGGGGAATGGTTGCCATCCGCAATGGGCGATTTCGTTATACGAAGAGTCGGGTTGATGTCATCCCGTAACTCGTTATTTCTCCTGACTTGTCCAGTGAGGACGGAAAATCGGATTTGACGGGAATGTTGTCGTTTTAAGTTCGGTCCTGGACGGAGGTTTCATGCAAGCCACGTCTCCCACGGTCCATGGATTTAGCCGGTTCCCCAATATCCTTTTATGGATCGGTCAGTTTCTACACGACAATGCTAGTCTAACACAAATCGCTCTCCGTACAACGTATAATCCAGGTAGCATCGTTTTTTATAAAGATGAACACGTATCACCTTCGATTGCCGAAATATTCCGCGTGGTAATTCCACGTGTCCTAGCCGTCATCTCTGCCGGTTATGGGGCATCTTTTCTACCCGTCATGCGATTGAAACAGGATCTTCGCCAAGCAGAAACTGACCTACGGATTACCCAGATATCCACCACGGGCATGGGCCAAGTTCGATTGGTTGAGAATCAGTAACTATGTTGCATCAAAACGGAAATGCCTTCAATGCCCTCAACTAGACCTCCTGTTGGACCGTTGCTGTCTGCGTTTGCGTGCGGCACTGGGAATGGTGCTAGTGCGCTGTGGAGGATTTTAACAATCTACCTCGAATAAGGAACATGAAGAGGCAAATTAGAGGTTCTTCCCGTGCGGGAGGACGTTTCGGGGTAGGTACAGCGGACAAGTCACCTCTTCGTCATTTTGACGGAGGGGCTTTATGATGTGGTGGGGGTGAGACGGGTGGACGAGAATATCTTGAGAGGATTCTGTCACCGCTCCCGTGAGTGGTCGCGCGCCACAAGAGGCATGGAACTGTTCAAGATGGCTGCGACGGATTTACGTGCTTATGTGGAGGCTGATTCTGGGTTCTTCGTTTACAGGAAGCGTATTTTGACAAACGCTGTTACACCGCAAAGAGCAAAGGTATATGCGCCTTGGGGAGTCTTCAGCGAGGGCGAGAAACAGTTACAAACACTCGTTGAAGATGCGCTGAGTCGGCTCGATTTGCTAAATCCACTCATGGAGCGATGGATGCTAGTCGAGGAGATGCCTGACGTGTTTCAGCAGATTTGGAAGGATTACAGTTTGTTTGAAGTGGGAATTTGGCCTCTTGTGTCACGGGAACGGATAATCGGTGCAATCGTGGTTGCGCAGACGCAGCTAGAGCCGCGATTTTGCGTTGTGACAAGAACCGCGCTCATGGATGCGTGTGCCGCGCAGGTTTCACTTGCCCTGGACTTGATATTGGCTGGAAGAATCGCTGAAGAAGCGAGTCAGCGTGACCTACTCACCGGGTTGCTCAACCGGAGAGGTTTAGAAGCAAGACTTCCACAGTTGCTTCTAAGCTGCGAGGCTTCTGGCAGTCAGCTCGTGTTTGGTTTGATTGATATGGATGACCTGAAACAGGTCAATGACACGGAAGGCCATCCGTCAGGGGACACTGCACTCCGGCAAATCGCAGAGATTATTGCTCGGAACCTTCGGGCTGGTGATGTTGTGGCTCGATTTGGTGGTGATGAGTTCGCCGTGTTCATGCAGTGCGACGCACCAGATGCAAGTGTTGCCATGGAAAGGATTCGGCAGGCTGTTGAACAACAGTCGGACAGACTATCGGTTAGTGTCGGTGGGGCCGTGTGGGGCATGGACGGCAACTCTTTGGAACAATGCTATGCGGTGGCCGATGAACGATTGTATGTATGCAAGCGGCTTGCAAAAACGGACACCATCCTATAGATTTCACGGGCTCTCGTACACTGAAGATATATTGCAACGGGTCGCGCAGAGGAGGTTGACCGATGAGGTGAGGGTCATTGCGTCGACTGCGGGCAGTGACACAGGATGCAGACCCGCACACTGTTTTTCGTACCGATTCCCATCAGAGCGACGCCTTCAACTATCTTCATGAGTTATACAGCTACTTCCAAGAAATAGATATCTGTAGAATGAAACCACCTTCACTTCAGACCAGTTGGCTAAATTCACCAATGACTCTTGCAGAGGGTTTTACAGTTGTTCAAGGTTGTCCACGATCGAGTGCCGTCGTTTCATCGAGCAGCTTGCGGTGTGACAGCGTACGTGTGCGGATTGTTTGGTCGTGGGTGGAATCTCTACTTTGCCGCTGTTTTTGGTTCCCAGAGGATGAACTGACAAAGTGTCTTAGCCGTGAAAGATAGTGTCATGTGCGCGTGAATCCATCTATACCCTGTTGCCGGACTTGTGCAGCAAGGGATGTATGGTGTGTTGATAATGTCATGATTGTGCCGTGATTGAGGTTTGATGATGACAATCTTCACATTCGAACAGCGAATGATATTCCGAATCTCTGCGATGTGCTGCATGAACTTGAATCGCAATCTGACCACTGCACTTAGCGGTCAGTGAAGTCTGGTGACTCCAGGATGGACATTCCGTAAAGCATGCGCTTAACGAGGAAATAGAATCGATCACCGTGGTAACGTGGACACGAAAACCCGTTGCCCCAACGTAATTGAAACAAGTGTTCTCGGCCTCTTTTTTCATCATGAAATTTACTTTGAAATTCGAGTAATGCAAGAACGGGATACGCATGACCGTTAAGCGGGTCTTGTCGGAATGGCTGACGCGTACTTTGGCGCGTCTAAATGTGGTACAGATGGATGTGGAACCACGACACAAGCGGTCGTGGTTGCGCTTCGGACCGACGCCGATGGGAATCCGTAGTTTGCACGGATGAAGGTCATTGAACGCGTGACCATCACAGAGATTCATCGAGTGGCCCCGGGAGTGATGACAACGGGTCCACGATCCTATCCGACGGGCACACTCTACAAGCGTCTGCCAGAATACGAATCCCACCATGTCACGCAGGGCTTCAACGAGTCAGACCCGAACATCTTTCTCAAGTGGGTGCATGCCTTGATCGGTAACGCCAAAGCTTGCATTACGTCACTTACCATGGTTTAGGCACTCACGTCATGCAACCGTACCTGGACGAGTTCTGCTATCGATTCAATCGGCGACAACATCCGAACGAATTGGTCAGTTGATTGTTCAATGCCTGCGTTTCTGCACCTCCCGTCCAGGGGTCCTGAGCAGAGTGAGTGCATAACCAGGACCATTTGTTCTCATATCTATGGAATCTTAGCTAAGGTGATATCCACGGTCATGAAGTCAGGGATCTCGATGATTATAAAAGATGATGAGGAAAAGCATGGCCAAAACAAGGATGATTGAAATCAAGGTTACAATGTTCATGAGTAGACCCACTCTCCCACAATTAAGTCCTTAACCTTAGGTGTTTTTCCTCTCTTCCGCGCGTTAAACTGAGTCATGATGCCGTTTCTATCACCGCCGAATGTGTTTGTTAACCATGGTGATGGATACCGTGCCAGTGTATCGTTGATTGATGATTTCCACAATATCAAGATGCTCGTCGTTGTTTATGGAAGTCAAATTCATCGAGTACTTGCCATAGAGAAATACATCCGTCCCATGAGATCAAAAGTACCATTCGGGTCCGTTCTTGAGCAATTTTCTACATAAAAAAGTGATGCACACCTCGTCAGGATGACACTGGGGACCCTGTGCGGCCTAGAAAAGGGCCATACAACCATCTCGCAACCAGTTCAGGACCTGTTCCACCAACTTTCGGTGCTCTTCATCGACCGAAAGCTCGATTTCATCGGCGGTACGAAAGTCGAGAAACCGAACCATATTGTGATCAAACCCGGATCTTCGGTCCGGACTGGGGTAATCTCCTTCAGCTAGACATCCACTTTCGCCGCGCCTTTTCGAACGCCTCTCGGCCGCAATCGATCTACCAAGATATACACATACCGACGTTTGGGGCGATGGGTCCGGAGATACGCTTGCGTTGCAAACGACTCTCATTCATCAAGCACGGTTAGCACCTTCACATCCATGATACTCAGACGGACCTGTTTAAAGGGATCACGCGACCCGCGCTTTCGATTTCGGGTCCTCCGTCAGAGGATACATTACATACACCGGCATTAATTCATGTGCTCTAAGTAGTTGTGCCAGTCGGATTGCATCACGCCAGTCTGTTTTTACACGGTCCCCCGGCCGTTGTGGAATCAACGTTGGGGCAACAACGAGACACTGAACCCCTTGACGGTTAAGAAAACGTAGCAATTCATACCCGGTGGGGCCCGCTTCATAGCAAGCGAGGATTTCGTCAGTCCCTCCCAACTGAGTCAACGGCTTCTTTACAGCCTTTGGGGTGTGCGCAATGGTTCCCCAATACCTTGCCTCCCGACGACCTACATCTGCCAAGGCCACTGCTATGGTATCCATTGATACGTCTAAACCAACGAACATTACGATATCCTACATAGTATCGGCTCCTTCACAATGTAGCTCTGATGGGACATCATTATTTCCAATCACACATATCGACTCTCGTAAGTTGCCCTTGAAAAGTGGGGACTGAGTGGTAAACTTGGAATAGGAACAAACGTTCGTATACTGAGGTGGTACTCATGAATCTCCTGGAATTTACGCAACGATTCTCTGATGAGAAATCCTGTGAGGAACGCCTCATTCAACTGCGATGGAAGGAAGGCTTCACCTGCCCCAAGTGTAATCATTCAGAAGCCATTCTGGTTCACGCGAACCACAGGCGCGACGCCGACCGCAGAGTTCCGCTGTTCGAATGCGGGCAGTGCCACCGTCAGACTTCCGTAACCGCTGGGACCATCTTTCATAAGACCAAAACGCCGCTCTACAAGTGGTTCCTGGCGATATACCTGGTCAGCAATGACAAGCGTGGTGTCTCTGCGAAAACACTTCAGCGTCACATTGGTGTCTCCTACGATACGGCTTGGCACATGCTCCATAAAATCCGTCATGCGATGGCAGAGCGCAACGCCAAGTACAAGCTGGAGGGCATCGTTCAAGTCGATGACTTCTATCTTGGTGGTAAAAGCAAAGGCAAACGGGGACGTGGCACAGTACAGTCAGCCATGGTCATGGGGGTTTCACTCAAAAAAGGAAAGCCTCAGTACTGTTTTGTTGAAGCAGTTGACGACCTGAGCAAGAGTTCGATGCTACCTGTTCTACAGTGCAATCTCGGGGCTGATGTCGTCTTAGAAACAGACGGGAATTGGTCGTATGGCGCCAGTGCAAAGGAAATGGACATCCCGCATGTGGTGACGTTGTCCAGTGACGAAAGCGCTCATGAAACGTTCCACTGGGTCGATACTTTGATTAGCAACCTGAAGGCGTTCATTGACGGCACATACCATGGACGGGAGCAGTACAAGCAGCTGTACGCTGCCGAATTTACGTACCGATTGAACCGTCGTCAAATGGGGCACGGACTCGTCGAGCACCTTCTCAACACCTGCGCTCTAGCGCACCCAATAAATGTTAGACAAACTGCCTAAGTGGGAACTCAGCCCAAGTCACTTACGAGACAAGATATGTGTGTTTCCAATAAACCTATGAAATTGTGACATGGAGCCGAGCCTGTGTTCATGATAACTAATTAGTACTACAGCGAAAGTTATGGATACTTATCTGAACATAAGGCCAATGTTCTCTTTCTGTGCGATAAATACGCGATTCTGTTTCGCTTGAGATGATATTGTATCTCATCCAGAATCTTACGGAACCAGCGTCGATCCTCCGTCAAACAGGCTACAATCAATCGTTTGGCCATCGGCATGGTCAATACAATTGCCGTTTTTTTTAAAGCGCATACGCAGTATTTGAGTGAAAAGATGCGCCATCATTACGAACAACATGTGTCTGTGCCACGCCTTATAGGACCTTGCTTCCACGTGTCCCATACCCAAATGACTTTTGCATTCCTCAAAGCACTGTTCAATCGGCCAGCGCATGGTGGCCACCCGGTTCAGCACTTCCATCGGAGTATCTTCGGGTGCATTGCAAAGCGAGTATTTGATTCTGCCATTAGCATAGCGACGGATATATAACCACACAGCCTCTTTGGGAATAACGTAGTTTCGGTAGTGCGTTGTGCTGGAACAAACTACGCATCGAATACATTTCACGTCAGCAATAATCGGTCCTTTCGCGCCCTCTGCTAACACGACTTGCTGCCACGGAATGCGTTCATCACTTGCATAATCTGAAACTTTTACTGGATGAAACGAAGGCCTTGGATATTTATATCTTCCACCCGTGGGCTTTGAGACAGGAATCTCCATCGTAGGCATATCAGCAAATACAAGCTCATTTGCACGGACATCCGCAAAGTAGAAGCTGCCCTCTGGTAAAGATTCAAGAAAGTCACGGTCACATCCAAAAGCAGCGTCACAACCAATCCATCGGAACGGGAATCGGCCAGAGCCTGCTACGGCTTGGATCATCTCCGTCGCCAATTGATTCTTCGTCTTGAACTGAAGATCTTCGGGTACTGCACATTCTTTGCGAAGCTCAGTGTAGTCCTCTGTAAACCACAGCTGTGGCATGTACAGTCGTCTATCTACCAGCCCGTATCCCTTGATACTGGAATAACCCACAAACACGCCAGCCTGGCAATTATCTGTCTTCCCGAGTATGCCACAATGCTGGCGAGCGACTCCAACCGAGTTGGCGCCTTTCTTGGGGAAGTCAGAGCCGTCGACGTTGATCATTCCATTTTCATCGCCGATAAGTTCTGCTAATTGCGCCTGATAGGTACCTAGCATCTTCTCATCGTCAAAAGTCGAGTTCTTGAAAAACATTTGTAACGGTCGTACGCCTTTACTGCCTGTATATCGAAGCGCAACTGGTTCAATCGACTTGCGCTCTAGGTCACTGAGAAGTCCCTTGATAAACGTGTCCGCAAGGTGCTTTTGTTCGGCACGGCGATAGCAAGTGCGGTAGCTGTTCAGATATTCTTCCAACATCTCAGGGATCAACGTAATACCCTGGTTTTCAATTCCGCAATCTTCAAGAATGTGAGGATCATAGTCTGGGATGGACAACATCATACGGGGTTCCCTCCCTGCTGCCGCTGTGTGGACATGTGGGGGACGGGAATTGGGTAGACCAAGTCGTTTACGAAAATGTGGATCCAGTACATAGATGAAGACTGTTTTTCGATTACCGTGATACCGATATGCCTTTCCTTGTTTGGAGAATCCCTGTGTTTCACCAAGACATTTCCATCCAGCCGCCTTGTAACAGATCCCCTCGTAACGAGACCGATCCACAAAGGTTTCCACCAAAAACAAGTGGGTTTTGTATAGTTGAAACCAGTCATGGCACAAACGTTGCAAAGTCCGGGATAACAGATGCGATGCCAAGTTTGGTACCTGAACCCAGGGAAGGATGAGGAAGCGGTTGTTACACACAACCCGCTCCAAATATTTTTGTTTCAATGTTTCGTCCCAACCAATGAAACGATCACGAACCCCAACTCTGAGTGTCGGCCTGTTGTAACTAATGGCAGCAAGTGGCCGATCTCCGAGAAACGCCAGGTATTTGATACGTGGGCCATACATTTTGCTGTATCCCAGATAATGAAAGTCTCGTACAAGTTGATCCCACGTTTGTTCAAAAGCCGTACCATTCACGAGCAGAATCTGGACGGGTACAAGAGTGTCGACCCTGCCTCTGATCACGTCAGAGTTTAGCATTTTGCTGAGTTTATCCATGTATACCCTGGTTCCCCTACTTGAATAACGTAACAATTACTGATAAGCCGTCCCCTTGGTAAATATGGTAAACTCATTCACGCATTTTGTCCAGTCACACCAACTTTCGCTGTAGTATTAGGGGCTGCTGAATGATTTAGTACTTGGCCCCTAGGGTGTCAAAAATCCATGCTCAAGACTTTTCCAAACTGGAGCCCAAAAAGAAGCCGTAGCCTCTTTTCCAGGTTCATGACCCGCTTGAAGAGCGATGACGGTCTCGCTGCTCTGACGAAGGCGTGCCCGAATTAGACCAAGTCCGTAGTTTGGCTTTGCTTCTCCGAATTTACCTTCTACCACGTTTCGTTCGCCCATGTCTTGCCGCTCCAGTTTTCGTTCCTCTGGTTCCACGTGCTTTGGTGGTCTTCCTAGCTTGGGGCCGCTCAGTCGGATGCCGTGCTCTTTGCAATACCTGAGATTCTCTCGCGTTCGATAGACCTTGTCGGCCAGAATCGCTTCTGGATAAAATCCAAAGCGCTACCGACTCAATCAGCGTTGTGCCCTCGTTGAAGCTATCCCAACTCGTTTTCTCCATCAAGGAGTATCCGTCCACCACGCTGATGGCAACTTTTTCGGACCGAACTCCACATTCGCCTTTGCTTTTCCACGTACAATCGGCCGTACGTCGGGTTGAGCGATGCTTACGATTCTGTCATCTACGCGATGACTGTGCGATTGGTACATCTCTCGTTGTTGTCGATGCAGCTCACCAACGACCAAGAGCTCACGATATTGTCGCCGCGAAAGTACGGTGAGTGGCGTGTGTGCCACCAGCTGTTCTATGAACCTCAAGTCCCGTGCCACATAGCGCAATTGTCGTCCAACCGCCTTGCGAATCTCTCGTCCACTTGGTTTGCGGTTCTTCGCCGTTCTCGGGTAGTCACGGCGGGCTTGGTACCGCCGGTCCCTGGGCTTTTTCATGTTCCCTCGATGCGGTGCGTGGAGCGTGTCAATGATATCTTCCAGCTTCTCACGAGCTGTGTTCAGCAGCGACAAGTCTGTTGGATACGCGATATCTGATGGTGCACAGGTCGTATCCAGAATCAGCTTCCATTGATGGGTCAGGGGTTCTTGAGGTTCCACTTCTGAGTCACCATTTGGGTTTGCCTCGGTCGAAGTTGGCGGTTCGTCCTTGTGCTCATCGTCGTCCCCGCCTTCTTCTTGGCGAGCCGCTTGCACGATCCACTCATTCACTTGGTTGATGACCTCCGGTCCCAATCGCTTACGGAGATAGGTGAGGAGTGAGGGGTCAAAAGGCGGCTCTTCCCGATATCCTTCAAGTCCAAGGAAGTACTGCAGATACGGGTTTTTCGTGATGTGCTGAACCAGGTGACGGTCCGAAAAGCCTTCGCGTTCCTGAATGATGAGCGCGCCAAGCGCCATCCGAACGGATATCGCCCGTCTGCCTCGAGGATCCTTACCGAAGCGCTGGATTTACTCCTCTTCCAATCGCCGCCACGGGATGAGATACGATAGCTGAACCCAGCGCTTGTGTTCGCTCAATCGGCCCCCGAAGGGCAAAAAGAAGTCTCCCGGAAGTATTTGTTGGTCCTGATGATTCGCGTACAATGTCCTTCCCCCAAGTGCACGGTTTTTTACTCAATCCGCTCAAACTCCATATACTTTCATTCGACAAATTGCATGCGAATTCCTTGCTGCAACAGGGTTTTTACTTCATTCAGCAGGCCCTATCTATCCCTTTGCATTGGCGATACATATATTCACTCCCCATCTACATTGCGATCTATCTGACTGCCCATTATCTTGCCCGCAGTAACTCGTTTGAAAATTGGGTCGGTAAAATTTAGCATTTCATGAGAATTCGATAGGGTGGTGGTGCTGACGCCGCGTTCACGGGGCTTAAAATGCATTGTACGGAAGCGAATGTTCAATCAATGGACGATTGTTCAATTAACCTCTGGAGGAAATTAGCAACAAACCCTGAGTAAACGACACAAAGAGACAAATTAGGCGTTCTTGTCGTGTAGGGGGACGTTCCGGGGCAGGTACAGCGGTAAGTCGCCTCTGCGTTATTTTGGCGGAGAGGTTTTTATGATGGGGGGTGTTTATGTGAATGCAAGTAGCTTGCGTGCGTTCTGTCACCGCTCTCGCGAGTGGTCAAGGGCTACAAGGGGCATGGAATTATTCCAAATGGCCGCTATATACTTACGAAGGTTCGCTGACGCTGACTCTGGATTTTTTGTCTATCGGAAACGAGTTCTGACAAACGGCGTAACTCCGCAAACTCCGACTGTGTATGCTTCGTGGGGCGTGTTTGCAGGCGATGAAAAATCATTGCAAACCGATGTTGAGGACGGAGTTCCTCTATGCTCTCTCGAATCGCCGCGTTCAACTCAGCACCATCACCCCACCGAGGAGAACGAATCACGAGTCGTTCGGTATCAAACTCCTCTGGAAAGTCCATTAAGACTGAACTCGCTATCAAGTGTCATCGTCCCTTCTTCCTTGCCATGCACTAGGTCAGATGGAGTTGCTACATCCGCTCATGGAACGATGGCGGCTTATAGAAGATATGCCACCCGATTTACAAGTGGCGTGGACAGGGTATGGGTTACTCGAAGTGGGCGTCTGGCCGCTTGTATCACGGGAACAGATCGATTGTAGTGGCCCGAACCTAACCCACGTCCGGGCGGCTCACAATAGAGACAGGGACAGCCCTGACGGATTCGTGTGCGGCACAGGTTTCGCTTGCCCTAGACTTGATACTGACTGGAAGAATCACCGAAGAAGCGAGTCAGCGTGACCTCCTTACGGGATTGTTCAACCGCCGAGGCTTAGAAGCACGACTCCCTCAATTACTACAAGATTGCGAGGTCTCCGGCAACCAGCTTGTGTTTGGCTTGTTCGATATGGATGACTGAAACAGGTTAATGACACGGAAGGTCATCCGTCGAGGGACAATGCACTGCGGCAAATAGCTGGTATCATTAGTCGGAACGTGCGAGTTGGTGATCTGGTGGCTCGATTTGGTGGAGATGAGTTTGCCGTGCTCATGCAGTACGACCAGGCCGACGCATTTGCCGCTAGGGAAAGGATTCAGCGGGCAGTTGAGGAACAGTCGGACGGGCTTTCGGTTAGTGTAGGAGGGGCCGTGTGGGGACTCGAAGGCGACTCCTTGGAGCAATGCTATGCGATAGCCGATGAACAGTTGTACGAATGTAAGCGGCTTGCCAAGGTGAATATGAGCATATAGATTTCACGAGAACAGCTGGGTAAAATGGATATATATATTGAAGTTGGCGGCGGTGACGTGATGAGTTTGACAGATGAGTTGAGAGTATATTGTATCCCATGTGGGCAGTATTCCTGTAAAGAAGCAAAATCGGGTTTGAGACAATAAAAAGCTCCTGATAGTGTTGATGTCGACGAAAACACACCACTAATCAGGAGGCTTTTACAAGATGAGTATAACGCAGAACGGTAAGATTCGCAGGATCACAGATTCAACCTTGGTTGTCGATGCAGACATTGCCAAGAAGGTTCACGTGGCTCGGGCGTGTGACGTGCGAGGCGTGGAACTTGGAAAGCCGCTGACCTTCGACAACACAAGGCATGGCTTTGTAAGGCTCGTCACATGGATTCATTCGCTCATGGTTGACCACAGTTGTGACAGCGTTGGGTTTGGTGTTGAGCCCACGGGGCATTATTGGATGAACTTAGCTCAGTTTCTTCGTCGTGAAGGGATTCATGTCGTGCTAGTAAATCCGCTCCACGTGAAGAAGACCAAGGAACTGGAGGACAACAGTCCGACAAAGAACGACCGCAAAGATGCTCGTGTCATTGGACTCCTGGTCAAAGATGGACGGTACTCCGAACCCAACATTCCGGAAGATATCTACGCTGACTTGCGTGTTGGAATGAACGAAAGAGACCGTTTGTCCGAAGACCTGAAGCGAGTCCAAGGAAGTATTCATGACTGGTTGGATCGTTTCTTCCCAGAGTTCACAGAGGTGTTCAAGGACTGGGAAGGCAAATCGGCTCTCGTGTGCTTACACCAGTTCCCGTGCCCAACAGATATTCAGGGGAACACAACATCCGAAATCGTTCAGGCATGGCGGGATGGCGGCATTGGACGAGGCGTTGGCAAGAGCAAAGCGAACCTCCTCAAGGAGAAGGCTGAGGAGTCTGTTGGGCTCACAGAAGGAATGCAGATGGCTCGCAAGGAGTTGGAGATTCTACTTCGTCAATATGACTTGTACCAAGAACAGCTAGACCTATTGAGCGTTTGGTGAGTCAGATTCCAGGGACGCCGGAGATGATGAGTATTCCGGGCGTTGGACTCGTAACAGTGGCTGGATTCCTTGCCGAAGTCGGTGACCTTGCTGGGTATGATAACCCCAGACAGATTCAGAAACTAGCAGGGCTAAATCTGCGGGAAAACAGCTCAGGCAAGCACAAGGGACAGACGAAGATTAGTCGGCGGGGACGCCCAAGGCTGAGGTCACTCCTGTTCCGAGCTGTGATACCACTCTTGGCGAAGAACGCAGAGTTCCAGGAGTTGCACCGCTACTACACCCAGCGAACGCAGAATCCGTTGAAAAAGATGCAGCCAGCAATAGCCCTAAGTTGTCGCTTGATTCGAGTTTTATTTGCACTGGGACGTATGCAAATCCCGTACGATCCTGTAAAAGTGCTTGGACCTATGCACATGGAACGATTACAGAACGCTGCTTAAGACCTTTCGATTCACTCTGATTCTCTGCCATTTCGCATTCACTCAACTGACAAACGAAGCACGGATTAGCCGGTACGATCGCATAAATGAGGGCAATGACCCTTGCGGGCAGCAGAATACGGCATCCACCCTTTGACAGGCAGGACGATGAAATTTCACGGGCTCCGATGAGACCATGGGAGACTTGAGAGGGTAAGCCACAAAGGTGCATGTGGACATCCTAATGTGCGACCATATTTTAGGACAATGAGGCATAGCCTCTGTTTGCGCACACCCATTTACCTATCCCAGGCGTCAGATGCTCGCTATCCTTCAAGTTCACCTGTCGAGTCGGATGAGAAATACTGCGAATGAGCTAGAATGAGGGAGAAAACGAAAGACTATAGAGAGAGATTATAGAGAGAGTTACGCGAGAAAAATGACCTTCATCGGGTTTTTCAGACAGGGTTTCATCAGAGCAATGGTGTGAACTATCACATGGCCACCTGCAACACATTATGTAATTTCTATAAAATTGGTAGAAGGGGGGTTCGCCTAACCCTCGCAGCACAGAGTAGTTTTCGTGCCCCCAGGCAGTCGGAACTATGCTGCTGAATATCGCGCTCGGTTTCGTTCTGCTTTGAATTTTTGGTGTCTTCCTCTACCGCAAACATTCTCTAATTGTCCTCTCCGTGGCCCCGTTTGCCGTCGTGATTGGCGCTGTTGGATTTCGGCTTGGAATGGTGGAATATGGCCCGCTACACGCGCATAGAGACGTTTTCCGCATTGCCGCGCAACATTGGCTTGTACCCGGTTCTAGGGTGTTGGTGCATTGTGTTGATTCGGCGATTCGGAAGGTCAAAGCCCCTGTTACTGATTTTCTCAATAGGCACTACACTGCTTGAAGACTTCGGAGTTTTGATTGGACATGCAAACTATGGAAACGGCTGGAACCTCGGATGCCTATCTGGCCGAGTATAAGTTCTATACGCTCAATCGCATGTTCTGACGGAAGTCTGGTGAAAATACGAGGCGTGGACTCGGTTCGACAGATGATCGGACTAAAAGCTGATACGATAAGTCGGTGCGAAATAAAAACGAAGTAAATGGGGTAAGGTTTTGAGGGACTTATCACCAAGAGAGTATGTTTTGATGCGCCTAAAAGAAGCGAGACTACCGATAGATGTGGTCGAAAAGGTTTTGAAGCAGCTTGAATTCGATGAACTATCAGAGGAAGAACGGGAGGAAATTTTGAATGGCGAAGGTTGACTACGAGTTGCACGGACCGGAGATGGAGCCCCTGAACGTCCCTACGACCACATTGAATTTAAGGACGTTCGGGGTTCAAGAGTGACTGACTCCCTCATAAGATTTACTTGGGAAAGTACCAGTGATGAGGGAGATTCCAAGGAATGATTCCCGTGTTGTTAAAAGCCCTCCTGATAGGGCATCTGTCCAACTGGATATGCCTTTCTCCCGCAACTACACCACATCGAAGGATATGGGAATTCAGAAGCATGTTCGTTCCCACACTCACAAACGTAACGGGTTGCAGGTATCACTTTGACAACAGCGGTCACACTACTGTAGATGGGTTCGGCCCGTTCGGGAGCCCACGTTAGCGGCATCAATTGAACAGCTTTCTCGTGGAAAGGGAACCGTACATTGATGCGACCGTTCTCCGTTTCACATTTGCGCCATTTTCCGTGATACTTGATCACGTTGCGAGGTGATGAGGATTCGACGTAATAGACGAAATCTGTGTTTCGACCGTCCTGAGGGTGCCCAACAATCCTGTACCATCTGAAAAGTTGTTGTTTGCCCACTCACATCCCTCCCGCGCCATCGCGTGCTTCGAAAATTTTCTATCAAGTATGTGTGGACAATTTTAACATATGCACAAGCCGACTGGGATAACCTTCACATAGTTGTGGGGTTCGAGGTGATTTGCATCGCATCACGACCAACCGCTGCTGTCGTCACGCATCGACATACTTTTTGCAACGTCTATGGTATTGTTAGTGCATCACCCTTACCCCATTTTTGGGATTCGCACGTTGTCTGCGAGTCCCACTTTTTATGATCCCGGGTTTCGAGGGTTTTGTCCTAGAACGGCCTGGAAGGAACGGGAATTCCAATGTTCGGAAAATATGTCTGTATTGTCGACGAATCAGCATGACGTTGCGGGATGGTTGGGCATAGTTTCCCCCTCCGCATTTTGGGCCATTATCCTCGACTATCCAGTTTGGAAATCACTATGGCACAGCCTGAAGAATGTGAGTGGATAGACGTTGTGCGAATTCTAGCAGGCGGATTGTCCACTGTCGTGCATGACGGACCACGATACCGGACAGGAAGAACAGTCTGCGACGAAGTCGACCTGCTGTCCGTTGACGTACCCAGGCTGCAGCGCTACCTGTTTGTAAAGAGCACGTTGTATGCTAACAACTTCAGTCCTTGCGACGCTTGATTGGCAGCAAAGTTCTGACTGGGAAATTGGTCAACTGCGAATCCATATTTCGCTTCCTTGATGTGATTCTCGGCGTTCCCACGTAAGTTATAGAAGTGCCAAACATCCTCACCACTCCTGTCGAACGTTGTGGCAATCGCTTCGTACTCCCAAAGCCAGTCTGCGCACAGGACCTCGTCCAGATCGATGTCTAAACGACGAACGATCTCAACTCGCTGAGGTTTTTCCCAAGATGTTGCCTGGTACATGATGGAGGCAACGTCGCAGTGTTCGTGGTCACTTTGTGTGATACAGTGCCCGGCCAGATTCGGCGCTTGCGCCAAATCTGCGAGCCGCTTTGTCCACTTGAGCTTCACGACGTAATCACGGCTGTCTTGTTCAGTGTCGAAGCGAGCATGTACTTTGCAGCTTTTCCTACGGCAGTGTTTTGGTGTATGATTCACCCAAAAGGTGTTCCTTTCTGGCTTGGATTGTGTTCTCGACAAACCCAATTTAGCCATAGATGGAGCACCTTTTCAATTATTTAGGTCAATTTAAAGAGGACAGAACCGTCGAAATCCGGGATGATGTCTATTCATGCCCGACAAACTGTGCATCGGCTGTTTCAGTTCATCCCAGAGACGTCCGTTGCTTACTGACTACAAACCATAGTTATGTCTTATGGTACGTCTGGAGTTTCATTCTGCTTTACGCACTTTGGAAGCGTGCAAACTCTGCTAGTTCTCCATCGCCCATTTGAACCGTGTGTTTACTCCTAAACGTTGAGAATCATGTGTGTGCCCATTACCCTCCGTGTCAGCAATATCACCTTGCCACGCGCTTTCACTTGTGAGGCCTTTAACTTTCATTCTGAAACGTGGAGGGCAGACAGTGGGTGGAAGCGTTTCCGATACAAAATACAGAGAATTCACGCCCACAGAATCACCCATATAAAAAAACAACCTAATGCCAAAGAACTCGCAAGATAGGCGGCTGCCATCCATCTGTTCGTCCGCATCAAGTGCATTGTTTCATAAGACATGGTGGAGAAGGTCGTAAACCCGCCGCAAAGCCCAGTGCCCAAAAGCAACCACCACATGGTGTCATGTTGATGCCACCAAAAGTCCTTGAATACAAGGCCAAGTAAACAAGAACCGACGACATTGATGAACCATGTGCCCCACGGAAAGGATGATTTAGATATGCGTGAAATCCATCGTCCTACGTGATAACGAATCAATGATCCCGCCGCTGCTCCTACTCCAACATACACATCATAGATGGCCGTCATTCGTATGCCTCCGTTGCATTGTGCGAATCTGACGTGTCATGTTTCGGCTTGTTTACCAGGTGCGCAGCAAAATCTCCGAGATGAACAAGGGCCAACCCTCCGAGAATGGTTGCAAACAAATACCCGAGTGCCAGTTCAGGCTGGTGATTTGACAATTGAATTAGTTCCAGAGACATCGTTGAAAAAGTTGTGAATCCCCCAATCAGGCCAATACCAATACCTAGTCGGAGCCGTTCCGAAATTCCCTTTTCCACCGCAAGGCAGTTAAAAGAGCCCGAGCGTGAAAGAGTCTGTCAAATTGATGATCAGTGTCGCCAGCGGGAAACCTGAGGACAGGTGAATTGCGCTCTCCAGCAAGTATCGAAAAACGCCACCAATGGCTCCAAAGAATAGAATAAACATCGTTTTCATCATTCTTACCTCCTGTGGGCAAAAATCAAAATGGCTCCTACGAACAGAAGTCTGTCCGTAGGAGCCATCATCCATCGCAGGAAATCAAGGTGAGCCCCATCACCCACTAGCACTCTCATGGGCAATTGTACCACACTTCCGTAGAAAAAACGAAGCGTAAAAATGAAAAGACCCCATGAGACATGAGTACCATACACCCATAGGAGTCATTAACCTGCGCGGTCATTGAAGGCGAACTCCATCGCCTTTGCGTGTTCCGTTGTCTACTTTACATTATGCGTCGGTTCGTAAAATGACACAACTCGTAGATTTAATCAGCAGAATGACCACTGTTGCATGCCCCGGCATTTGAATGAGCGTACTTAGCAGAGGTATGCTTAGAGAAGTAGGAGGAGGTTCAATCTCATGATTCACAACCGTAGAGTTGTCCTTATAGTCGTGGCCGTGACCGTGATTTTACTGGCCGTCGTCTTTTTCTTCGGCGGAATGTTATTCAATCGTTCCCGTGGAGGTTTTGGCACAGGTTCCATGATGGGAATCGGCGGTATGATGGGTGGCGGAGGGAGCATGATGGGTGGCTCAACGACGTCAAACGGACCTGCAATCAGCAACGATCAGTTGCAACAACTTGTGAAACAAGGAGAAGTTGGCGCGACGATCAACAAGGCCGCGACAACAGTGACCTACACGGGAACAAACGTGAATCTCGTTGCACTGGCTTCTCCACACGGTGTTCCAAACATGACGTGGGAGATTGATGGACTCGTGAATCCAACCATCACCATCCCGGCAGGTGCGATGGTTAATGTGACATTGGTGAATCCAGATTGGGGATACATGCACGGATTCGAGGTCACAACGACTCCGCCACCATATGTGCAAATGCCGATGATGTCCATGCACGACGATTTCATGCTTCCTCCCTTGCCTCAGCGCACAACGCAATCACTGAGTACGGCCCAATATTACTCGCGTACAGGCAGCATGAGCCTGCCAACAGGGACATACTACTACCTGTGCCCGGTTCCCGGTCATGCGCAGCAGGGGATGTTTGGTGTGTTGAAAATCTTATAACTGGAGGGTTTGTATATGTTCCATTACACAGTCGAAACCGACAAAAGCATAGAAGGAGCAGTCCAGTCGGTTGAACAAAGTTTGAAGAACCACAAATTCGGAGTTTTATGGCAGATGGACATTCCTGCCAAGTTACAGGAAAAAGGCGTCGATTTCAATCAGCCATTTCGTGTATTGGAAGTTTGTAATCCCGTAGAGGCGAAAAGGGTTTTGAGCCAAAACAGTCTTGTAGGTTACTTCTTACCATGCAAAGTAGTTGTGTACGAAGAGAACGGTAGAACTAAGATTGGGCTTCCTAGACCAACGGCACTTATGGAAGTGGTCAACGATCCGGAATTGCGGGAAATTGCACAAAACATTGAAAATACATTGATTGATGCACTGAATGAAGCGGTGTAAATGACGCAGAACGGTAGTCTGTCTTACACTTCACGCACTAGCTGAAGAAATTTTGGATCAACACGGCAAGGCATTGAAAATGTCTACAAGCCGAAGCAGGCTATCTACTTTGGCCAGCCTCGGCTTTTTCGTCGTGCCGCCTATTCCTTTCACGTATGCGAGTACATCTGAGTAATGTTTGAGTAACAAGTGTAGAACGGGTGTTGCGCGAAGGGAAGTGGCGTTTTTGAATGGTTTGAGTGTGATATTGGGCATTTCCTCTGCTGTTGTACTATTCGGTCTAAGGCATTTGGTACGCAAGAGGCTGAACAAACATGACTCCAAATGAGCATTCAACGCCGTTGTGAGGGCAAAATGCCTTGTATTCAAACGACGGAGATGCAGCTTTCGGCGAAATGTAATGGGATTTATGGACGCAAACCGCTTGGATACACAAAATCGTTCATTGGGAATACGACTCTGTAAGTTCAATCTTGAGATAGCATGCTGAATCGAAGGCCACCGCTAGTTCTGAATGATTTCATGCGGCGTTAATAATGGAGATAAAGCCATCTGACAATACAGACGAGCGGCTCGACTACAACGAAGTCGGGCCACTCATCTTGTTGGGTGAGGGTTATTGATATGGGTTCATTCCGTGCATCATTTGAGAAACCTGAGGTGTTTGATAGGCTTGGATCAGGGTCTGGGTTGTATTTTCTTGTAAGGTTGGAACTTGATAGTATCCCTTTTGATTCATGAAACTCCACATTTCGTATGCCATTTTATCGCACATGTTGGCACCGTTCATAAGGAAGGTACGAAGCTGTGGATTGGTACATTCAAGCGCAAATGTTGTCCAAGCCACTGCACCAAATTTATACATATTTAAGGCGATCGTGCAAATCGAACGCTCGGAGGGTGCTTGGCCGTGAAGATTGGGGCTTGGCATTGAAGGATTTCTCAGTCCTAGTTTCGGTTGTGTAGTCATGGTACTTGGATAGGACGGAGGCATAGACGGTATACCCGCGTGATGTCCTTGCAAGATGCCGACTCCTTGATTGTAGTGATTTTGAATCATTTGCACATGCTGCTCCAACATGTTTTGTAATTTTGTATCTTGTACTTGGCTGGTTAGGAACGACAGTACCTCAATGTTAGCTGACTTTGACATCAATGCTTCGTTCATACCGATGAGTTCGTGCGCTCCGAATTGGCTTGTTCCTTGATACAATGTAAATCCCCCTCATACGTCTTTGTTTTATTGAGTCAATCCTTCTTCGGTTTCCATTGGCTGTATCTCGTTCGTACTACCCTTTTTGTTTTGCTTGCCTTTAAAGCTTTCCTTCTCCAATTTCTTCAGTTGGTTCATCACCGTGGGAGACTGTACCATGCGACTTTGTGGGCGTTTTAAATCGTCCGGCATAGTTGTGCCACCTTTCTGTTGGAATTGTCATCGTACCCACTTATCATCGGCGATTGATCCATGAGTTATGTAAGGCCACTGGCGGCCAATCGTGGTGATTCGTCATGGCAAGATGATGAACGGAATGGCTACGTGAATTCATTTCGAAATCCGACGTTTAAAGTGGGTGAAGTGCCTGCGTTGTCCATGTTAGGGAAATCCAAAACGAGTCATCTTCTGTAATTGTTTTCAGATAAGTCCATGTTCTCATGGACTGCAATGCTGACAGTTGCACATTGTGGGTTAAGGGTATATTTGCTACCACATCGTACATGCTAAAAAAGTTCATCGAAGGAAATGTATGGAGGCATGCCTAAGTGCTTTTCGCGCGGCGACATCCCAGGGTCCACAACGTGAAGGAAGCGGCACGGCACGGGATTTCACAGGAACAGGTATATAGCACCGTTCGGTTGTCGAAGCGTCTGTCGGATAATGTGAATGCGCTACATCAAATTTTTAGCAAATCGGTTGACGTGGTGTTCTATCCTTTCACTTTATTTGACAATCGAGCAGCCTATCTCGTCTACATTGAGGGGTTCGTGGATTCCAAACAAATTGCGGCGGACATTCTTCGTCCACTCACACGATCAAGGGTGACAAAGTTACAATACCCATCCAAAAAGGCTTCTCTCCATGAACTTGTGCATTCCTACACTACCGTTCCTGAATCGCAATTTACTTTCAATCTCGGAGATGTCTTAAAGCACATCACGGAACAAAACGTCGTCATGCTTGTCGATGGCGAAGTGGAAGCGGCAGCTTTGAGTGCGGTGTCCCGAAGAGAGCGGGCAATTGAAGAACCCAGCACCGAGGCTGTAATCCGTGGCCCCAAGGAGGCGTTCAATGAAAACATTGGTACTGGAATAGGCTTAATTCGTAGACGCCTTCCGACTCCGAGTTTCAAAATGGAAAATCTTACGATTGGGTCTTATACGAAAACACGAGCCACGTTATGTTACATCGAAGGTATTGCAGACCCTGCGATTCTTCAAGAAGCGCGTCATAGGTTGGGAAGAATTCAGATTGACGGAGTGCTTGATTCCGGCTATTTGCAGGAACTAATTGAAGATAACCCTTATTCGCCATTTCCGCAAATCCAAGAGACAGAACGACCCGATGTGGTCGTCGCATCGTTGCTGGAAGGGAAATTCGCGCTCCTTGTAGATGGCAGTCCTTTTGCATTGGTAGCCCCGATCAACTTGTGGAGTTCACTGCAAGCCGCGGAGGACTATTACGGACGATACATGATCGTTGGCTTTCTACGGTTCCTGCGCTATTTGTTTCTAAATTTTGCCCTCATCCTCCCGTCATTGTACGTAGCCGTCACGACTTTTCATCAAGAAATGTTACCGACAAAACTACTGTTCTCCGTTGCAGCCGCTCGTGAAGCGACTCCGCTACCGGCGGTGATGGAAGCCCTGATCATGGAATTGTCTTTCGAAGCCTTACGGGAGGCAGGGATTCGCCTACCCAAGTCCATCGGGTCGGCAATTAGTATCGTCGGAGCACTCGTGATTGGACAGGCTGCCGTGGCCGCAGGAATTGCCTCTGCGCCGATGGTTATTATTGTCGCCATCACCGGGATTGCTTCCTTCGTCATCCCTCGATACAATTTCGCCGTTACCATCCGCATGTTACGGTTCCCACTAATCATTCTGTCTGGAGTCTTGGGCCTATTTGGGCTTGTAGCCGGGCTAATTGCCATTGCGCTTCACGTATGTAGCTTACGGTCATTTGGTCAGCCGTTCATGGCTCCCGTGGCTCCCATGAACAAGAGCGGGCTGCTCGATACGTTTATTCGAGCACCATGGTGGGTCTTGAAAAAGCGACCGGAAGAAACGGCAAAGGCGAATCGAACACGGATGACCGACTCCACTCGCCCGAATCGTCGGCTACCTGATCCGAATCAAACTTAGACGGAGGAAAATGATGCGCGCACACTGGATCAGGATTGTAGTCATTGTGGCAAGCAGCTTTTTGCTATCCGGGTGTTGGGACTCCACGGAAATTGACCGATTGGCCATCGCGACAGCGACAGGGGTTGACGCCGGGGATGCAGGCTCGGCGACCACGAAAGGTAGCGTTCAAATTGCGGTCCCAAGCGAACTCGGAACGACTCAAGGTGGTGCGCCTGCGGAATCTACAGGGAGCACGCAGTCCTTTGTCGTATTACATGGTGTCGGTAAAGACCCAATTGACTTAATTGAGCAGGCTCGAAAGAAGGTGCCTCGGAAACTCATCATGAGTCATCGCAGTGTCATCATTGTCGGGGAGCAGTACGCGAAACAAAATGTAGCACCTTTATTGGATGAGGTCGTGCGGAACCCACAATCCCGCTTACGAACAACTTTTGTCGTGGCATATCACGATACAGCAGAAGATGTGCTGAGCCTACCGTATCCCCTAGAAAGATTACCTTCACAAGCGGTGGATGGTTTTGCAAAGCAGATTTCGGCAGAGCAGTTTACAGCCAAGGAGTTTATCGAACGTCTACTCAGTCGGAGTGATCCTTATTCAGTTGGAATTGAAGCCACGAATATCGGTGGGGCGACCAAGACAACTACATTTCAGGTACGACATGTTGCGATTTTCCAAAGAGATAAGCTGGTCGGTTGGCTTCGGTCCGGAGATGAAGTCAACGGGTTTCTGTGGTTGCGCGGGACCATGGAGCCAAAGCTTCTAGATATATCGATACCGGGTTATACGGGCACGGTGGGGGTGGATGTGCTCAAGCCACGGACAATTGCAAAGGCAAAAATCATTCGGGGTCAGCCGCAGATTTTTGTCAAAGTACAGATGCACAACGACATCGTATCGAACGGTACGACACTGAATTTGCAGGACCCCCGAAATATCCATCTTGTCGAGTCTGCAATCCGCAATCAAGTAACAGCAACAACAACTCATACTCTGCATTTGCTGCAAGAAAAATACGATTCGGACCCGGTTGGGTTCGCCGAGATGATTTATCGGCAGAGTCCGAAGACATGGGCACAAATCGAACCAAATTGGCGAGAGGAGCTTCGTCGTTTGCCGGTTCATGTGGACGTACAGGTGCATGTGCCTCGAACTGGCTTATCAACGGAGTCGCTGGTTCAACAAGAAAGGGAATCGAGTCATGATTAGCACCCTCGTTCTCGTTGGTTTGGTCATCCTGCTTATCATGGGCTTGGATTTCGGTACTTTGCGAGATCAGCGTCATGTCAGACACCGATGGATATACGGGTTACTCGTTAGTGTAGGGCTTGGGATGACGGTGCTGTATCTGTCTGTATTTGATTTGCAGAGCCCGATTGAACTAATGGACACATGGGTACAGCCCATAACAAGGTGGTTAATTCCATGGTAAGGAAACTACAAGTCTCAAATCTACAACTGTTTATGGTCGTGATAGCAACCGTCGTCGCGTATGGGCACTTCGTCTACGTTGGACTATCCTTTCAGGCGGCAGGGAAGGATGCGTGGATTTCGTTGATTCTTGGTTTTTCAATGAGTTCCGTGATATTTTATTTGCGCATCAAGCAGGCTTTGCTCCATCCCTGCCAGTCCTTGATCGAGTACACGATGTATGTCTTTGGAAGATGGTTCGGTGGTTTGTTGTCGATCGTTTATCTGATATTTTTTCTGTGCATTGGAGCATTTACTTTGAAAGAAGTAACGAGTTTCCTCGGCCTCATGTATCCGAATACCCCAGTGATGATTTTCGTGTGTATTGAATTGATTTTGATCGGTTGGGCGGCTCGTGCCGGTGGAGAGGTTATGACCCGCGTCATTCAGTTGCTATTGCCCATTCTCGTTTTCATGGGGTTTTTAGTGATGATATTTAGTCTGAAGGACAAAGAACCCGCAAAATTGCTTCCCATCATGACCCACCCGATACCTTCTATTTTACATGGGGCCCTCATGTACGTGGTGATCTTTTCTGAATTAATTCTATTCTCGATGTTCTGGAAGGACGCACGGCAAATGGAGAGGCTCCCAAAGCAGTCATGGATCACGTCACTGATACTGTTTGTCATGTTTATTGGCCCCGTGACTGGACCCATCATGGTGTTTGGAGAGGCCCTCTGCCGATTACTTCCGTACCCTACGTACTCAGAGATTCAATACATTCATTTGACGGGCATCTTTGAAAGAATGGATGTGGTGGGGGTTTTTTTGTGGACGCTGGGGAGCTACATGCGAGTGTCTGTCTTTACCGTAGGTGCGGTCCGAGTGGTCGCAGATTTAGTCAAGTCACCGAATGAAAATCTTTATTCCTTACCTGTCACGCTAGGTCTCGGTGGAATCACGATAAGCCTACTGTCTACGTCTCGCGAAACCATGCACCAGTTTTTATACACCGTGTATCCCATGATAGCCGTGGGAATCGGTGTGGGGATTCCACTCCTGACTGCCGTAGTCGCTTGGGGACGCAACCGGATGAAGCTTGAAGTCCAATCTACATAGACCGTACTAAAGGTACCCCGAAACTGCGTCGGATGGAAAGATTGAAGAAGGACGAGGATGGACGATTATGGAGGATAGAATAGTTCAGCTATATGAAGACGTCTTGCATCATCGTCGCCACGCATTTCCACCGTATTTTTTCTATGGCGGCGAAGGGATGAGACGCGCAGCAACCATGGTGAGATACGTCGTGGAAGAGAAGAAGAAATGGAATCGCGAACAGATATGTTTGGAAATCAGCCATGATTTGTTTGTGGAGTTCAGATTAGCGGGTATGTTAAAAACCTACTTCAAGGGATCGGTCTTGGAGGCACTAGAAAACGCATATCCAAATGAGTTTCAACCGTGGGAAATGGTACGGGCACGACGTCATATTTTCTCAGGGCCGGCAGGGCGAGAAACGGCACGACGGGCCGTACGATGGATGGTTTGCGAACGGCTCTCGCACGTCGAATCGACTCTTGAAAAATTACGGTAAAGACGTTTAAAGAGTATCACTTGCATCAACTCCTGTTTACGATCTATCGCGGTTCACCATTTCATGCGTTGAAGGACGCCGGTTTTTATCAGGAGCGACCTTGGCTGACAGGGCATACACCCAACGGCTATTGGCAAGGGCCTACTGGGAGAATGCACGCGATTGCCGCCGTGAGATGGCTGATCGAGGATCAACTGAGACTCACCATGGACGAGATTCCAATCAAGGTTCGTTTTCGTGATTTTAAAGAGCATGGACTGCCTACGATGATCAAATCTGTTTTCAGTGGTTCTCCATTTTTAGCCATTGATGCAGCATATCCGGGCCAGTTTGAAAGATGGCAATTTGCATCCGTTGGGAATGGATATTGGACTGGAGAGAACGGACTACAACATGCCAAGGAGGCTATGGATTGGCTCATTCACGAAAGACTAAACATTCCTGTTCATGAAATCCCGGGCCTGATCGGTGAAGAAATACTGAAAAAACATGGATTGGTGGGGATGTTGACACAATTATTCAACCGCTCTGTAACGAAAGCATTGGACGTGTTGTACCCCGGACAATTCACAACTCACGACTAATAAGGGCGAAGAGGGTCGTAAGCTCACGATGTAACGAATGCAGCGTCCGTTACAAGATAAGAACAGTCTACGCAAAACCGCTCTCTCTGATGGTTCGATGACTGGTCTATTTGAGCAGATTTTTTGGATGCATGGTTTTTCGTCTTGCTCGTGCAGCGGCAGTTCTATGGCCTGACGTTCCGAGACATATGGGATTGTCTTGGGGTAAAGCCGTCTGACGGTTAAAGCGGTGCCAACGATCATCCTCTATAACCAAACGAGAGGACATGTTTTTAAAAACCTTATAACTCTGAGATTGACCAAGAATCACTCCGTAACTTATGCTCTGTCCTCTCCGTCTATATTACTTGACTGCGGCCAAGAGAGCCAAAATCAGTGGTGTTAGGTTGTAATGGAAGGCGAGCTACTCTACATCCTGAACACATTGTTGTCAATGA